>CAZQAC010000016.1:0-32960 GCA_964591125.1 uncultured Lachnospiraceae bacterium
CATTGATCGCTACAATTGAGTTTTTGTGTGTTTTAACCGAATTTATTAAAAAAGTGTACGCAAGATTCTGTAAAGCGTCGCCTATTAATACGGCTTGTCCCTCGCCGAAAACCTTATGACTTGTAGGTTTTCCTCTTCGAAAATCGTCGTTGTCCATGCACGGTAAATCGTCGTGTACCAACGTAAAAGTGTGATAACATTCGATTCCGGCTGCAAACGACAGTGCCGCTTCGTCTATTTCACTGAAAATAGAATACGAC
Source organism: uncultured Lachnospiraceae bacterium (assembly GCA_964591125.1). Taxonomy (GTDB): domain Bacteria; phylum Bacillota; class Clostridia; order Christensenellales; family Pumilibacteraceae; genus Neoclostridium. The sequence continues at coordinate 261 of CAZQAC010000016.1, forward strand.
TCTAAAAACATTAGGGGGCGAATTCTTTTTCCCCCTCCGAATAAACTGTAATCGATACCTTGCGCCAAAACAACGGGAATGTCGTTTTTCCATTTTTCGAATGTTGTTTTTAAATAATTTTCAAATATGTCAGTATTGTTCGTTTTCATCATTGCCGTCGTTTCCGTTAAATAAATCCGTCATTTCCTGTCTGAGCAAGCGAATCCGTTCTTTTCCGCCGTTCAATATCTCTAAACAATCTTTAGTCAATTCTATTCCTTTGGAATAAAGAGATATACCCTCTTCCAAGCTTGTATCTTTATTTTCAAGTTTCTTGACTATTTCTTCCAATTCGTTTAGTTTATTTTCGAAATTCATATCGATTCCTCCGTTGAGATAACTTCAGCGCAAATACTGCCGTCGGACACGATTATTTTTAATTCGTCTTTTTTATCGATGTTTTTCGCTGATAAAACTCTTTCGTTACCTTTATAAATTGCCGCGTAACCTTGTGAAAGTATTTTTACGGGATTTACATAATCCATTTTTACACAATTTTTCACGAATAAACCTTCTTTTATGTTAACGATTTTTTCGAGCAAAGTAATCATGTGATCGACATGATTTTTGATAGCATAGTCGTAACCGACGATTTTATCGTTAACATTGCTATAAATCGAATCGTTCAAAAAACTTAATCTGCCGTAAGCTCTGTTTAACGCGCAAGAAGCTTCAAAAGCCATGTCTGAAACTCTTTCGGATAATTTTGACGATAAATATCTGATTTTATTTTCGACGGCGTCTTGCAGTCTGTTGTTGAGCGTATACAGTCGGTTGATTGTTTTTAAATTGTTTTCAGTAATGAGCTTTGCTGCAAAACTCGGCGTACCTGCACGTAACGAAGCGCAAAGATCGCATAGAGAAAAATCAGTTTCGTGTCCTATCGCGGAAATAACGGGCGTTTTTGCACTTCCGACGGCAACAGCCAACGTTTCTCTATTAAAACATTCGAGATCGGAGGCAGAACCGCCTCCGCGAGCAAGAACTAAAATGTCAAAATTTTCGGCATCCGCTTTTTTAATTTGATTTAAAATCTCCGTCTCGGCGTCTCGTCCTTGTACTGTACACGAATACACTTTAACATCTATATATGAATGTCCGTTTTCTATTGCTGAAAGAAAATCGTGAATTACGCTTCCTTTGTTGCTCGTGATCATACATACCTTTGTTATAAAGGACGGTAATACTTGTTTTTTATTAAAATAACCGGCATTTCGCAATTTTTCTTTAAGCTTTAAGTACTCTGCCTGATATAATCCGTTGCCGATTACTTCGATCTCGTTGAATATAAAAGAAATTTTTGCATTTTTAGGATTATAGCCGACTGAACCAGTCAAAGTTATTTTTTCGCCTACATTCGGTAAAATATTTTTTTTAAAACCAACGCAATTAATCGTCACATCGTCTTCTTTAAGTGTAATGAATGTGTATTTCGAAAGCGATGTTTCGAATACCTCCCCCGTAACGCTTATATTTTGTAAAACAAGTTCGTCCTCGAACACGTTTTTAATATAATTGCTAAGTTGTTTAACCGACAAACTATTTCGCACTGTTTGCCGCCTTTACGGTATTGCTTAAAAGCATAGCGATAGTCATCGGACCCACACCGCCGGGTACGGGCGTAATATACGACGCAACGTCGCAAGCTTGAGAAAAATCCACATCGCCGAAAAGCTTATCGCTTTCTCTGTTCATTCCGACGTCTATAACAATTGCGCCTGGTTTTATCATATTTCCCTTAATTAATTCTTTCTTCCCTATCGCAACCACCAAAATATCGGCGATTTGAGTATATTTTGCCAAATCAACCGTTTTTGAATGACAAATCGTCACAGTCGCATTATTCTCGAGTAACATCATAGAAACAGGTTTTCCGACAATATTGCTACGACCAACAATTACGGCATGCTTTCCGCTTATACTTTCTCCCGTGCTTTTAATCAATTCTATAATACCGCTCGGAGTACAGGCGCGAAGACATTCTCTTCCCAAAAACAGGTTTCCTGCGTTATACGCATGAAATCCGTCTACATCTTTTTTCGGCGAAATATGCGCCAATGCTTTTTCGGCATTTATATGAGAAGGTAATGGTAATTGAACGAGCAATCCGTCTATGTTTTTGTTTTTGTTTATCTCTTCGATGAGATCGATAAGTTCGTTTTCGTTTACGGTATCGGGTAAAATATATTCGAAAGACTTTATATTGTTTTCAGAACAAGCAATAAATTTGTTCCTAACATAAATTTTACTAGCCGCATTATCGCCCACCAAAATCACGGCAAGACCTATTTTTCTGCCGTTTTGTCTTTCAAAAATTTCCGCGTCGGCTTTAACTTCGCTTTTTATTTTTGCAGCAACGGCTTTTCCGTCAATTATTTTCGCTTTCATTGTTTTCATCCGTTAAGCAGTTTTCTTCGTTTTTTTCCTCTTCGTCATTTAAAAGAATTTCTTTATCTCGAATGACGGAAGCAAGAATTCCGTTTATAAAAGATGGGCTGTTGTCTGTCGAATATATTTTTGAAAGTTCCAAAGCCTCGTTAACCGCGACTTTATCGGGAACATCTTGATTATATAAAATCTCGCAAATACCGATATAAAGTATACTCAAATCTATTTTATAAATTCGATCCAAAGCATAAGCATGCGAGTATTTCTTTATTATTTTTGAAATACGATCTTTGTTTTTCTCAACGTCGCTTATCAATAAATCAAAATATTGTTTTTCATTCGGTGTTAAACTATGTGTCAAAACGGCGTACGTAATATCGCCCGTACCGCCGCTGACAGATTTTTCAAATATTAACTTAAAAGCGTTTTCTCTTGCTGTTCTTCTCATAACTTATCCTTAATTTATTCCGCTGTTGTTTTTGTCGCTAAAATCTACGCCGAGTACGTTAACGTTAATGTGTCCTGTTTTTAATTCTGTCATAGATTCTACGCTGCGTTTGATATTTTCTTGTACTTTAAACGCTATATCGACGCAACTGAATCCTATTTTAATATCGATAAAAACATCGATGTCCACAATATCGCCGTTAATCTCAGCATTGACCTTTTTTCCGTGAAGACAAGCAACACCGCATATTTCCATAGTCGCTAACGAAATAATGGATAGAATAACGTTTTTGCTATAGCTGACACTACCCGAAAAATTTGCGTGATACTTATTTCCTTGCGGCATAATTCGTCCTCCTAAAAAGCCATAATACAATTATACCACAAATATTTAAAAATTACAAATCTTTTGTTCTCATTCTACCGGAATTATTCTTACATATTTCGCGGTTGTTCCCGTTTGAGCTGTTACTATTTCCAAAACTTTAGCTACGTCATCGTTTGAAAGCTCTTTAGTTTTAATCATAACGTTGTAATAATTATTCGAAGACGATACAACTACGTCATCGAATCCCATCGATTTAATCGTGCCTTCTATGTTTAATTCCGTTTCCATGGCGTCGGCAAGCGCAAGTTTGTTTTTTTCTGCTTCCGCAACAGCCGAACTACTTGAAAGTTCGTTTTCGATTATTGAATCCAGATACAAAATGGTCTGATTTCTTGTCGACACTCTATCGGATCGATAGGTTGTGAAAAAATCGCTGTTTTGCGCGGTAACGCTTTCGCTTTTGTTTCCGTTCGCGTTATTCAGATAAACGTTGAGATAACCAGTTACAACCAGCAAAGCCAACATGCCGACCAAAACAATAATCTTACTCTTTTTACTTAACATTTTTTATTCCTCCAAAATTTATTTATAACTGTTTAACAGCTGTAAATAGCTATATTATCAAAATCTATATTTAACAACGTGAGTATCATATATTTGATGTCGAGTTTCGTAGCAGTAGCCGTATTCGACGGACAAACCACGGCAACGCTTAAAGCTTTCGGATGTTCTTCTTTTAGTATAACGGGACTGCTTACTCCGTTTTTGGTTATTATTTGAGGCGTTTTCGAAGTATTTGAGCCGGAAGACGTCGTCGTATAAGCAATTATGCTTTCGCCTTCGTCGCTCCAATTAACTATTACTTTACAATTATCCGAACCTGTCATTAAGTTCACGGCTTCGGTAATATCCAGAGTCATTTTCTCGCAATAACCGACATCGTTTGAAATATTGGTCGTAGATGTTTTAGTTGCTTTAAAAAAATCGGAGTCGAAAAAATAGACAACAATCAAAAGTAGAATCAAAACAATTATCGCAAGCATTTCCTTACGACCGAGGTTTGAAAACTTTTCTTTGATTTTTGCTAAAAAGCTATTCATAAATCACTATGTTTTCCTCCGAAATGTTAAAATTATTTTTAACGGCATTTTTAACTGCCGTATACTTATCTATATGCTCGAATTTTTTATCTATAACGGATTTGTCCAAATAAACAATAATATTTTTTACCAACAATTCTCCGTCAACATATTCCGCATCAAAAGCAACAGTCGCTTGAGTAATTCCCGTCTCAGCCAATTCTTTTTCGATATTTTTTTCAATGCAGCTTAGCATATAAGAATTTGTATAATCCACAAAATCGACATCGAATTTATAATTCGAATCGATTATATCTCCAAAACTTTTCAGTTGACCAAATATTGCCGGCAACGGTGAAACTATCATAAAAGTCAAAATAATGCCGACACATTTTTTTACTGTGCTTTCCGTTTTTCCGCCATGTAAAAATAATGGCAACAATGCTGCAATTATACACACGGCTATAACCGATAACACCCAACTCGTTTGATTACTCATAGTACGACGTTCCCGGACATAATAACTCCCGCAATAAAAATCAAGCAAGTAAAAGTTACGCCTACCGCTATTGCGCACAAAACGCTTAAACAATCGTTGATTTTTGAAAAAACACGACAGAAATTATCGACGCCTAGCGGTTCGGCAATCGCGTTTGCAAACTTAAAAACGAACGACGTTAATATGACGGAAAAATAAACGGGAATAAATTTTATAGCGAGCAAAACAAAAACGGTAATGCCGACGGCATTTTTAATTGCAATGCTGCCGGCAATTACATAATTAAATCCGTCGGAAAGATATCCGCCGATTATCGGTACATATTTTCCGAGAGCAAACTTTGTGACACGCAAAGATATTCCGTCGGTAACGCCCGAAGATACTCCTCTGATAACAAGAAAGGTCGCTAAAACAAAAAAAGTCGTTCTGATTATCCATTTTGAAAAATCACAAAGCGTTTTATGTAAATTGTTCAATGAAACCGATTCGGAAAAATTTCCGACTATTGATAAAATCAATGCTATTATTGTGAGCGGCACCACAACGGAATCGATTAGAAAAACGATAATCGAAGAGAAAAACGTGATTGTCGGGCTAATGACGTTTACCGTCGAAGACGCACCGATTGCCGTAAATAATGTATAAAAAATCGGGAAAAACGAATCTATTAATAGTTTAAGCTCGCTTACATATGAACTTACGGAAGAAATAATACCGTAAATCTTATATATTACTATGCCTGATATAGTAATTAAACCCGCTAAATTTGCGGCATTTTTTATTGAATTTGATGTTCTTTTGATACAAATTTCTGACATCAACGAAAGTATTATGCAAATAGAAATCAAGAGTCCAGCAAAACTCAACATGTCTCCGATTTGCGGTGCGATTTCGGAAAACGATAAATTCAGTAAATCTTCGATGTCAAAACTTGCTTCGCCGCTTGCAACCGACTTGATATAATCGACAACCGAATAACCGAAAAACATTTGTTCGTCTGGCTCGAGAGAATTAAAGTAATCGATTATTGCGGATAAATCCAATTTATCTATTAATGAATTCACGTCTTGACCTTCTCCGCTATCAGCCGACGCCGTCACAATAGCCGAATTGGCACATAAACATAGAATCAATAAAAAAATTGTCAAAAATTTTTTCATATTATTTTAATAATTATTTCGAATAATTCTTTTATTAGAGGCAAAATCAAAGAAACGATAATTACCCTAAAGGCGAGCGCAATTTTGTCCGATAATCCTTTTTGGCCGCATTCTTCCACAATCGAACATGAAAAATCACCTGTCAAACCTATCAATACTATTTTTAAAATATATTTAAGCGGTATAAAGTCAATCGATATTCGTTGTACTACGGATTCAAATTCTGTAATAAAACCGCTTAAATAGTCAACAACAACGATTAAAATTAAAATTCCAGCCGAAACGCTTATCGTTATTGCAATGTCATTGCGACTTTCTTTTATCGACATAGCACTGAATGCCGACACTATTCCGAGCATTGCAATCTTAAAAACTACCATAATAAATTAAATAAATTGTAAATTCCTTTCAAGCTTTCAAACAGCTGTCCTATTAAATTTATTACCATTAATAAGACAATAATCAGTCCCGCAAGCGTAGATAGAGTTGCTATTTCGTCTTTGTCTGATTTTTTTAGAACCTGATTTACGATTGCCGTAATGATTCCGATTCCGGCAATTTTAAAAATAATACCGATATCCATAAACACCTCAAATTAACAATACACCTACGGCAACGCCTATCAAAGTAAATAATTTTACATACAACTCTCCTTTGTTTTTTTCCTCATTCACGCAAGTATTTAACGAATCGGTAAATTTCAAATCGAAATCTTTTAGAGATTCTTTTTGCGTAAACAAATCAATTGTGCCTAATTCGGCAAAAAATTTTTTTAATGTTTCCGTTTCGTTTTTCGGATAGTTGTAAACAATTTTGATTTCGCCACCGTTTTGCAAATAATTTTTAAATTCCTGTAATTGCGCAATGAAAACTTTATTTGCAGATATTATTTCGTTGTCAACGATATCGACTAAGCGATCTTGTTTAAACGATAAGTTATTTTGTAATTTTCGTATAAATTCAATTAAACCGGAATAAAACAATTTTTTATCGTGATATTTATTATAAAAGAATTTTCCGACAAAAAAACCTATTCCAGCTGTCGTAACTATTAAAATCAAACTTTTTGTCATATAATTTTCTTCATATTGCCGTCATAAACGCTTTCAATTTCGCCTATGTTTTTATTAGATAGAAAAACATACCGATCAATGCTTTTCGATTCGAATATCAATTTAAAAGTCTTTTTTTCTATTAATTCATCCGAACATGACGAGTGTATAGATGCAATGATTACAATGCCGCTTGCCGATGCGTTGATTATCGCTTCCGAATCGCTTTCAGAAACTATTTCATCCGTAATGATTACATCTGGAGACATGCATCGTATTCCGCATTCAAAAGCATATTTTTTATCGGAATTTGTAATAATATCGGTATTATTCCCGACATCGAAATACGCATTTCCGTTTTTAACTGCTGCAATTTCATTTCTTTCGTCAATCAACAATACGTTGTTTCCGTCGTTAGACGCTTTTTTACAAATGGAACGCAACATAGTGGTCTTACCTTTACCCGGAGGTGAAATTATTAATGTATTCAATAATTTAGAGTTTATATTAATAAAACCAATCAAACGTTCTGCACAATTTCCAATTTCGTGAGCGATTCTGATGTTGATTGAATTAATATTTTTTATGGTTTTGATATTGTCGTTCTCCCAAACAACTTCCCCACATAATCCGATTCTGATACCGTTGTTTATTGTTATAAAACCTTGAACGATTTGATTATTAACCGAATACAAAGAAAATTCAGTCGCTCTCGCTGCAATTTTTTCGGCATCGCCTTTTTGTGCCGTTATAAAAATTCCGTTTTTATCTTTTAATATTCGATTGTTTGATAAAACATTGATGACGATCGGTTTTGAATCACGAATTCTTATTTCATTTATAAAATTAAAACCGATATCGTTTACAGCCGTATAAATCTTTTCCGGCAATATTTTTGATAACATTGTTTACCTCCGGCGATTCCAGATATTTTAATTATATTAGCTACTTGTCCAAAATATGAAATAAATATGATTCATATTGTTTATATTTATAAAAAAAGACGTGCTTTTAACGCACGTCTTTTTTATAGAATTTTTATTGGTTGTTATTTTTTTGTCCATTGTCGTCTTGCGTCGATTTATCGTCAATATTTTTTTCGAGTCTGTTGATTTCTTTTTCGGCACATGAGCAGACCTGCTTAATTTTGCCTTTCGCTTTACATGCCAAATCTTTACCGCAATCAGACATTCCGATCGCAATTCCCGAAACCATACCAACTATAACTCCCATAAGCAATTCTTTCATAATTTCACCTCCTATAAATATAATCTGTTTTTTTACGTGAAATATGATTAATTATCGCTTACACTTTTTGGTATTTAAACTTTACTTATTTTGCTATTATATTGCGAAAACAATGGACTCAACTCTCTTAATTTTTTTACATTTTTTTCTAATTCCGATAAAACGTAATCGATTTCTTCTTTAGTATTGCTTTTTCCAAAAGAAAAACGAATCGAACTTTGAGCTTCTTGCTCCGATAATCCCAAGGCAATCAATACGTGCGAAGGCTCAAGAGAACCCGAAGAACACGCCGAACCCGAAGAACACGCTATTCCGCTCATATCCAAAGCCAACAACAATTGCTCGCCGGTAATATTTTCAAAAGTAAAATTAGCATTTTGCGGTAAACGATTAATTCTGTCGCCGTTCAAACGGACTCCGTCTATTCTTTTTTCGACTCCGTCAACGAAGTAATCTCTCAAATCTGTTATTTTCTTAACGTTTTTCTCACGTTCTTCCGTAGCGATTTCCAAAGCCTTCGCCATGCCGACGATAGCCGGAACATTGCTCGTTCCGCCCCTTAACGAACGTTCTTGATGCCCACCGCTTATTATGCCTTCTATTTTTATACCGTTTTTTACATATAATGCACCTATTCCTTTCGGTCCGTAAAATTTATGAGCCGAAAAACTCATTAAATCCACGCCTAAATCGGCAACATCGACAGCAAGAGTTCCCACAGCTTGTACGGCATCCGTATGAAATAATACATTTTTTTTATGAGCAATTGCCGCCAAATCGCGTATAGGCATAATTGTTCCGATTTCGTTATTCGCAGTCATTATGCTTATAAGTACGGTATTGTCGGTAATTGCGTCATCCAATTGTTGAGGAATAATAAATCCGTCGCCGTTCACAGGCAAATAGGTTACGGAAACGCCTTCAGTTTCCAATTGTTTGCATGTATTTAAAACAGCAGGATGTTCAATGTTTGACGTTATGATATGTGCATGTTTTTTTAAGCAAGTAACACCTTTTATTGCCCAATTATCGGATTCAGTACCTCCAGACGTAAAAAAAACTTCGGACGGTTTTGCGCCTATAATTTCGGCAATTTTTCTGCGACTTTCGTCAACGGCAAACGCCCCCTGTCTTCCGAAAGAATGAATGCTGTTCGCATTTCCAAATTCGTAGATAAAATACGGCATCATTTTGTCAAGAACTCTTTGTTCTAACGGAGTTGTGGCGGAATGATCGAGATAAATTTTCATACTTAACCTCTAATTTTGAAAAGGCTTGCCATTATCATGACAAACCTCTTTACTTTTAAGCTTGTTTTTGCTCTTCGATCGAAATACAAAGCTCACGAAGTTGCTTGCTTTCTACCTCGCTCGGAGCTTGAGTCATCATGTCGGACGCATTTTGAACTTTCGGGAAAGCAATAACGTCTTTAATGTTATCCGTTTTTGCGAGCAACATAATGAGTCTGTCCAATCCGAACGCCAATCCGCCGTGAGGAGGCGTTCCGTAATTAAACGCGTTAACAAAGAATCCAAAACGTTCTTCTATTTGTTTATCCGTAAAACCGAGCGCTTCGAACATTCTCTTTTGAACTTCTTTGGAATGTATTCTTATACTTCCGCCGCCGGCTTCCTGTCCGTTAATAACAAGATCGTAAGCTTTTGCTCTAACAGCCAACGGATCGGAATCTATGAGCGGTAAATCCTCAACCATGGGCATTGTGAACGGATGATGAACGGCAACAAGACGGTTTTCTTCTTCGCTGTATTCGAACTGAGGAAACTCGGTGATCCACAAAATATCGTAAGTGTTTTTATCTATTAAATCGGCTTTTTCAGCAAGATGTAAACGCAATGCTCCGAGCGAAGCGAAAACAACGTCGTTTTTGTCCGCGCAGAACAATAATAAGTCTCCCGTTTCGGCGTTAGCTCTTTCGAGAATAGCGTCTATTGTTTCTTGCGTCATAAACTTAGTTATAGAAGATTGCAAACCGTCTTCCTTAACCGATATCCAAGCAAGTCCCTTTGCTTTATATGTTTTTACAAACTCACCCAATGCATCGATTTCGCGACGAGATAAGGTTTTCCCAAAGCCTTTCGCATTTATAAAACGAACGCTTCCACCGGACGCAACGGCTTCGGTAAATACCTTAAATCCGCAATGTTCGACAATATCTGAAACGTCCTGAATTTCAAGGCCGAATCTTGTGTCTGGTTTGTCTGAACCGAATCTTTCCATCGCTTCCTTATATGTCATTCGTCTAATTTTTTCTGGAAACTCGTATCCGATTGTTTCTTTGAATACTTTTCTGTACAAATTTTCAGCAACCGTCATTACGTCTTCGACATCTTCGACAAACGACATTTCCATGTCTATTTGAGTAAATTCGGGTTGACGATTCGCTCTTAAATCTTCGTCACGGAAACATCTTGCGATTTGAAAATATTTATCGAAACCGCTGATCATTAATAATTGTTTATAAAGCTGCGGAGATTGTGGCAAAGCGTAAAATTCACCCGGATGAACTCTTGACGGAACCAAATAATCTCTAGCTCCTTCCGGCGTGGATCTGCCCAAAAAAGGCGTTTCTATTTCCAAAAATCCGTTATCAATAAGATAATTGCGAACTATCGAACATACTTTGCTTCTTAACATTATTCTGTTTTGCAATGCCGGCGTACGCAAATCGAGGTATCTGTATTTTAATCTTAACGTTTCACCTGCCGTCGTATTATCATCGATCATAAAAGGAGCAACGTCAGCATCCGATAAAATCTTCAACGTATCTGCAACAAGTTCCACCGTACCTGTTTTTAACGATGCGTTAACTGCGTCCGCATCACGCATTCTCAACGTTCCGGTTATAGCCAAAACGTCTTCGTTTCGTATTTGACCGGCTTTTTCGAATATATCGTTACCAGATTCGGAAGCATCGAACACTATTTGAAGTATTCCGGATCTGTCTCTGAGCCAAACAAAAATCAATCCGCCCAAATCTCTGCGTCTTGCAGCCCAACCCATAACGGTTATCTTTTTTCCAACATACTTTTCCGAAACGTCTCCGCAATATTCCGTACGTTTCATATCACCTAAAAATTCCGACATAAAAAACTATCTCCTGTATATTTCATCGATTTTATCAATAGTCGTATCGACAACTGTACCGTCGCTCATGCGTTTTAAAACAACATTTCCCGTTTTTACCTCGTTTCCGCCTATAACGACAACATATTCGGCTTTAATTTTATTCGCATATTTCATTTGTGCCTTTAAACTCTTGCCCGTAAAATCGGTTTCGACAGAAATGCCTTTTTTTCTAAGCCGAGATACCGTATTTAAACAAAAGTCTAAATATTCCGAAGATTGACAGGCAACGAATATTTCCGGATGATTCTTGTCTTCAATTACTATCCCGAGCGCGTTAGTCAACATGAGCAATCTTTCCAATCCCATGCCAAAACCTACGCACGGAGTCGATTTTCCGCCGACGGACTCGACTAAATTATTGTATCTTCCGCCGCCGCAAACAGTACCTTGCGAGCCGAGCGAATTTGTTACAAATTCAAATACGGTTTTTGTATAATAATCCAAACCTCTGACAATATTGGGATTAACTTTATATTTAATTCCGCCTTGATTTAACAATCTTTCCAAAGTATTCATATGAGCTTTGCAATCGTCGCAAATATAATCGATGATTTTCGGTGCGTCTTTTACGATTTCTTTACAATCCGAAACTTTACAATCCAGAATTCTAAGAGGATTCCTTTCAAGACGCGTTTTGCAAGTAGGACACAAACTCTCTTTTTTGCTGGTAAGAAACTCAACAAGCGCTTTATTGTATTTTTTTCGACATTCGGGACATCCGATGCTGTTGATATTCAATTCAAGATCGGAAATCCCCATAAATTTAATAAATTCGTATGCCAAGCTAATTACTTCGTAATCAAGATACGCAGTATCTCCGCCGTAAACCTCTACACCGAATTGATGATGTTCTCTGAGTCTGCCGTCCTGAGGCTTTTCGTAGCGAAATACAGGCGTAATATAGTACATTTTAAGCGGCAACGACAAGGCATCTAATGCGTTCTCGACAAAAGATCTTGCGACAGGAGCTGTTCCTTCGGCTTTTAACGTAATGGATCTTTCTGCTTTGTCGAGAAAAGTATACATTTCTTTTCCTACGACGTCCGTATCTTCCCCTATCGAACGCAAAAACAATTCCGTATGTTCGAACGTCGGCGTACGTATTTCTTTAAAATTAAATATGCGACAAAATTCGCGTATTTTCTCTTCGACATACTGCCACTTATAACTATCTTGCGGTAAAACGTCTTTAGTTCCTTTTGGTATATTAATCATAAAATGCTCCCGCTAAATAATGTATTTTTTCAAATCGTATTGCTTTGCCTGCTGAGCAAGATGCTCGTCGACATATTTTTTGTCTATAACGACATCTGTCATCGGATGAGAACCATCCGCGTTGTAACTTAAATCTTCAAGCAAAGATTCCATTATGGTGTGCAAACGTCTTGCTCCGATATCTTCGCCGCGTTCGTTTTCCAAAACAGCGTATCCGGATATAGCTTGAATCGCGTCATCCGAAAAAATCAGATTTATGTTATCGACCGCAAGCAATTGGCGATACTGTTTAGTTATTGAATTCTCGGGTACTGTCAGTATTCTTACGAAATCATCGTACGACAAACTCTTTAAAACGACATGTATAGGAAATCTGCCTTGCAATTCTGGAATAAGATCGTGTATACTGCTCACTTGAAAAGCTCCGGAAGCTATAAACAAAATAAAATCGGTCTTAATCGCGCCATATTTTGTCATAACTGTGCAACCTTCCACAATAGGCAGAATATCTCTTTGAACGCCTTCTCTTGAAACGTCGGGACCGTGAGACGCGCCTTTGCCGGCAATTTTATCGATTTCGTCGATAAAAATAATGCCTTCCTGTTCCGCTCTCGAAATAGCTTCCATATAAACGTTGTCCATATCAATTTGCTTTTCCATTTCTTCGTCGGCTAATATTTTTACCGCGTCAGTAACCGCTAACGTGCGTTTTTTCTTTTTCTTGGGCATTATACCGCTTAAGATATCGTTAACGTTAATTTCCATAGCGCCGGGCACTGCTTCCATCGGGCGAGATTTTTCTTCAACTTCAATGGAGACCAAATGTGAATCGAGCTTTCCGCTTTTATAATCTTCTTCGACTTGAGCGCGTATTATCTCTTTGGCCGTATCTGGACTTTTCTTTTGCCTTGTAGTAGTAATCGCATCGATGATTTTTTTTTCGGCATTTTCCTTTGCCGACGAACTTATTTCGCTCATTTTTTCGTCTTTAACCAAGCGAATCGAACATTCGACCAAATCTCGAATCATCGACTCCACGTCGCGACCGACATAACCGACTTCTGTAAATTTAGTAGCTTCGACTTTAATGAACGGAGCTTTTACCAATCGTGCGAGTCTGCGAGCTATTTCTGTTTTACCGACGCCCGTAGGACCTTGCATTATAATATTTTTCGGCGTAATTTCTTCTCGCTGTTTCTCAGTCAGCTGACTTCTTCTATATCGGTTACGTAAAGCGATTGCAACCGCTTTTTTTGCATTGTCTTGTCCGATAATATATCTGTCTAAATCCGCAACTATCTGTCGAGGTGACATATCCATAAAATCATACCTCCTCAACGGTCAAATTCCCGTTGGTGAATATACATATTTCGGAAGCAACAGTCATTGCTTCCACCGCAATATCGCGCGCACTCATTTGCGTATTTTTGACCAATGCTCGAGCAGCCGCCAATGCATAATTTCCTCCGCTACCTATTGCACAAACACCGTTTTCGGGTTGAATTACGTCGCCTGCTCCGTCAAGGACGAATAAATCGTTTTGGTCTGCGACAATCATCATCGCTTCAAGCTGACGCAACCCGTGATCTCCTCTCCACATTTGAGCCAAAGCAACTGCGCTGCGCATAAGATTTCCGCTATATTTTTGTAACATTTCTTCAAACTTTTCGGATAAAGTAAACGCATCGGCAACGGAACCAGCAAAACCCGTTATAACCTTTCCGTCATAAAGCCTTCTCACTTTTACGGCATTGCCTTTCATTATAACGCTTTGTCCTGCTGTTACCTGTCCATCACCGGCTATTACCGTTTTACCGTTTTTTTTCACTGCAACAATAGTAGTCGCCTTAATTTCCATAAAAATACTCCTTGTAACGATATTTTAACATAATTCAAACAATAAATCAAATTAAACAGCCGCTATTTTTTAAAGCTTTTAAACTTCTTTCGGAATAAAGCTGTTTGTTTTTGCTTTTATCGCGAGTGCGTTCGAGTAGCTGCGGTAATATACCGAAATTAGCGTTCATCGGTTGAAAATCGACATTTTCTCTTTCGAGATACGAACAAAGCGAACCGATAATCGTTTCCGAAGGAAATTCGACGAACGGTTTTCCGCATAACATACAAGCGGCGTTAATTCCGCACACAAGACCGCTCATAATGCTTTCGACATAGCCTTCCACTCCGCTTAATTGACCCGCTATTAAAGTTTTAGGGTAACGCTTAACTACAAAATGTCTGTCGATAGTCGTAGGCGCGTTTACGTAAATATTTCTGTGCATCACGCCGTACCGAAGAAATTCCGCGTTTTTTAGCGCAGGAATTAGTCCGAATACGCGTTTTTGCTCGCCGAATTTTAAATTCGTTTGAAATCCGACGATATTAAACATGTTGCCTTCGACATTTTCTCTTCGCAATTGGACTACGGCGAAAGGTCGTTTACCGTTTTCGTCTTTGAAACCTATCGGTCGCATCGGACCGAATCTTAAAGTATCGAATCCACGTTTTGCCATAATTTCGACAGGCATGCAGCTCTCGAATACGTCATTCGTTTCAAAATCATGCAATTCCGAACGTTCCGCGATTATCAACTGCTCATAGAAAAGAGAATATTCCTCTTTATTCATTGGACAATTAACGTAATCTCCGTTACCCTTTCCGTAGCGATCGGCAACGAATGCATTCGAGTAATCAATGCTATCTCCGGAAACTATGGGAGCGGCAGCATCGTAAAAATATAAATTGTTGCCCAAACGCTGCGATAATTTTTCAGATAAACCGCTCAAAGTCATTGGTCCGGTAGCTATTATCGTAAGCTCATTCGCATCCCAATCTGTGCAAATTTCGGGAATATATTCTATATTTTTATCAGAATTAATATAATCGGTGATTTTTTTTGAAAATAAAATTCTGTCGACGGCAAGCGCACTACCTGCCGGAACTTTTACCGAATCCGCAATTTTCAGCAATAAACAATCAAGTTCGCGCAGTTCAGCCTTTAATAAACCGCTTGCTGTGGAAATATCGTCGCTTTTAAGCGAATTACTACAAACAAGTTCACCCAAAGAATCGGAATGATGAGCGGCACTTTTGGTGATTGGTTTACAATCGAAAAGTTTAACTTTAATTCCTCTCTTCGATAATTGATACGCAGCCTCGCAACCTGCGAGTCCCGCACCGATAATATTTACCATTATTCAATCTCCTGTTTATATCCGCAATCTTTTTTTGCGCACACTGCATAATTAACGTTATTTTTTACTCGTTTTACTAAATAACCGCCGCATTTCGGGCATTTTTCAGGCAATAATACATATAATGACGTAAAATTACAATCCGGATAGCCAGTGCAACCGAAAAACACGCCTTTTTTGGAAACTATTTTTTTCAGTGGACGATTACAATCGGGACACTTTCCGTAATCTTCGTTATCGTCTTTAAGATTTTTGGCATTTTTACAATCCGGATAGCCAGTGCAAGCCAAAAATTCGCCGTATTTACCGTGTTTAATTACCATGGGCTTACCGCATTTTTCGCAAATAACACCTGTTGCTTCGGCCTCATTTTTCTCATTACGATTATTTTCGATGACATTATCGTTCTCATCGACAGGTTTTGTATTCTTGCATTTCGGATAATTCGGACATGCCAAAAAACGTCCGAATTTACCGTTTCTAAATACCATTTTGCTACCGCATTTTTCGCAAACGATATCCGACGTTTCTACGGCGGCTTTCAAACTGAACGAATCGCACATTGCAAAAGCAATTTTATCTTCGAGACCGCTGTAATAATCCTCGACTACTTTTTGCCAAATTTTGCCACCGTCTTCTATTTCGTCTAATTTTTGTTCCATGTTAGCGGTAAACTGTACGTCCATTATTTCGGGAAAATATTTAACGAGCATATCCGTAACTTCTTCGCCGAGCTGTTCAGGAACGATGAATTTTCCGTTTTTCGAAATATATTTACGCGAAAACAATAACGTAACCGTAGGCGTATAAGTCGCAGGTCTGCCTATCCCTTTTTCTTCCATCGTTTTAACAAGACTTGCTTCCGTGTATCTTGCCGGCGGCTTTGTAAACTTTTGCTCGTACGAATGCGACACAAATTTAAGTTCTTCGCCTTCGTCGAGTTGAGGAAGTTTTACGCCGAGATCTTCGTCTTTTTCTTCTGTATAATTGCTGTAAACTACCGTATAACCTGCAAAAAGCGGCGTTTTTCCCGTAACTTTAAACCCATACTTATCCGCGCCGATTTCCGCTGTAACGGTGTTATACTGCGCATCGCTCATTTGACTTGCCAAAAATCTTTCATATATTAATTTATATAATTTATAATTATCGCTACTTAAATTAGACTTTAAGCTTTCTGGAGTACGTTCAAGCGAAATGGGTCGTATTGCCTCATGCGCGTCTTGCGCATTCTTTTTGCTGGCGAATATATTCGGTTTTTCCGGAATGAATTTCTCGCCGTAACGCTCCGCTATATACGCGCGAGCCGCAGATTGAGCCTCAGGCGATATACGAGTTGAGTCCGTTCTTATATAAGTAATAAGCGCTACATGCTCGCCGTTGATTTCGACGCCTTCGTATAACGCTTGAGCAGCCGCCGAAGTTTGTTTCAAGCTAAGACCGAGTTTATTCAACGCGTCTTGTTGCATCGAGCTTGTTATAAAAGGAGCGGAAGGGTGCGATTTGCTTATTTTTTTAACTACCTTATTTACTACGTATTTCGCATTTTTTAGATCGTCTACAACAAGATCGAGTTCGTCTTTATTATTTATTTTGAATTTCTTTCCGTTCTTTTTTTCCAATGTTGCTTTAATTGCAAAGTCGTCGATATTTTTTAGATTATCGAAAAAAGTCCAATATTCTTCGGGCTTAAAATTTCTTATTTCACGTTCTCGTTCGACTATTAATCTCAATGTTACGGACTGAACTCTGCCGGCAGACAAATTACTTTGAATTTTTTTACATAAAACCGGCGAAAGCTTATATCCGACTAATCTGTCAAGCACGCGGCGAGCCTGCTGTGCGTCGACGAGATTTTGATCTATCGCGCGCGGATGCGCCAAGCCAGCCTTAACTGCTTTTTCACTTATTTCGTTGAATTCCGCTCTTACGGGCTGTTTCGGATCTATGTTCAAAATATTGGCTATGTGCCAAGAAATCGCTTCTCCTTCTCTATCTGGGTCGGTTGCAAGAAAAATCTGTTCTGCTTTATTGGCTAGATTGTTCAGTTCCTTAACCGTGTCCACTTTATCGGGCATAATCTCATAATGCGGCTCAAAATCTTTTTTTACGTTTACAGCCAATGTTTTTTTAGGTAAATCACGAACATGTCCGCGCGTCGCAAAAACTTTGTACCCCTTGCCGAGATACTTTTCTACCGTTTTAACTTTTCCTACACCTTCTATTATTACAAGTTTCAAATCAACTAGCTCTCCTACTTCCAAATTTCCAATCAATTCAGGCTTTTCGCGAATTCGTTTGTAGCCACTTTTTTTATTAAACCGTTCATTTCTAGTTCCGTTAATTTTACAGAAACGACCGACGGCGACATTTCGAGTTTTTCAACAATATCGTCAAACGAAATCGCATCTTCAAATTGAAACATATCAAAAATTTTTTTGCTCTCTTCATCAAGTCCGTCCGTTTTAGACTCAGACGTTTGCTTTATTTTAATTCCGTAATGCAATAAAATATCGCTACCGTTTCTGGCAATCAGAGCGCCTTCGTACAAAAGATTATTAGTTCCTTCGGAGCGCAGATTTCCTACATTTCCTGGCACGGCAAAAACATCCCGATTTTGTTCCGACGCGTATTCCGCAGTAATGAGCGCGCCGCTTTTTTTCCCTGCTTCTACAACGCAAACACCTTTAGATAACCCGCTTATAAGTCGATTTCGCTCGGGAAAAGTGTATTTCGTCGCAATCATATTGGGCAAGTATTCGCTCAATACCGCACCGTCGTTTTCCAAAATTCTTTCCATAAGCCGAGCGTTTCCAACAGGCGAAACTTTATTTAATCCGCTGCCTAAGACGGCTATTGTTTTACCTTTAACGTCAAGAGCGGCTGCGTGCGCGTACGAATCTATTCCCGTAGCAAGACCGCTTACGACGGTGATTCCGTTTTCCGCCAATTCGCTTGCTATTTTCGTCGCCATTTGTTTTCCGTATTCAGAACAAGCTCTCGTGCCTACGACCGCAATGCAATCGCTGTCAAACAATCTCGCATTGCCTTTATAATACAGAATATAAGGCGCAGATACCTCCGGTTGTCTTAACAAATTGCCGTAAAAAGGATTATAAATACTCATGACTTTTATTTTCAATTGATTTAATCTTTCAAGACAATCGGAAATGTAATGTTCGGAATGATAACGTTTCAGTATTTCGGCTTTATCTTTAAAAATTTCGTCAAGCGCGGCATCTTTACCGATAGAGTTCCAAACTCCGCTTACGCTTTTACAATGTTTTATCGCTTTCGATTGTTTTGAAATCGATACGCCTGATAATGACATCCAAAATAATATTTCGCTGTCCGTGATCATTTTATACACCTGTCAAGACTTCTGTACTGTAACGTTTCGCTTATATGTTTAGCGGATATGTTCTCACATTCTTCGAGATCCGCGATTGTACGCGCAACTTTAAGAATACGAGTATACGATCTTGCAGTAAGCCCGAATTTTTCAAAAGCGGTTTTCAATAATTTTTCGCCATCCGAGTCGAGAGCACAATATCTCTTAATCATTTCGCCGTTCATTTTCGAATTGCTGTATATCGAAGAGCCGATATAACGTTCCAATTGAATTTTACGAGCACGATCCACTCTCTTTTTTATTTCCGAACTTGATTCGGCATAACCGCTTTCGGACAAATCGTCATACGTAACGCCGCTTACTTCGATTTGCAAATCGATTCTGTCCATCAACGGACCGGATAATTTCGAAACGTATTTACTTATTTGCATAGGAGTGCAAGTGCATTCGTGATTTTTTGAGCCATGGTAACCACACGGACACGGATTCATGCTTGCAACCAGCATAAAATTAGCCGGATATTCAACCGTTCTCGCTGCTCTGGATATGGTAATTACTCCGTCTTCGAGCGGTTGACGAAGATTTTCGAGCGTAACTCTAGAGTATTCGGGCATTTCATCCAAAAATAAAACGCCGTTATGTGCCAAACTCATTTCGCCCGGCTTTGCCATCGAACCGCCGCCTGTAAGCGCGACGCTACTCATCGTATGATGTGGAGAACGGAATGGTCGTTTATTTACGATTCCGATATTCTCGTCTAAAACCCCGGCTACGCTGTGAATTTTTGTTGTTTCCAAAGATTCCGCTATAGTCATATCGGGTAAAATCGACGGTATACACCTTGCCAACATCGTTTTACCTGCGCCGGGAGGCCCGATCATCAAAATATTATGACCGCCTGCCGCCGCGATTTCTAAAGCTCTTTTGGTAATATACTGCCCTTTTACATACTTGAAATCCGAACCGTAAACAGTATTGCATGCGGATAATTCACGAGTTTTAACAGGTTCGACAATGCGATTACCCTGCAAAAAATCAACTACTTCGCGTAAATTTTCGCAAGCGTATACTTCTATTCCTTCGATATAACACGCCTCGTTCGCATTTGCTTTCGGAACAATGACTTTGCAATATCCGTGTTCCGACGCTGATATTAAAAGCGGCAATAAGCCTTTTATATGACGCAAACTTCCATCGAGAGATAATTCGCCTATAAAAACATACCCGTCAGTATTATTTAACTGTTCGGTCGCGCTTAAAATTCCGACAGCGACTCCGAGATCGTAAAGAGACCCTTCTTTTTTTGTATCTGCAGGAGCAAAATTAACGGTTATTTTATTGGGAGAAAACAAAAAACCGCTGTTTTTTATCGCACTTCTTACACGTTCTTTCGATTCCTTAATCGCAGCGTCCGGCAAACCGACTATCTCCATCCCGGGCATGCCGTTGTTTATATCTATTTCGAGAGTGACCTCATATCCCTTTATTCCGTGCAATCCGAAACTGGTAATATTTGCAAGCATTTTAACTCCTTTATTTTTTCATAAAATCCTTAATCGCAACGCCTAACGACACGCTTTCTTTTCCGCCAAGCGTCGATCTTTTTTCGGACATGGATATGTTTATTACGACTTTAACCGTATAAACCAACAAACATAACGATAACACGGTTAGCATAATCGCTATAACGGTACCCGCAACGCTTCCTGTTATTTGCATATATCCTGTATAAGTGCCACCGAAATATAGTGATTGAGCAAAATTATTATAATATCCCGCGCTAACGAATACTGCGCACATAAAACATATAATAATAAACGCTTCGCCGAAAAATATTTTCAAAAGTCGTTTATCCTTTAATAATACAAACGAGAGCAACATGAGAGCAAGACAGGGAATCATCGCCGTTACGGAAAAATCGAAATACATCGAATTTAATATAAAGAACGTAAAAGTCGCGATTAACGACAATACGGCTCTGTTTTTCTTCGAAAAATAAATAAGTGCAGCTGAAGTCGTTATTATAACGGCAAACGTTGCTATAAAAAATACAGCTTGTTGATTTCTAAATAAAACATCGGTTTCATAACCGCCCCGCATAAAAACGTTATAAATGCTGAGTGCATTATCGGCGTAATATTTTAAATCGGTTAAAGGATAAATAAATATTTTATATATCGTGGTAAAATAATTTCCCGAACACCATTCTATCGTTAAAGGCAAACAAATCAAATACTGAACAATTGCCACGCAAGCAACCGTTGCGGGAATTTCTATCGCAAGTAAAGTATTTTCTTTTTCGTCGCCGGCTTTTTTTGCAAGTTTAACTATCGATTTAATCCAAATATAGCCGTAATAGACAAAATATACAGGGAATAAGTAGCTTGCTTCACGCGTTAACAACATCGCAAAACCGTAAAGCGTCAATGCAATTATATGTTTTTTATTTACTAAAGCATAAAAACTTCCCAACAATATCGGCGTAAGCAAACTAAAAACGCTTGTCCAAACAGAAGACGCAAACACAAATACGGGGCAAAGCATTATTAATGCGGCAAGAATCGCTCCAACATATTCGTTAAGGTATTTTCTTCCTGCATCATATAGCAGTAACGCCGTTGCAGCGTCACCTAAGATAAGCGGTAATTTAATTATCAATTGCATTAATACCGAATTCGGATCCACCCCAGCGATTTGAGCCGAACCTGCCGTAAATCCCGTAATATAGTAATAAAGAGGATACAAATATTCGCCTGTTCGGAAATAATTTCTTCTGATATATTCGCTCGGACCGTATTCCGCCCATTCGCTTATTGCCATATAAACAGAATTCAATTCAAGTCGGTTACCCGTAACGAATAACGCAAAAACAATTCTTATGGCAATTCCGGCACTAAAAACGATCAGTAACGTTTTTGTTGCGTTTACAAAAGACTCGGTAACGTTAATATATTTTACCAACAACCAAATTGCGCCGATTATCGTTACAATCGTCATAAGCAAAAAAAATACAGTAAGAGCCGTATCTGCAAGATAGTAATTCGTCGAACCGGCTATAAGTTTAAGATTCATAAATTTCCTCTCGAATATTCAAATCTAAAAAAATAATGTAAACAGTCCGTTTTATCGATATAAAACAAACTTCCTTTAAATACGATTAAAGCTTTCGCGCGGAAAAAAATCCGAACGCGAAAGCTTTAAGACGCAGAATTTCGGTTACGCGTCGACCTTCGACATATGAGCTATAAGGTCAAGAACCTTGTTGCTGTAGCCCCACTCGTTATCATACCAGCTAACGAGTTTGAAGAACGTATCGTTAAGAGCGATACCTGCTTTCTTATCGAAGATAGAAGTTCTGGGATCGGTAAGGAAATCAGAAGATACTACATCGTCTTCGGTATATCCGAGAATACCCTTCATATAAGTTTCGCTTGCTTCTTTCATTGCTGCGCAAATTTCTTCGTACGTAGTCGGTTTTGCGAGCTTAACGGTAAGATCTACAACGGAAACATCGAGAGTCGGAACTCTGAAAGACATACCCGTAAGCTTTCCTTTAACTTCGGGAATAACCAACGCGCAAGCTTTTGCAGCGCCCGTAGAAGACGGAATGATGTTTCCTGCCGCAGCTCTGCCGCCTCTCCAATCTTTCATGGAAGGTCCGTCAACAGTCTTCTGCGTAGCGGTGGTCGAATGAACGGTGGTCATAAGTCCTTCAACGATACCGAACTTGTCGTTAAGAACCTTGGTCATGGGAGCCAAGCAGTTGGTCGTACAAGAAGCGTTCGATACTACTTTCATATCAGAAGTGTATTTATCAAGGTTTACGCCGCAAACGAAAGTCGGGGTTTCCTTATCCTTTGCAGGAGCGGAAATAACAACTTTTTTTGCTCCGCCGTTGAAATGCGCGGAAGCCTTTTCGGTAGTACAGAAAACACCGGTGGATTCTACGATATATTCTGCTCCGCAAGATTTCCAATCGATGTTTGCGGGATCTTTCTCTGCAAAGAAAACGACTTTCTTGCCGTTAACTACGAGTGCGTTTCCGTCAACTTCGATCGAACCTTCGAACTTACCGTGCATCGTATCGTATTTGAGCATGTATGCTGCATACGCTACGTCGATGAACGGATCGTTAACCGCAGTTACAACGATATCGTCGCGAGTAAGACTTGCTCTGAATACGAGACGGCCGATTCTACCGAAACCATTAATACCTACATTTACCATAATTTTTTATTCCTCCGAAATAAAATTTCATCTACATAATAAACTTTTTTACAAAAATTTGCAAGCAATTTTAAGCAGTTTTTTATTTCTTATTGTAAATTTTCAGGATTTAGCCCTTTTAACTGCTCCAAAACAAACTTTCCGTCCTTTCGAATCAGGCTTCCGTCAAAATATATTTCGCCTCCGCCGTATTCCGGAGTGTGAATTTGAACGAGATCCCAATGCAATGCCGAAACGTTTCCGTTATACGCGTCATCATAACAACAACCGGGTGTAAAATGAATCGAACCGGCAATTTTTTCGTCGAACAAAATATCTCCCATGGGATGTTTGATCATCGGATTTACGCCGAGAGCAAATTCTCCGACATATCGTGCACCTTCATCCGTATCGAAAATTTTATTTAGTTTATCGGGATAATTACCCGTTACGTCAATTATTTTTCCGTTTTTGAAAACCAATCCGATATTTTCAAATTTAACGCCGTTTTTTATAGAAGACGCGTTATAAGTAATAACACCGTTTACGCTGTCTTTTACTGGAGCGGTGTAAACTTCTCCGTCCGGGATATTGAAATTTCCCGCACACTTCACTGCGTTCATTCCTTTAATCGAAAACTCTAAATCGGTGTCTTTAGCCACAATTCTGACTTTATCCGTTTTCTCCATCAAATTTTTTAATTCGTCCATAGCCTTATTCATAATCGAATAATCGAGATTGCAGACAGAAAAATAAAAATCTTCGAATGCTTCCGTCGCCATACCCGAAAGTTGACTCATCGAATCGTTAGGATATCGTAAAATAGCCCAACGAGTATTTTTTACTCTTTTTTCATGATGAACGGGATGCATATAAAATTTTTGATATAGTTCGTTGTTAAAAGCCGGAACGTCAGAAGTTTCAAAAGAATTTGAACCGCCTCTGACTCCTATATAGCAATCCATTTCGTTCATTTTTGCTTCGGCGAATTTCGCCCATAGTTTAACGGTTTCCTCCGTGGCGCCCATAAGTAGTCTGCGTTCTATTTTTTTATCGAACACGTCAACAAACGGAATTGCACCGACCGCATATACTGCCTTAACCAATTCCGAAACGAACACGTTGTCCGCTTCGTACGCTTCTATCAATACTTTTTCGCCTTTTTTTGCGGCAACCGAATAATTTACCAATCTATCCGCAAGAATAGTCAATCTTGGATCGAGCATTTTATTTTACCTCCGAAAGTCGATTTATTATACCATAATATCGAATTTTTTGACAACCGATTACGATATATCGAAAAAAATATTATCTTTTTTTGCAAAAAACCGAAAAAACGCTTTTCAAATAAAATTAAATATTGTATAATGACACCGAAAGTATTTTATTGGAGGTTAATTATGCCACTAGTTACAACAAAAGAAATGTTCGCAAAAGCTTATGAAGGCGGTTATGCCATCGGCGCGTTTAACGTGAACAACATGGAAATGATTCAGGGTATCGTAGAAGCGGGTAAAAATCAACAAGCTCCGCTTATCCTGCAGGTTTCCAAGGGTGCGAGAAATTATGCGAATCCGAAGTATCTCAAAAAGCTGGTAGAAGCAGCAGTTGAAGATTCCGGACTTCCTATCGCTCTGCATTTGGATCACGGAGATTCTTACGAACTCTGCAAATCCGCTATCGATGACGGTTTCACTTCCGTCATGATCGACGCGTCCGGACTTCCTTTTAAGGATAACATCAAAGTTACTTCCGAAGTGGTTAAGTACGCTCATGATCACGGCGTCGTTGTCGAAGCCGAGCTCGGAAAACTTGCCGGTGTTGAAGACGAAGTAAACGTTTCCGCCGAAAACGCTTGCTACACCGATCCCGATCAGGTTCAAGAATTCGTTTCCATGACCGGAGTCGATTCTCTTGCAATCGCAATCGGTACTTCGCATGGTGCATATAAATTTAAGGGTGACGCAAAACTTCGTTTTGATATTCTTGAAGAAGTTGCAAAGAGACTTCCTAAATTCCCGATCGTTTTGCACGGCGCGTCTTCGGTTATACCCGAATATGTTGACATAATCAATCAATACGGCGGAACGATGCCGGGCGCTAAGGGTGTTCCAGAAGACATGTTAAGAAAAGCTGCTTCTATGGCTGTATGCAAAATCAACATCGATTCCGACTTGAGATTGGCATTTACCGCCGCAATCAGAAAGCATTTTACAGAAAATCCCGCTCATTTCGATCCGAGACAGTATTTATCTCCCGCAAGAGCGCTTATTCAAGAATGTGTCGAGCACAAACTCGTCAACGTGCTTGGCTGCAACGGAAAAGCTTTTAACTAAGTATTACAATCTTTCAAAAACAGCTGTTTACTCGCCCAAAACGGTAAACAGCTGTTTTTATGTTATAAGAAATTCGGTATTCGGGTTTTTGTGTTTTACATATGATAGAGTGAAAATAATCGCTATAGCTCTATATTTTCTCGCCTAAAAAAAACATCTGTGTAAATTTTTCAAAAACATGTTATAGGCAATTCCTATAATTAATGAATTTTACCGAAACTAATCATAAAATTTTTAATGGAGGAGTAAAAATGATTAGTTTAGAAGATATTCATAAGAATTTAGCAATGGCAATTATGCAAAGCGGCATGACTCAATCCGAGATTGCAAAGAAGATTAACGTAAAACAACCTACGTTATCACAATACGTATCAGGCAGAACAATGCCTGCTCTCGATACGTTCGCAAATTTATGCAACGTGTTGGATTTAGACGCAAACGACATACTTTGCGTAAAAAAATATTGGAATGAGTGATAATTAATCGTTAATTCCCGCCACATATTAAAATCTAAGACCATAGAATTTTTCCATGGTCTATTTTGGTGTATTTAATTTTTGACGATTCGATTCGAAAATTTTTTCGATTTACAAATTGTTGCGATTTTTAATGTGTGATAAAAATTCTTTTATCGCTTTTTCTTCTCCGTTTTCGGTCGGATTATAAAAAGTCTTCCCCACCAAGCTGTCGGGCAAATATTGCTGTTCGACATATCCGCCGTAATCATGCGGATATAAATAAGGTCTATCCGATTTGTCAGATGTCGAATAATCGGTATTTCTTAAATGTAACGGAACAAATCCGTCTCCGTTGACCTTTACAGCGTCCTTTGCAGCAACCTGAGCCAAATATACCGAATTCGATTTTGGCGCAGTGCAAACTCGAATAATCGCATGCGACAACGGCAACTCGCCTTCCGGCAATCCGATTTTTTCATACGCAGTCATTGCGGCCACGACAAAAGGCAATACGTTGCTGTCTGCCATTCCGATATCTTCGCTGCTATGAGCGATCATGCGTCTGAACAAAATTCTTGCGTCAAACCCTGCGTCGACTAATCTGAACGCCCAATAAAGAGCCGCATCACAATCTGAGCCACGCAAACTTTTACAAAACGCACTTAACATATCAAAGCTTGCGCTTTCATCAAGCGACACCGATTTATGCTGCACGGATTGTTCGGCTACACTTTTATCTATGATTATTTTTCCCGTTTTGTCAGGCGGTGTCGTCAATACTGCCAATTCAAGCGCGTTAAGAGCGTTACGTAAATCTCCGGAACAGCCCCATACAATATGTCCCAAAGCATCTTCGGTCAATTCTACGTCATAATTGCCAAGCCCTCTTTCTTTATCTGCAATCGCTCTCAAAATACCTGTTTTAATATTTTCGTCGGTTAACGATTTCAGCTCAAAAATTCTACAACGACTTATTATGGCTTTTGTCATTGTAAGATACGGATTTTCAGTCGTAGAACCTATAAAAATTATGCTGCCGTCTTCCATGGCAGATAAAATGCAATCAGACTGAGCTTTATTCCATCTATGACATTCGTCAAGCAATAAATACGTTTTTTGTCCGAACATTTTCAAGGCGTTTTTTGCTTCGTCGATTATTTTTTTTGCGTCCGAAACACCGCTCGATACAGCATTCAACTTGACGAACCGAGATTTCGTGCTGTTTGCAATAATAGAAGCAAGCGTAGTTTTTCCCGTCCCGGGAGGCCCCCAAAAAATACAATTCCCGAGTTTGTCGGCTTTTATCGCTCGCGTTAATAGCGAACCAGGAAAAATAATGTGCTCCTGTCCTATGAAATTCGACAAGGCGTTTGGTCTCATTCTTTCTGCCAACGGAGTCGAACCGATATTGTTTTGTTGCGCTATATCAAATAAATCCATAGCTTAATTATAACACATTGCGCAAAAGAATTCAAGCATTATTTTTCCTTTTGAGCGTTATTGTTTCGAAACGTTTTAAATCTTTTATGTTTATAATATTTGAATTGTACGAAACGCCGTTGTATACAAAATTCCAATCTCCGCTTTTATCGGTATTGTCTATAAAAACGGTAAGAACACTGTCTTTCCTTTTGATTTTTATCGTTGCGTTTTCTATAACGTCCGGCAATTCAGGTGATATTTTTATTTTCGAATCTTTAATATCTATTCCAAACAAATACCTAACTATGGCGATATACATCCAAGACGCAGAACCGGTATACCAACTCCAGCCCGACTTACCGGCGTCGATTCCGGAATAAACATCCGCACTCATAACGTATGGCTCTCCACCGTATTTTTCGCTATCAGATTTTGTTAAACAATGCTCAATAGGATTCAAATACGTTAAATATTTATACGCTTTTTCTTTTAATCCGAGTTTAAACAAGGCTATTACGAACCAAACGGCAGCATGAGTATATTGTCCTCCGTTTTCTCTGACGCCCGGCGGATAATCTTTAATATAACCGATATTCTCCATATTCTTAAACGGCGGATCAAGCAGCTTAATTATTTTGTTTTCGTGGTCTACCAATAATTTTTCAGCGTAATTAACGGCAGATAACGCTTTGTTCGGTTCAGCTATACCGCTTATAACGCAGTACGATTGTGTCAATAAATCGATTTTACACTCCGGACTTGACGGATTGCCGAGTAATACTTCATCGTCGGTAACTGCGCGATTATAGTATTCTCCGTTAAATTGAGCATCCACACCCTTTCTGAGTTTTTCGATAAATAATCGTAACTTTCTTTTCTCTTCGAAAACGGTAATATATTTGATGAATTTATTGATTACTTCGAACAAAAACATGCTGAGCCATACCGATCGGCCTCGCCCCTGTGCACCGACTAAATTCATCGCGTCGTTCCAATCTCCTCCGCGCATATAAACCAATCCGTCGGGGGCAATTAAATCGCAAACCGAAAAAACAGCTCTTTTGCAATGTTCGAACATGCTAGCTTCTTCGTCGGATACAGTCATATTGTCACAAACCGATTCACTGCCTTTTGGAATGAAAACGTCTTTGAGAAAATAAATTTTTTCCGATAAAATTTCGAGATCACCCGTAAATTCAATATATTCCGCCACTACATAAGGTAAAAACAAACGATCGTCAACTATTTTGGTTCTGACACCGAAAAACGGATCGTGCCACCAATGCATAACGTCGCCGCTTGAAAACTGTCTACCGGCACAATATAACAAATGGCGTCTGACTGTTATCGGCGAAATATAAAGCATCGTTAAACAATCCTGCAATTGATCTCTGAAACCATACGCGCCGCCGATTTGATAATATCCCGACCGAGCATTAAATCTGCTGCAAAAAACCTGATACGGCAACCATTTCGTTAAATAAGAAATCGAATCATTTAAAGAAATTGAAAGCATAGAAAGGTCTGAATAAAAATTATTCTGTCGTTCGAATAAGTCTTTGTTCTTAAGCTCACGAGACCTCCCGATATAAAAGTTTAATTCCGAGCTTTCCCCGCATTTTATGTCTGACATAGTACTTAAAATTGGATATTTCTTTGGAGTTCTCAGTAATTTCTTGGATTTTTCTGCCGAAAAAACTAATACCGCGTCTTTTGAATCCGTATAGAAGAAAACATTTTTACCTGAAACCGTATTGGAAATTTCTACAGTGCCTTTGACGATATCGTTTATCTCCAATACATTTTCCGTGCGATAAGAAAAATCGCCTACAACAGGAACAAAGGCAAAATATATTTTTATTCGTCTGTTATGCTCGGTTTGATTTAACAAATCGACATGATAAAATTTAGTGCCGTCCGAATCCAACGTTACCGAAACAACGCTTGATACTCCGTTATAACAAACAAAAAATTTCGAATATCCAAGACCGTGCTCGACATAATTCTCGCCTTTACCGTTTATATTATCGCACAATAAAGACCAAACATTACCATTCTCTTCCGCAACAATAACTTCGGACGGATAGTCGGAATCGCTGATTCCGTCAAAGTTTGTAATCTTAAATTCTCTCGAATTGTTTCCGAATGTGTATCCTCCGCCGTTATTTGTTATAATAAATCCGCCGTTCTCATTTGACACAATATTGGAAAACGGACGCATAGTCCGTTGACACACGAATGAATTTTGTTTAGTAAAATATCCGCATGGCAGCTTTAAAACTTCCGTAGGCAAACCTTCTATTTTTTTTCCGACATACGGCGATTGGATTTTTATTAATCTTTCTTCCTGCTCGCACAATACATTATGTCTGACATAATACTTAATAATTGATTTTTTCAAGTGATTTACCTTATTTTTGCTCATTATTTCACAAAAACAATCCGACGGTTTCACTTTTAGAATTTCGGATAAGTCCATTATTTCTTCAACAATTTTTTTTAACCCTTCAAAATAGCCGCTATTTTCACCAACCGAAATAACAACATCAAACTTAATTCCGTACTTGAAAAACAAGGCAAATCTTTTTAGTTTATCCGTTGCTCCGGCAATATCTGCACCACTATCGACACTAATGCATTCAACCGGATGATACAATCGATAACCAAATCTAATTAAATCAGCGTTTGAACCGAAACTCTCATAAACCAATCTTTTTATTTTTCGCTGTTCATCATCATGAAGAGAATATGTTTTAACTACATCTTCAGAACACAAAACGGCTCTTTTTAATATGCCGATGTCATTTAAAATCGACATTTTGCTTATCAATTCGTCGACATTATAACCAACCATCATTTTAAAATAAATTACGATTTTAGAATATGGCTTAAGCGTTATTTTAGATTCAAAAACACACTTTCCGTTCAAAAACAACGAATCGGAATAACTCATATCAACGCAAGCATACAATCCGCTTTTTTTGTTATGAATTACCCTTATTTTGTCAACTACGTACGAATCGATAAACAGCTTATTATATTCAGCATGAGCGATATAAGCGTCAAAATCTTTCAATATAGGCGAAAAAGACAACGACAAATCAATATTAGACGCAATGTCTCCGTTATTTTCAATTTCAATTTGTCTGAACTCTCCGTTATATCCGGAAAATACAGAACAAATAACTTTTATGTTTATCTTATCGTAATAAGCTCCATAAATTGTTTTATCGGGAAAAAAATCTATATTATTAAACAAAATCTCTTTATTGTAATGAAATACATTAATTTCAATTCCGTTATTATATACGGTTTTCTCGTCAAATAAACCATACCCACACATATCGCTGTCATAAACCGAATAATAACGACCATTGGAGCAGAAATTTAGCGACGGAATTGTTTCATGCATCGTTACATGCTCAACTTTATCTTGTTCTTCTTTTTTAATCTGTTCTCTTTTAATATTGATAAAAGCCTTTATTGGTTGCATCTCCGCAATCATTTGTATTACGGCAGAAATTTGCGGTTTGGAAGAATAATCGCTAATAGTATCCGGCATTAAATAATCCGTTATAGCGAGCAAAATCATTCCTTGATGATGAGCCATATAAGTTTTTATTGGTTTTATATCGTAAGATTCATAAAAACCGTATTGACCATACATTTCGTTATTCATTAATCTTTTCATATTAGTAACAGCGGCGATATCGTTAAAAAGTAAAGTCATAACGGAAGCGTACGGTGCAATAACGCTATCGTCGGTATCTTTGCTTATGGAAACATTTTTAACGCCAAACGCTTTATATCTATAATTTCCACTATCATCAAACGCGTCATATTGACATTCCGATATACCCCAAAGCCCGTTTTTTCGATTTTTTTGCTGAATTTTGACAAAATTTAATATTCCTTCCGAAATTGACGTTCCGCTTGGTAAATGTAAAAACAACCATGGCATAAGATATTCGAACGCTCCGCCCGTCCACGACAATAAACAATTTTTGAACGATTTTCTTGACAAATTATCTAAGATTTTTGCCGGTAATTTTCCATAAGAAACGCAAAAAACATACGTCAACAACGCTTCGCTGGCGAATAAATCATAGTGATTCGAATCGTATCGACGCTCGTTTCCGTTATATCCTATATAAAGCAAACCCTTTTCTTTATCAAATAACGCTCCAAAATCTGCATTTTCTATAAGCAAATGAATTCGCTCGCGCAAATCATCGTTAACATATCTCGCAACAAAGCTCAAACATATCAACAAATTCCCACTATCGACGGTAGAAACATAAGACGGATACAATACCGTTTTACTTTCAGTATTATACCAATTATATAAGTGACCATGCCATTTATCGAGAAATTCAATTTCGATTAAGATATTTTTAATAATATTTTCAAATTCCGAATAATCGATAAAAGAATTTAAATACGCGCATAAAGTCGCAACCAACGAGAAACCTATATTCGTAGGAGAAGTACGATTAGCATATTTAATCTCATTTCTAAAACAGCAATTATCCGAAATGAGAAAACATTTGTTTTTAAAATGCTCGTCGTAATATTTCCACGTGTCGAATGCAATTGACTTTAAAAAATCCCGTTCTATTCTCTCAGATTCTTTCTTTCGTTTAGATAATAAAGGAACAATCCACACAAACGAAAAAACCAATCCTGAAATTATACTTAAAATATTATTTGAAACAAAACCCAACAATAAATAAACCGACGCGATAAGTAAATTGATTTTTATATATTTCTTGTCGCCGTTTGTATGTGCAAACGTTTTCCATTCAAGCAATTTACTTTTAGTCACTAAGCGTTTCAATGTAATAATTACGGCACAAAATTCAGTTACCGCAGTTGCCGGCAATGTTATAAGTTTTATCATAGCAACAAATACGGTGTTAAATATTTTCTTCAAGTCACGCGGTGAACATAAAAAAGTGAAAATAACGGGATAAAACAATAATAAAAACGGACAAACCAAATAAACCGGACGAGCCGATATAACAAAACATGTTATCGACGCAAGCATTAGTATCGATAAGAATCCGCGAATTATGTTGTCGAATATATGCGTTTGTTCAACAAAATTAAGCGGATTATTAATTTTATTAC
>CAZQAC010000017.1:0-31592 GCA_964591125.1 uncultured Lachnospiraceae bacterium
CATACCGTATTCTTCCAAATCGACTATTTGCGCGCCTTCGCTCGTTTTTAACAACTCTTTTTGTTTAAGTTCGTCGATAACCGGCTGCATTTTGTCGTTATAAAAACTTTCTCCCGCATAAGAATCGAACGTTATGTCCAATTCGTCGTAAATGCGACCTACCTCTTTGAGCGTCAGATCCTTAAACCAACTAAAAAGCTCGTTACATTCTTTATCTCCCTGTTCTATAAGTTGGAAATAATGTCTTGCTTCGTCGTCTATCTCGGGATGCAATTCGCTTTCTTTGTGATATTTCACATAAAGACGAGTAAGTTCTTTAACTCCGCCGTTATCCACTTCAGCTCTGTCGCCCCAATGTTTATATGCATAAATCAGCTTACCGAATTGAGTGCCGTAATCGCCCAGATGATTGATTCCCACGGCATTATAGCCCAAATATTTGAATATACGATAAAGAGAACCGCCGATAACAGTCGTCGAAAGATGCCCTATATGAAACGGTTTTGCGACGTTAACCGACGAATAATCTATACAAACGGTTTTGCCGTTGGATTCGTGATTTTTAATTTCGAAATCGGATTCGATAAACGCGGATAAAGTATTTTTGACGATATGTTCGCGCGAAAAATAAAAATTAAGATAACCGCCGACCACTTCGGTTTTTTCTATAATGTCGGGTTTAACGAAGGTATCGCAAAGGTTTTGAGCTATAATTTGCGGAGATTTTTTCAGTTTTCCGGCAAACTTAAAGCACGGCAGACAGATATCTCCGTTTTTTTCGTCCTGAGTGGGCGCCAACGCCGCATAAATTTCTTCTTTGCTTAACGACTCGCAATCTATACCGTCGCATATTATCGACTTGTAATCCATAAAAACTCCTTTTACACGTTAAAGCGGAACAATACGACGTCACCGTCTTTTATAACGTAATCTTTGCCCTCGCTTCTTACTTTTCCTTTTTCTTTAGCCGCCGTAAACGAACCCAAAGCTACCAAATCTTCATATGTTACGATCTCCGCGCGAATAAATCCCTTTTCGAAATCGCTGTGAATTTTTCCGGCAGCCTGCGGAGCTTTCGTTCCCTCTTCCACCGTCCACGCTCTTACCTCTTTTTCACCTGCGGTAAGATAACTTATAAGACCAAGCAACGAATAACCTGCCTTAATTACTCGATTAAGACCGCTTTCGCCCAAGCCGAGATCTTCGATAAACACGGAGCGCTCTTCTTTTTCGAGCTGAGCTATTTCTTCCTCGACTTTCGCGCATATTTCTATAGCAGATGCGCCTTCTTTTGCCGCATACTCCTCGACTTTGCGAGTAAGCGCGTTATCGCAACCTATCATTTCTTCGCTTATATTGCAACAATAAATAACCGGTTTGCTCGTCAATAAGAAAAATTCTTTTAATTTAAGCTGTTCTTCCTTGCTCAAATCCAAAGTGCGAATACATTTTCCGTTTTCAAGATGAGCGTACAGTTTTCTTAAAAGTTCGGCTTCATCGATATAACTTTTTTCGCCCGTCTTAACGTATTTTTCGGCTTTGTCTAAACGTTTTTTTACTATCTCCATGTCCGAAAGAACAAGCTCGAGATTAATGGTTTCGATATCTCGGACGGGATCTATACTGCCTTCTACGTGAATAATGTCCGAATCTTCGAAACATCTCACAACGTGAACTATCGCGTCGACTTCGCGTATATGCGACAAAAATTTATTGCCCAAGCCTTCTCCCGCAGACGCGCCTTTTACCAATCCGGCAATGTCGACGAATTCCAATACCGCCGGCGTAACCTTTTTCGTATTGTATAATTTGGCAAGAACGTCCAATCTCTCGTCCGGAACGGCAACGACGCCGACGTTCGGTTCTATCGTGCAGAACGGATAATTCGCACATTCCGCTCCCGCCTCGGTAATCGCGTTAAAAAGAGTGCTTTTTCCTACATTCGGTAATCCTACCACGCCTAATTTCATTTTAATACCTTCTTTTTTAATTATTTATTGAAACAAAAAAACAAACAGTACTTTTACGCTTTGCTATTTTGCATGATATAATTTTTTTGTCTGATAAATGGGTTCGCTCGTATAATTGACCCCCAACTTTTTCAATACGTTTATATCGACTTGCGATAATATAACCGTAGAATGACATTCCGTTCCCTTTAATTTGGGCAATTGCTGCATGGCAAGAGCGGCAAGCGGATTGGTAACCGCGCTCAGCGACAACGCGATTAATATTTCATCCGTATGCAATCTCGGATTATGTCCTCCTAAAT
Organism: uncultured Lachnospiraceae bacterium; assembly: GCA_964591125.1. GTDB lineage: Bacteria > Bacillota > Clostridia > Christensenellales > Pumilibacteraceae > Neoclostridium. The sequence goes on from CAZQAC010000017.1 coordinate 2,273, forward strand.
GTTTTGTTTTAAGTTCCTGAATGGGTTCTATCAAATTAGGAGGCAACAATAAAACGTTATCGTCGATGCCGGCTAATTTTTTTAACGAATTCAAAAGCATAGCGCTCGTCGCGCCCAACAATTTGGACGTTTTACCCGTAACTATCGTTCCGTCGTTCAACTCTATCGCGGTAGCCGGTTCGCCCGTTTTGTTCGCTCTGGCGCAAGCAGCCTCTACGACTTTGCGTTCGCTCACGCTGATTGCGTTCTGTTTCATAAGCAAATCCAATTTATTAACCACACCATCGCTCACTTTATCGTTTCTTCTGTCACAAAGCGCGGTATAATAACGTCTTATTATTTCCTGTTTGGACGCTTCAACACAAACTTCGTCGTCTACGATACAGTTTCCCGCCATATTGACGCCCATGTCCGTCGGAGATTTATAAAAAGATTCTCCGAATATTTTTTGGAACATGCGATTAAGCACCGGAAATATTTCGACGTCGCGATTATAATTAACCGTACTAACTCCATAAGCTTCGAGATGATAAGGATCTATCATGTTTACGTCGTTCAAATCCGCGGTAGCCGCTTCGTAAGCAACGTTAACCATATGCTTGAGCGGAATATTCCAAATCGGAAAAGTCTCGAACTTCGCGTAACCTGATTTAATTCCCATCTTGTTATCGTGATACAGCTGAGATATGCAAGTAGCCATTTTACCGCTACCGGGACCGGGCGCGGTGACTATTACAAGCTTACGACTTGTTTCTATATAATCGTTCTTGCCTAACCCGGATTCGCTGACTATCCCGTCCACATCATAGGGATAATTGGGAATCTGATAATGTCTGTAAGTTTTTATGCCGAGCTTTTTAAGCGTTTTTTCAAACTTTTTGGCTAATTTTTGATCGTTAAACTGAGTAAGACAAACGCTTCCGACATATAATCCGACTTCTCTGAACGCGTCTATCAATCTCAAAACGTCCATGTCGTACGTTATTCCGAGATCTCCGCGCATTTTGCATTGTTCTATGGCGTCGGAATTAATCGCAATTACGATTTCGGCTTCGTCTTTCATTTTCAGCAACATCTGCAATTTGCTGTCCGGCTTAAATCCGGGCAAAACTCTTGCGGCATGATAGTCGTCAAATAATTTTCCGCCGAATTCGAGATACAGTTTTCCGCCGAATCTGTTTATTCTTTCTCGAATACGTTCGGACTGCATCGAAAGATATTTATCGTTGTCAAACCCTATTTTATTCATTATCGACCTCTTTGGTTATAAAAACTCATCTAATAGTATACTAAATATCCAAAGAAATTGCAACTGTTTTACGCTTACTGCAAAAAAGCGTTCAATCTTTTTTAACGAAATTACAACCGATTGCTCGCTATCATTGTTTGTATCCGCAAACTTTTATCGATCAAACGTCACGTAAAACGGTTTTCGATATTTCGCGCTCGCTGTTTCTATTCACAAAAGAACTTTTCTCATTTATCGTCGGAATCGTATTTCGATAATCGATTTCTTAATTGCATTTCGCTTTGTCGCAAAATCGAACAAAGGTTTTTTTATCTTTTCAAAGCAACAAAAAACGACGATTATTTTTTTAATCGCCGTCTTTCGCGTAATATTTCATTTATTAATCAGAGGACAAATTCTCGTATACGACGTAATTGTCCGTTCCGCCGTTCGACAAAGAATTTCCGTTATTCTCCTCGTTAGGTCGAGCGAGTTTATCATCGGGCGTCGGAAGAGGAATCGGATCGGGCATCGGTTTCGGTTCGGGTTGACGAATATTTCCGTTGTTTTCGACGTTATCTCTCAAAATACCACGCAACTCCATCGTGTAAGAATGAGTAAGTTCATTGTATTCTTCGTAATAATCTATAACGTCCGCAAGCGCGACGATAATCTTTTCTCGAAGTTCGGCTCGACGGGAATATCTGTTATCGAGTTCTTCTTTTCTTGTCTTGTAATCCGAAAAATCATTTTCAACGTTACTATCGTTCTGCGAACCGTCGCGGTCGTTTTCTACGTCGGAACCGTTAGCGTAATCCGAACGGTTGCCGTCCCTTTCTATGATTGTTTCGGCATCACGGTTGTCTTTGCTCGATTCAAAATCGTTTATTCCGCCGCCATAAAACGACTTATCCGATTGGTTTTCATCCGCTCCTTTCTTATTGCCGTCCGCGGCGTCGAACAATCTTCCTTCGCTTGCCTCGGATCTCGGCGCTTTGCTTACTTTTCGAAATTCTTGCGTTACCGAAACGGGAGAAAAGCAAGGCGGAACCGGTTTTACCGGCGGAACAGAAATAAACATGCTCATTATAAGAGGAATGAGATTTAACATAATAAAAAATACCTCCGTTGTTAATCGAAGGTATTATATGGAATTTTTTGATTATTATTCGTTTAAGTTTTTCTCGAACACGGTAAAATTAATTCTGTTTAGCGAAACGTCCTCGACTCGCACGGTTATGTCGTCGCCCAATCTATAACTGCGTTTTCCGCAAGTAAGCGCGTACTTCGCAGCGTCGAAAGCATACACTCCGCCGGGAAGATTTTCCGTTCTGACGCAGCCTTCCACTCCGTTCGCCAGCTGAGCGAAAACTCCCCATTCCGTAACGCCGCTTATCTTTGCGTCGAAAACTTCGCCTATTTTGTTTTCCATAAACTTAGCTTTAAGCACATCGTCGACTTTCCGCTCCGCTTCTTCGGCAATCCTTTCTTTTTCGGACGAACGCTCGGCGACTTCCTTCACCCAATCGGAATACTTCGCAACCGCCTGTTTTCCGCCGTCTATATAACTTTTTATTATTCTATGAACGGCAAGATCGGGGTAACGTCTGATAGGAGACGTAAAATGACAATAATCTGCGAAATTCAATCCGTAATGTCCGTCATTGGTCGATTTATATTCCGCTTTCGACATCGCTCTGAGCGTAACCATATTTACCATCGTCTTAAAACGCTCGTCGACTTCGCTCAACATTTTCGACACTTGATCGGGAGCGGGCGAGTCCGGCAAACTCATTCCCAAAGTTTTAAGAACCTCGTTCAACGATTCGATTTTTTCGGACGGAGGCGTTGCGTGAACGCGATAGACGAACGGCAATTTAAGCCGCTCGAAAGTTCTCGCGACGGCAGCGTTAGCCGCAAGCATAAATTCTTCTATTAATTTATGTGCCGAATTGCGTTCCTCTGCCACAACATTCGTAACGTTTCCCGATTCGTCGACAAATATTTCGCTTTCGACAAAATCAAACTCGATAGAACCGTTTTTAATTCTGTTTTTTTCAAGAATTTCATATAGTTCGGTCGCGATTTTTATCATTTCTTTAATATTTTCGCCTCTGTCCGTAAGCTTGCCGTCGCTACGCATTATATCGTAAATTTCGTCGTAAGAGGTTCTTGCCGAAGATTTTATTATACCTTTAGTTACACGGCTTGCTTTAACATCCCCGTCCGCGGAATAATCGATAATGCACGAAAGAGTAAGACGTTCCTTGCCTTCGACAAGCGAACAAACGTCGTTACACAATTTTTCCGGCAACATAGGAATAACTCTGTCCGAAAAATATACGCTTGTTCCTCTGTCGAACGCCGCTTTATCTGTTTTCGAACCGCTTGTTACGTATTCGGATACATCGGCTATATGAACGAACAGCCTGTATCCTCCGCCGGGCAAACGTTTTACACAAACAGCGTCGTCGAAATCTTTCGAACGGCTTCCGTCGATCGTAATTACCGTATCGTCGCAAAAATCTTCCCTACCCTCGCGCATTTCCGAAGTTATCTCGTCGGTAAGCCTGTCGACTTCGCGCAATACGGAAGGCGCAAAATTTTCTTCTATTCCGTAAGAACGAACTACCGACAAAACCTCTACGTCAGTATTTCCCGCCAAGCCCAATTTCTCGATAATTCTACAACTTATCCCGTTGCGATCTCGAACCATTCGAGCAAAAACTTTATCGCCTGTTTTCGCGCCGGATAAACCTCCCGAAATATTGATGCCGCGAGGCAATCCTTTACGATCGGGTTCGACAGTTTTTCCTACGATCGTGCCGACAAAACGGCTATTGGGGCTTCTGATTATGGAAACAACCTCGCCCTCGCCGGCGTCTTTGTTGCGGGATATCATTTTAACGTCGACGATATCACCGTCGATAGCGCCGAACAATCTGCTTCCCGGAATAAAAACATCTCCGCCGCCTGCGTCCGGAACAAAAAACGCATAACTTTTACCCGTACCGGCTATTTTTCCGCGCATAACGTCAGCATTGATTGTCGATGCTTTTACACGAACTTTTTCTTTTAATTTATCAACTTTTTTCTTGTTAGTTTTATTTTTATAAAATCTGCCTTTTTTCTTGTTTTTCATATAACTCCGTCCGACAATAAAAAAACGGACACTTTGCAAGCGCCCGTCCTTTTTCAATTTTAATTAATAGCCTCTGTAAATAATTATCGTAATATAAAACAATACGATAAGCACAGCTGTCGCTATACTGAATCCTATCATTAATTTTTTGATAAGACCTTCGTTCATATGCGATTTATTTTTGGAATAGAAAGTCTCGCTCTGCGTGCTACCGGTAACTACGTTTCCGTTTTCGCTTCCGGCAGGAGACAACAACGCAAGCACAATAACCGCGATACAGCAAAGAATAGTCAATACCAATAATATTATTCTGAGTACGGGAAAGAACTCAGCGACAAAACCCGATACCGGAGCAGCCAAAAGTCCGTTTAATAATCCTGTCATAACCAAATACACCTCTTTTTGCAAACATACATCGGAATACTTATATCTACGCATCTCCGAATCTTAGATATTATATCACATTATTACGGGATTAGCAAGCATTTTTACTAATATTTCTGCATATTGTTTGTTACTAAACGTGCCGAAAGTCCTATTATCTTGCCGTCAGTTTCGTCAAGAGGTCTTTCCGCAAGCACGAAAAGCGCGCCGATAACTCCGCGTTCGCCCGAAACGGGTTCGATGCGAACTGAAACGAATTCGGTTTTCTCCGAAAATATTTCGCTCGGAGAAAGAACGACAGCTCGCACGTTTTCCACAAGTCGTGCCGCTCTGAAAGACAATTCCTTATCTAAAAAGCAGTTTTTTTTCTTCCCCGATCCGGCTATGTATTTACGTTTGTCGCAAACAAGCACCGTCCACCCGAATTGCTCGCTCAAAAAAGAAGTCACGCCTTCGCTCACTCGCTTGAATTCCGAAACAACATCCACTCTTTTCAGCGTTATCACTCCTTCGTCGTCGGCTGTGATTTCTATCGGATCGCCTATGTTAATATCGTAAATTCTGCGATATTCTCTCGGTATGACTATTCTGCCGAGGTCGTCCACGCGTCTAACAATACCCGTAGTTTTCATAATAATCTCCTTTTGCGTTTACGCTAAGATTATTATCTTCCGACAGTACGAAATTATACATAATTATCGTGAAAACGCGAATTATTTTTCATTTTTCAAAAAAGCCGCGAGCTTTTCCGAATCGCACTTTTCGAAAACGAACTCCGGCGTTCCGATCGCTTCGATTTTTCCATCCGCCATAAAAACGACTTTATCCGAAACGTTCCGCGCAAAATTCATTTCGTGAGTTACTATAATCATAGTGTTTTCTTTGTTTTTAAGTCCTTTTATAACACGCAAAACCTCGCCCGTAAGTTCGGGATCAAGCGCGCTTGTAGGTTCGTCAAAACAAAGCACCGCAGGATTCATAGCAAGAGCTCTCGCGATAGCGACGCGCTGACTTTGCCCGCCCGAAAGCTCGCACGGATAATTGCCGAGTTTATCTCCGAGTCCCACCTTTTCCAACAAATTTTTCGCCGTATCTCTATTTATTTCCTTAATCGCGGACATGCGTTTTTTTCGTTCGAAAAATTTAACCTTTTCTTTTGCAAGCTTTCTTTCGGCTTCGGCATTCATTGCAAGAGCCACGTTGTCGAGTGCGGTATATTGCGGAAACAAATTAAATCCCTGAAAAACCAACCCGAAAGTGCGTTCTTCTTCCGAAACCGTTTTCTTCGCGGCGTCTTTGGAAAAAATCTGCCGACCGTCGACGGTTATCGTTCCGCCGTCCGCTTTCTCCAAAAAATTCAAGCATCGCAAAAGAGTGGTTTTTCCGCTTCCCGACGAACCTATTATCGATAATATTTCGCCTTTTTCCAAAGAAAAGCTTACACTTTTCAATATTTCCGTTTCGCCGAAACTTTTTCTTAAATCGCTGACTTCCAAAAATGCCATATTTTAAACCTTGAAATATTCCAATTTCTTTTCCAATCTGCCCATCGCAAACGAAACGAGTCCGTTAAACAACAAATAAAACAATCCCGCATAAAAAATCGGCCAAATCATGCCTTCGAGCAATTGTTGCTGAGCCTTATACATCAAATCGACAACGGCTATCACGTTCGCAAGCGACGTATCTTTTACAAGCGTGATGACTTCGTTTCCGAGAGGAGGAACAATCCTTTTTATAACCTGCAACAAAGTTATTTTGAAAAATATCTGTCTGTTGCTCATTCCGAGTACTTTGCTGGCTTCTGTCTGTCCGTAAGGAACCGATTGAATTCCTCCGCGAAAAATTTCCGAAAAATACGCGGCGTAATTTATCGCGAACGCGACGAGCGCGGCTAAAAATCTCGTGCTTATCGTAGTATCGAACCAACTCCATCCGGTATTCATCGTCGGCCAAGTAAAGCCGAACAGCAATCCCGGAACATAAAATATAGTAAATATCTGCAACATCAACGGCGTTCCGCGCAAAATCCAAACAACGAGTTTTACGGGGATTCTGAGCGGTGCGATTTTTGACATCGTACAAAGCGACATCAAAAGACCGAGCGGTAACGCTATCAAAAGCGTTAAAAAGAACAACAGGAGCGACGACGAAAATCCCGTCAATAAATCGCAGGTAACTTTTATGAAATTATCCATTTTTACAGAGTTTTCAACGCTTCTTCGTTAAGCGAAATCAAATTATCGTATTTTCCCGAAAGCGCGGCGAGCGAACCGTCGTTATATTCCTTTTTGAAGAATTCGTTGAGTTTTTCGATAAGATTGCTGCCTTTTCTTGCGCCTACGGCAAACACTTCGTTCGCAAACTGGACGGAATTAGTGTCTACGATGGTCAAATCGGCATAACTGCCTTTTCCGACAACGCTGCAAGCCATGGTATAATCGATTATAGCGACTTGCGACGTTTTAGACAAAACTTCGTTAAGCGCCTCGAGTTGCGAGTTCACGCCGTTGGGAGTAACGCCCAATTCTTCGCTTGCGACCGTATCGCCGGCAGAACCGGATTCGACCGCAATCGTAGCCGATTTAACGGTATTAACGTCGGTAATCGAAGTCACGTTGTCTTTGCGAATTACCGCGCACTGAAAATTTCTTGCGTAAGAAACCGAAAAATCTATCTTTTCGCCCAATTCGGTATCGGCGGTCATTCCGTTCCATATAAGGTCTATGTAACCAGAATTAAGCTCTGTTACTTTTTGTTTCCAATTTATAACGATGAAATTAACCGTAACACCCAATTCTTTTCCGAATTCGTTGGCAAGATCGGCGTCGAAACCTATCCAATCGTTGTTTTCGTCCAAATAATCCATGGGTTTATAATTGGTTATTCCTATATTAATAACGCCTTTTTCTTTTATTTTCGCCAAATCGTCTTTATTGTCTTGATTGCAAGCGCAAAACATTGCGGTAACGGCAATCAACATAACAGCCAAAATTACGGATATTATCTTTTTCATTTTTGTATTCTCCTTCGTTTTTAGTCACCTTAATACAACCGTTTTTTCGTTAGCATCAAGGTCATGTCTATATTATACTTTATTACAGTAAAGTTGTAAAGCAATTAAGCGCCGTTTTTAAAAATTTATTAAAAATTATTGACAAATTCCGAAATCGTAATATATAATAATATTCACAAACGGATCGCCGAAAAATTTCATAACTACAAATATGCAGTTATCGTTGCAGCTTTCCTTTTAATCTCGATAAGGAGCACTTTTACAATGAATTCGCTTGCAAAATGGATTTGGACGGGAAAAACCGCGGAAGCGGACAGTTACGGAGAATTTTACACCGAAATGACTCACGACGGCAAAAATCGAACGGAAATGCGCATTTCGGCAGACTCCGACTACACGTTATATATAAACGGCAAATTCGTACAGTCCGACCAATATAAAGATTTTCCTTATAAAAAAGTTTACGATCGATTCGACATTTCTGAATATCTCGTATCGGGAAAAAATCACATAGCCGTAATCGTTTGGTATTACGGAACGGGTAACAGCTCCTACTATCCCGGAAAAGCCGGACTGTGGTTTGAAATCGTCGATAAAAACAAAACATACGCATATTCGGGCAAGCAAACGCTTTCGAGAACAAGTCGCACGTACAAAAACGGACTTTGCAAAAATATTACTCGTCAACTCGGGCTGTCATTCGAATACGACGCGACAAAAGAAGACGATTGGAAAATCGGAAGAACAAACGATTTTGCTCCGAGCGAAGAATTTTCGCAAGACGCGCCCGGCATGCCTCGCCCCGTTAAAAAACTAATCGTAGCAAATCGTTCGAATTCCTCTCTTATTAAAACCGAACGCGCCGCCGACGGAATAAGATATTTGTTCGACATAGGCAAAGAAGAAGTCGGATACTTGGCATTTTCGATTAACTCCAAAGAAATTCAAAAACTGACTTTTTCCTGGGGCGAACACATCGATTCCGGTTGGGCAAGCAGAATCATAGGCGACAGAGATTTCAGCGTCGACGTAACCGTAAAAAAAGGCAAAACGGAATACGTTAATTATTTTCGAAGATTAGGATTGCGTTATCTTGAAATTCAAGCACAAAAAGAAATTTCAATCGAATACGCAACAGTCTTGCCCTGTTTCTATCCACTGAACAAAATCGGTTTCAACCTAAAAAATCCCGATGACAAACGAATATACGACATATCCGTCAGAACGCTCGAACTTTGCATGCACGACCATTACGAAGATTGTCCGTGGAGAGAGCAAGCGCTTTACACGATGGACAGTCGAAATCAGATGATTTGCGGATATTACGCGTTCGGCGAATTCGATTTTCCTCGCGCATGCCTTAACCTGATTTCTCAAGACAGACGACAAGACGGTCTGCTAACCATTTGCGCACCCGATAAAACCGATTACGTTATCCCTTCGTTTTCGTTACATTTCATTACAGCAGTCTATGAATATACCGTATATTCCGAAGACCTTACTCTTGCAAAAGAAATATTTCCCAAACTTCGCGATATAGCTAACGTGTTTATTTCTAAAATGCAAAACGGATTGGTGCCTGTTTTCTTCGGTTCGTGTTATTGGAATTTTTACGAATGGACGGAACAGCTCGACAACGTAGCGGCAAACGAAAAGCAACCCCGTTTCGACGCCGCGCTTAATTGTCTATTATCCGTCGCATTGGACAGATTGCAGCGAATATGCGATATTTTGGGTATCGAAGCAGATTACAAATCGATTTCAAACAAGCTGAACGCTCGCATATACGAAGAATTTTACGACAAAAGCAAGCATTTATTTAGAAATCTATCAGACAAAGACGAATACAGCGAATTGGTTAATTCTTTAGCCGTTCTGTGCGGAGCGGTAAAAGACGAACAAGCGCAAGAAATCGCAGAAATTCTTGTTTCCGATTCCGACATCACTAAAATTTCGCTTTCGATGCTTTGTTTCAAATACGACGCATTGCTTAAAACAGATAAAAATAAATATAAAAATTATATTTTAGACGATATTCGAAAAAAATACAATCGAATGGTCGAAGCCGGTGCAACCTCGTTTTGGGAAACGGAAGAAGGCTCGTCGGCATTTTCGAACGCAGGCAGTTTATGTCACGGTTGGAGCGCGATGCCTATTTATTATTTTCACATTTTGCTCGGCCCCGATGATTTTTTACCGACGATTTACCCCGGTTTATAAATAAAACAAGCAAAAAACAAAAAGCACGGATCATTTTTATGTCCATGCTTTTTTTATACGATCAAGACGCCGAACCAATTACGAAATTTCCTATTTGTTCGACTCAACCGAAACTAAAAGGTTCGAAGAATAAAATTACTCCTCGTCATCCTCCTCTTCCTCTTCTTCGTCTTCTTCAAAATCGTTCGGATCAACGTTAGAAAAATCGAAATCGTCGGGTTCGGACTCATGACACTCGTCATCCTCTTCTTCCATCTCTTCCTCTTCGAGTTCGTCCAACGAAACCATTCCGTCGTCCTCGTCTTCCGGCGTTTCTTCGAATTCGTCTGTCCATTCGTCGCTGTTTTCTTCTTCCGTGTTCTTCTCTGCTTTAGCACGTTCTTTAGCGCACATAAAGCACATTTCTTCGTCTTCGCCTATATAATTAACCTTACAAACGGGGCAAAGCTTTTCGGAAGAATCGACGTCGTCTTCCGGAATAAGTATACTTGCGTCGATTAATCCCATTTCCGCTTTACAAACGGTGCAATATTCTTCGCTTTCTTCGATGTAATTAAGTTCGCAACGCGGACATAAAATATAAACGGACTTCTTTTCCATGTTTTTTCTCCTGAATTAAATAATTCAAATTATGCTGTAGCGCCAATATTATATTCATTTGGCATGGTTTTGTAAACTGTTTTTAAGCACATTTTACAAATTTTTGCTATGTTCTATAAAAATAATTTCTTTGTTCTTTTTTTCAGCGTACGCCACGGTGGTAAACGCACCTCCTGACAAAGCGTAATTCATTACTATTACGCGATCCGATTTATCCACCATATAACGATTCCGCGCGTGCATGCACCATTGCGTAAAACAATCGGACAGAACGGTTACGACGTCCGCGCTATCCAATATTTTTCGATATCTGGCTCTGTTTGCCGCCGACCAATTTGCGTCTTGCCCCGCAAAAGGTACCGCACATTCCAATATTATGCTATGCGTTTTCTTTGCTTCCAGTACCGACTCCGCAAAGTACATGTCGCCGCCCAATGCCATTCCGCAAACGAAACGCTTATAACCTTCCTCTATCGAACGAAGAACAAGGTTATTTATTTCAGCTTTCGCAGCTACGCATCTTTGATCGGACTCATCGTATCCCCAAGGTAATTTTTGCGGTCTGTTACCGGTAAACGTACATATTTTTTCCATAGTTAATTTAATTATTCCGTTTGCAATTCAAATTTTAATATTGGCGGTGTCTTTTTTCGGACAAATTTGCGGCATAATAACTCTTTTTCAAAAAATCGCCGCGCATAGTATATCACAATATCGCGGGAAAAGCAACGTTTTTCTTTGCTCATGCTTATTAATTTAAATACAAAGAAAAAGCGTAAAGTCATTAAACCTTACGCTTTCATTGGTTTCGTCAAATTAATTTCTCTCAGAAATTTGTTTTTTGATCTTGTACAAAAATTCGTCGAAACTCATGCTTTCCGTCTGATCAGTTTCGCGATCGCGCACCGCAACGACTTTATTTTCGATTTCGTTCTTTCCTATAATCAGCATATACGGAACGCGAGCGACCTGTCTTGCCTCTCTTACTTTATAACCGATTTTTTCGTTTCTGTCGTCGAACTCGACGCGTATTCCGTTCGTCTTAAGCGTTTCGTAAACTTCCTTCGCAAACGAAGTATCCGTTCCGGGAAGAGTAAGCACTCTTACCTGAGTCGGAGCAAGCCATACGGGGAATTTTCCGGCGTAATGCTCTGTTAAAATACCTATAAATCTCTCAATCGAACCGAAGCAAACGCGATGTATCATAATAGGTCTTTGACGCTCGCCTTTTTCGTCCACGTATTCGAGTTCGAAATTGAGCGGCATCTGGAAATCCAATTGAATAGTTCCGCACTGCCAAGTTCTTCCGAGTGAATCTTCGAGATGGAAATCGATTTTCGGACCATAGAACGCGCCGTCACCCTCATTAAGGATATAAGGCAAACCTAATTTTTCGAGCGCGGATTTCAGTCCGTTAGTAGCCGCTTCCCAATCTTCGTCGCTTCCCATACTGTTTTCGGGACGTGTAGAAAGTTCTACGAAATACTTAAATCCGAATTTACTGTAAACTTCGTTTATAAGATTGACTACGCCTACGATTTCATCGGTAATCTGTTCTCTACGCATAAAAATGTGAGCGTCGTCCTGAGTAAAACAACGTACTCTGAAAAGTCCGTGCAAAGCTCCTTTCAATTCGTGGCGATGAACTATTCCGAGTTCGCCCACACGCATCGGCAATTCTCTGTAAGAATGAGGCTTACTGCGATATACCATAACGCCGCCCGGGCAATTCATCGGTTTAATGCAATACGTTTCGTCGTCTATAATCGTGGAATACATATTGTCTTTATAATGATCCCAATGACCGCTTGTTTCCCAAAGCTTACGATTCATGATCAACGGAGTCGACACTTCGACATAATTTTCGCGAGTGTGAATATCTCTCCAATAATCGATAAGCGCGTTCTTCAAAGCCATTCCTTTTGGCAAGAAGAACGGAAATCCGGGACCTTCGTCGCACATCATAAACAAATCCATTTCCTTACCGATCTTTCTGTGATCGCGACGTTCGGCTTCTTCTATCATTTTAAGATGAGCGTCGAGTTCTTCCTGCGTGCGGAAAGCCACGCCGTTTATTCTCGTCAACATCTTATTGTTTTTATCGTTTTTCCAATACGCGCCGGACTGACGAGTAATCTTAAAAGCTTTCAATGCCTTCGTGTAGCAAATATGCGGACCTACGCACATATCTATATAATCGCCTTGACCGTAAAAACTTATAACCGCGTCTTCGGGCAAATCGTCTATATGCTCTACTTTGTATTTTGCATTGCGCTCTTTCATAAGCGCAATAGCTTCTTCTCTCGGCAGAATAAAAGGCTTGATCGGCAAATTTTCTTTAACGATTTTACGCATTTCGTTTTCGATTTTCTGCAAATCTTCGTCGGTGAGCTTGGTTTCGCCCAAGTCGACATCGTAATAAAAACCTTTTTCGGTTGCAGGGCCGTAACCGAAATCCGCCTCAGGGAACAATCTCTTTACGGCTTGTGCCATGATATGAGCCGCGGAATGACGAAGAACCTCCTGTTCCATTTCTTCAGGACATTCTGCAATCGTCCCGTCTTTATAAATAATTTTCATATACAAGCTCTCCTTTATAGAATTATCGGTAATTACACCTAAAAAGCATGTTCTTTTCGTTAATTATACCTTAATATAAACATTATGTCAATCGGATTTTCCGCAAAACGAAAATCAAAGTTTAAAAACGAATTTTCGGTCGCATTATTCCGTTCCAGCCTTTTTAATTACTCCCACTCGATGGTAGCGGGCGGCTTACTCGTAATATCGTACACTACGCGATTTACGTTTTTGACTTCGTTTACGATACGTTTACTTATCGTCTCAAGAACGTCGTACGGAATTCTTGCCCAATCGGCAGTCATGCCGTCGACGCTGGTTACCGCGCGAATTGCGAGCGTATAATCATACGTTCTCGAATCTCCCATGACGCCCACGGTACGCGTACTCGTCAAAACGGTAAAATATTGCCATATTTCGGTATCCAAACCTGCCGCGGCTATTTCTTCGCGTAAAATAGCGTCGGTTTCACGCAACGTAAACAGCTTTTCTCTCGTTATATCACCCATAACTCTGATCGCAAGACCGGGTCCCGGGAAGGGCTGTCTCATAACGATAGACGCAGGAAGTCCTATCTCAAAACCGCAACGTCTTACTTCGTCTTTGAACAAATCGCGCAAAGGTTCGACTATTTCCTTAAAATCGACAACGGATGGCAATCCGCCGACATTATGATGGCTTTTGATTTTTGCGCTGGTATTCGTACCGCTCTCTATTACGTCGGGATAAATCGTGCCCTGAACGAGATAATCCACCGCTCCGATTTTTTTCGCTTCTTTTTCAAAAACACGAATAAAATTCTCGCCGATTATTTTACGTTTCTTTTCGGGTTCTTCGACTCCGGCAAGCTGTTCGAGGAACAAATCGGACGCGTCGACCTTTATAAGATTCATGCCCTGTTCGTCGCGAAATACACGCACGACTTCTTCCGCCTCGTCCTTTCTGAGCAATCCGTGATCGACGAAAATACAAACGAGATTGGGGCAGGCTTTATGGATCAAAGCGGCTGCAACAGCAGAATCGACTCCGCCGGAAAGCGCACACAGAACCTTTTTATCGCCTATTTTGGCTTTTAACGCTTCGACAGTACGCGTAGCGAACCCAGCCATGGTCCAATCTCCGTCAGCACAACAAACCTCATACAAGAAATTACGAATAATATCCGTTCCGTACTTGGTGTGAACTACTTCCGGGTGAAACTGCACGCCGTAAAGCTTTTGCTTTTTGTTTTCCATCGCTACAATCGGACACGTATCCGTGTGTGCGGTAACTTCAAATCCGTTCGGAACCGCGTCCACATAATCGCCGTGGCTCATCCAACACATGGATTTTTGCGGCACGCCTCTAAAAAGCAAACTTTCGGTATCGACGTAAAATTCTCTTCCTCCATATTCGCGAGCGCCGCCGACTACTTTTCCGCCGTCAAGCAAATGTGCCATAAGCTGGCAACCGTAACATATACCGAGTACGGGAACGCCCAACTCGAATATATCGGGATCGACAGACGGTGCGCCGTCGTCGTAAACGCTGCTCGGACCGCCCGAAAAAATAATTCCTATGGGATTTTTCGCCTTTATTGTTTCAAAAGGCGTTGAAAAGGGAATAAGCTCGCAATAAACGTTTAATTCACGTACTCTTCTCGCAATCAGCTGATTATACTGACCGCCGAAATCCAGAACCAAAACTGTCTGATTGTTCATAATTATATCTCCGTAACTAATTGATTTTATCTTCGGTTGTATTTGTTTTGCAAAGCAAGCAACATGTCCTCGAGATTATTGTTTTTCTTTTGGTTATTGCGACTTCCCGACTTTTCGTTGCCTCGTTGTTGCGAACCGGATTTTTTGTCGAAACGCTCTTTGTTTTTTGCCTTGTCGCGATTGATTTTTTCTTTTTCGGTTTTTTGCGAAACGTAACCGCTCGCGCCCTTTATAGACAAATTAATACGTTTTTTCTGAGCGTCAACGCCTATAATCTTGACTTTAACCGTTTGTCCGACGGAAAGCGCTTCCGACGGATGTTTAATAAAACTGTCGCTTATTTCCGAAACGTGACACAATCCGTCGTGATGAACTCCGATATCGATAAAAGCTCCGAAATCGATAACGTTTCTTACGACACCGGTAAGCTCCATTCCTTCTTTAAGATCGTTAATATCCATAAGATCGGCGCGTAACACGGGCGGAGTAAGACTTTCTCTTATATCTCTTCCCGGTTTCATAATTTCGTCGATAATGTCCGAAAGAGTCATCTCTCCGACGTTTATTTCTTTTGCAACGTTTTCCAATCCGTCTCGTGCCACTTTATTTTTCAAATCGCCGAGATTGCCGTTTTTAACGTCCGCTTCCGAGTATCCGTATTTTTCCAACAATTTCTTTGCAGCCGAATAACTTTCCGGATGAACGCCCGTATTGTCAAGCGCTTCTTCGCCGTCGGACAAGCGCAGGAATCCCGCGCACTGTTCGTACGCCTTAGGTCCGAGCTTGTTAACTTTCAGCAATTGAGCACGACTCGTAAATTTGTTCTCTTTTCTGAATTCGACTATATTTTTAGCAATGGACGTATTCAAACCCGAAACATACGAAAGAAGACTATACGATGCGGTGTTAAGATCCACGCCGACGCTGTTTACGCAATCTTCGACAACTCCTTCAAGCACTTCGGTCAGTCTTTTCTGCGGCATATCGTGTTGATACTGTCCGACGCCTATGGATTTAACGTCGATTTTAATGAGTTCCGCCAACGGATCGAGCAAACGACGCGCTATGGAAACGGCACTACGAACGGTAACGTCGTATTGCGGGAATTCTTCCGTACCGAGTTTACTTGCCGAATATACCGACGCGCCGGCTTCGTTAACCACTGCATAAGAAACAGGTCTCGGACATTCCTTAATTAAATCCGCAACGAATATTTCCGATTCTTTGCTGGCTGTTCCGTTCCCGATCGAAATCACGTCGACGTTGTATTTAACGATTAAAGAAATAAGAATACGTTTTGACTCTTCCGTTTTGTTTTGAGGCGGAGTAGGATAAACGACGGTATGATCGAGAACGTTTCCGCTTGCGTCGATAACCGCTATTTTACAACCCGTTCTGTATGCGGGATCCAATCCCAAAATCGTTTTCCCTTTAAGAGGGGGTTGCATAAGCAACGGCTTAAGATTGACTTCGAACATTTTTATGGCCTGTTCGTCTGCCATTTCGGTCAATTCGTTACGAACTTCTCTTTCGAGCGACGGGAAAATCAATCTTTCAAAACTGTCTTCTACCGCCTCGGTCATAATATCGCCGAAATACGTACCTTTTACGTAACTTGTTTTAATTTTATCGACGGCAACCGCATTATCGCATATAAGCGAAACTTTCAAGCATTCTTCGTTTTCGCCGCGATTGAGAGCAAGAATTCTATGGCTTGGAACGGTTTTAATTTTTTCGGAATATTCTTTATACATCTCGTAAACGCCGAGTTTTTCGGCGTCTTCCTGCTTCGCGTTATAAGCGGAAACAACCGAACCTTCTTCTTTAAGATATTCTCTCAAAAGCTTTCTCAATTCGGCGTCGTCGGAAATGATTTCCGCAATAATATCTTTCGCTCCGTCGATGGCTTCTTTTACGTCTGCCACACCATTTTCTTCGCTGACGAATTGAGCTGCGATTTCGGAAATATCTCTCGAATCTTCCTGTGCGAGAATAATATCGGCAAAAGGCTGCAAACCTTTTTCGATAGCGACGGAAGCGCGCGTCTTCTTTTTTTGTTTATACGGACGATAAACGTCCTCGACTTCAGTAAGCGTTTTTGCGTTTTCGAGCTGAACGGCAAGTTCGTCCGTCCATTTACCCTGTCCCTCTATACTCGTCTTGACTTCTTCTTTTCTCTTTTCGAGATTTTTAAGATAAGTCAAACGATCGTTAAAATCTCTTAGAAGCTCATCGTCGCAACCGCCGTGCATTTCCTTGCGATAGCGCGCGATAAACGGAATGGTATTGCCTTCTTCTATAAGAGAAACAATATTATCCGCATAAGTCTGTTTTAAGTTAAACTCCTGAGCTAGTTGTAGATTAATGTTCATAAATACCTCGTGTCTTTACTGCATTACGCGTACTTCATTCAAAAAATAATCGCGTATCTTTCAAAATATTATAACGCTTTATCGAAAAAAAATCAATCGTTTAACAGTCCTTTGTCGCATATTAGTCAATATTATAAGAACCTTTCGTAATCCGTTATCATAAATAAGAGAGGAAACGAATAATATTTTACGGGGAGGAATTAAACATGGTCGCCTTAAACGAAAACAAAGAACATATTATAACCCTCGATTCGCGGACAAAGGGCGAAATAACGGGTGTGGAAAAAGTCGTGTACGTTCGCGAAAATTGCATATCGCTGGCAACTTCCATGGGTGATCTTACTCTTTCCGGGCGAAACTTCAACGTAAGCGGATTTAACGAAAAAGATAGAATTTTCCGCTTTACAGGTAATATCGACGGAATTTCATATTCGAAAAGCAAAGAGCCTTTTATTAAAAAGTTATTAAAATAATGTTGTCTACTACAATAAATTTAGTTTTTTTAGCGTACGGCGCAATTACATGCGGCATTTTTTTATTATGCGGCAAAATAAAATGCTCTTATTTCAGCCGCATAATAATAGATTTCGTTCTGACACTTTCAAGTTTCGTCGGATTTTACGCATTATGCTTTTTTTTCTTATACGGCGAAATTACAATCGGTTGCGTCATATGCTCCGCCATCGGTTTAATCGTTCCTCGCGCATTCATGCCTTTTAAAAAAGGCTGAACCGAATAGTTACAATCAAACAACGCAATTATATTCTAAAACATTATTTTTAACTTTAAAAAGCAATTAAACAACATCGAAAACGAATTTATTCTTAATTTTACGCCGCAAGTTTTTCTCTCGGTCTTTATCTCGTATTGACTCCAAAACGAACAAAACGCAACAGAATTTAACGTAAACCCCGAAAATCATATAACGATTCGGAGATTCGTTTCGATTCTGCCGCGTTTTTTACTTAACGTTCTATCTTAACGTCTTTACCGAAAAAGTCGTGTTGTCTGAGAGCTTCATACAAAGCTATTGCGACCGAGTTCGCAAGATTCAGCGAACGCAAACTCCCTATCATCGGGATTCTTGCGGCGTGCTCGTAATCCGAATATATCAAATCTTCGGGCAAGCCTTTCGTTTCTTTACCGAACAACAAATAACAGTTGTCCTCATACGAAACGTCATAAATACTTTTTTTCGCTTTCGTACTGAGATAATACAATTTATCGTTTTTGTGCATGTCCAAAAACTGTTCGAGATTATCGTAATAATGTATTTCGACCTTATCCCAATAATCCAGTCCGGCGCGCTTAACGGTTTTGTCGCTTATTTCAAACCCGAACGGACGCACAAGGTGCAACGCGCAACCGGTACACGCGCAAGTTCGAGCAATGTTTCCCGTATTCTGCGGGATCTCCGGTTCTACTAAAACTATATTAATCATAATCACATGTTACCCGTAGAAATACTTCTTGTATAACAGTTTATGTCAAAATAGGTTTCTGTGGCACGGCTGCCGTATTCCGGCTTAACGAGCTGCTCGTCAAGTTCTGGAATTGTCGAAATATTTCCCTTAGCGAATTCTTTCAAAACTTTCATGCAATGTTCCGTTCTTTTGATTAAGCCGCCGAGACGAGCGTCTTGTATTTCGAATCCGAACGGTTTATTTTCTTTATACCATTGAATTCTAAACGCGTCGTAAAATTTGTCGAGCAGTTTCAGCAACGGCACGTAAGCTGTTTTTATCAATTTTTTAAGCTCGTTGCGAGCTACCGAATTGCCTTGCTCGTTGTCGGAAAGTTTAATTTTTCTGTAAACGTCACGCGTTTGCTTGCCTAAAACGAGTTTTAAGGCAAGAACATCGCAAAGACATGCTTCGGTTTCAAACACATAAGAATAATTGCTCGGCGCTTTTGCCAATTTATGAAGCTTGCTCGCATATTCTTTGTATTTATTCTGTTCGCCGTAAACAATCAACGGATCGAGAACGCCTAAAAAATAATCGTTAAAAAGGCAATCTTTACTGAATGTACCTGCATTACTTCCCCTTACTTCGTCGGGCAAATCCAATTGCGAAAAGCCGTTAAAATCCATGCCGGTCAAAGCAAAAAAGCTTTCGTCGTGAGCTTCGTCTCCGTATGCCAAATCGGCGGTGTAATTCATGGCGGGCAAAATAGCGTTCCACGAACATTCCGCGCCGTTATCACCCCATTCTGTCAACAAAAAGCTCTTGACGTTATGTTCGACCGCGGATTGGAAAGCAAGTTTCGTTCTGCGGCAGGAAATTTTGTTTTTAGGAGTCCAACCGCGCCATCTCCAAGCTCCGCCGGCAAAACATGTTTCGTTATTTACAAAATCGGCGTGTCTGTCGAACATAATATCGTAACGCGATTTATCGTCCGAATAATAATCCCAATAAACAAGCTTCAAACCTTCCGGAACAAGATTTATGACGTCTTCGGAAATGCGCGGCGAATTTTCGTCGACACCGTACCCGCCGTAATTGATTCTAAAAAACATATCGCTCCACATCATAGGTTCGAATCCGTACTTACGAGCGATCTCGACCACTTTGGTCAAATGATCGAGCATTATCTTGTTTTTATTAACAGAACCGTTCATGTCCGTATACTTGCCGCGCCCCAAATGATGCGCCTCGTCCATACCTATATGAATCCTTCGACAAGTAAAGACCTTGGACAAAGACGCAAACATTTTGTCTATCAATTCATACGTTTCGGGCTGTCCGACAAGCAGAATATCGTCTATATCGCGAACTTTATCATAACAAGACCATCTAAAAATCTGATTCAAATGCGCCAGAGTTTGGATACAAGGAACAACCTCGATATCGAATTGCGCCGCAAATTCTATCACTTCACGCAATTCCAAAGCGGTAAACCGTCCTCGCAGATACCCGAACATCGGTTCGCCTTCGATTTCATATGTATCTTCGGTGTACAATTGAAGCTCGTTATAGCCCATAAGCGCGAGATTTAGAATATAATCTTTCAAAAATTCCACATTCGGAACCGCATTACGCGAGCAATCCATCATGACACCGAGATGTTCGAATTTACAATCGATATTGCATTTGAAACTTTTTTTGCGTTCGTTTTCCATAATCAGTTTAAGTGCGTAAAACAGTTCGTACTTTTTGGAAAAAACTATGTTGATTTCATCGCTCTTAATTTCCAAAGAAGCGGAATCGCCCTTAATAAAATTAATTTTAGTTCCGTCTACGTCGTCGAGTTTCATTCTCAAACGATTGCATGCCTTATAAACCTGACTCAAAAGCAAAGGTTCTACGCCCAGAACGTTATATTTTTTCATATATGATTCTCCTTTCGAATAAATATCGATTAACACGGTTTAATCAAAATCAAACGCAGGGTCGAACACTCTGAACAATCGGCTTATACGAAGCCCGATCCGGCAAAAATCAAATCTCAACCGTTATTCAAATTCCGACCGCTATAAAAATCAACACCGAAAACCGTATATATAGTATACATTAAAATTCGCTCGATTGCAAGCATATTTTAAAATATAATCGTGAATTCGTTATTTTTACTCATCGAAAAGAATAAATATTAACATGAATTGTTTTCAAGCGTTTATTTTGGGGCTGGTACAAGGATTAACCGAATTTTTACCAATTTCCAGTTCAGGACATATGCTGCTCGTCGGCGAGATTCTGAACGTAAAACCGACGTTGAGTTTCGAATTAATAATGCACCTCGCCACGTTGTCGGCTGTAATCGTCTACTATCGAAAAAGCATACTGAAAAGGATAAAAAATCCGCTGTCAAAAGAAAATCTGTACTTGGTTGCCGCCACCGCGGTTACCGCCGTCGTCGCGGTGATAATCCGTTACGTCGTCGGAGATATGCAATCGACAAAATACTTGCCGATATTTTTTATGATAACGGCGACTTTGCTCTTTCTCGGAAAAATATTCGCGCGAAAAGGCAGAATGAATTACAAAAAATCTCTCGCAGTGGGATTAGCGCAAGGTTTGGCGGTAATCCCCGGACTATCGCGCAGCGGCGTAACGGTATCGATCGCGTTATGTCTCGGCATAGAAAACGAAGAAGCAACCGAATTCAGTTTTCTTCTCTCCGTTCCGATAATAATAGGCTCGTCAGTCGTAGAGTTGCTCACCTCTCCCGTTTGCAATATAGGCGCGTTGCCATTAATCACAGGACTTGCAACGGCATTTGTATTCGGAATGTTAAGCCTCGCGTTAATAGGAAAAATAATGAAAAAAAATTCTCTCGGGATATTTTCCGCATACCTTATGGCACTAACGATAATTTTATTAATATTAAAGTTTTAGAATCGATTAAATATCATCGTACCGTTATTTCCTTATTATAATTATACGTTATTATAATAATATTAAAATTAGATTTAAACAAATTAAAAGCACAAACGAAATTTTTATGTATTTCACCAAACCACAACGAATAATTAAGAATTAAAAGACAGATATTAAAAACAGGTAAAAATTATGATAAATCTGACAGAAAAGAAAAAACAAACATTTGCAAATCCGCTTTCGTATATAATAATAGTCGGCGGAACACTCGGCATCGGATTCTTGGCAGGAATATTGAGCGGCTCGAACGCAGGTTACACGGGATACACAAGACCGCCCCTAACTCCACCGGACGCAGTGTTCGCAATAGTGTGGCCTATACTGTATTTTTTAATAGGTAACAGCTTGTTTGTCATGCTCAATACCGACACTCAAAAGGCAGGCATAATAAAAAAAGCTGCAATAATATTATGGATCGCACAAATGATATTAAATATCGCGTGGCCGTTTATCTTTTTCACGGCAGATCTAAAAACAGTATCACTCATTTTAATAACCGTACTTGACGCCGCGGTCATAGGACTCACCATTCTAAACTTCATGTATTCCAAGCCTGCCGCGTGGTTGATTGTACCATATGCCGCATGGATTTTGTTTGCGACTTATCTAAATCTCTTCATTGCACTATACAATTAATAATATATATCAAACTATTTTCAACAAAAAACAAGCTCTCCTTTTTAATGAAGGCTTGTTCCTTTACTATTATAAGTTTTTTGATTAAAATGTATAGCGATCGATTACAGTAATTAAATATTTTCAGGTAAACACGTAACGATTTTCGATAAATGTTCCGAATGTCCGACATCGAGTAATTTAATTTCAGATTCGTCGACATCTACAATAGTTACGGACGAATTTGCTACCCAATCGATTTTACCGATATTCTTAACTGAATCATCCTTCGCTTTACAAAGAACGCATCTGATCGGAATCGCATGCGAGACTATTAAAACGGTTTGATTTTTATGACGTTCGGAAATATTAAAAACTTCCGAAATGATACGCGAGTAAAGTTCTGCCACGCTTTCGCCTCCGGTCGGACGAGCCTCGCTCAAATTCGAATGCCAAACAATGCTGTCGGCGAGGTATTTTTTTGCAATTTCGTCGTATTTCATTCCCTCCCAAACTCCGCCGTAAATTTCTCGTAATTTTTCATCCTTGACGATCGAATTTTTTCCGCCGACGACAATTTCGCAAGTCTTATATGCTCGGACAAGATCGCTTGAATACACGACATCGAAGTTTATATCTTTCAAATAATCGGCTGTCAATAACGCCTGATTAATTCCGCGTTCGGTCAAAGCGCAATCTTTTTGACCTGTAAAACATTTAGCCAAATTACACTCGCTTTCGCCATGTCTTATAAAATAAATCCTCGTCACAATGATGCTCCTTTAAAAATTTCACAAAATAACTTATACAATTGTACTATACAAAACGTTATTTTGCAAGCGAAATCGACCTTGTTTTACAGCAATCTTCACAAACGGCGTTGATAATAAATAATAGGATAATAAAGAAAAAAGCCTCCGTTTTACGAAAGCTTTTTTCTTTGTAATAGTTATGCTTAATCACTTTGTCAATTAATAAAATACTTATATTATTGAAAAAGATGAATGACAAATAGCAATAGTTATATGTATTTGAGATATACCGATTCGCCAAGAGATAAACTACTCTTAGCGAACCGATATCATCTCTTTAATCACTTGATTAAAGCAAACTTTGTTTTAGATACATCGAACACTCAATCACCGATTATTCGGCATCATCAACAACCTTAGTCAAAACACATTCAGTTTCAACTGTATACGATCCAGGGATAAACTTAGCGTTTTGCCACATCGTCATAAGTTGCTCAACAGTGTGCTTTTGCACTTCATCGGATACTTGCTCATATTTAGCATCGGCATCCAATGCAGCGGTCATAGCTGTAAAGAACTCGTCAGACAACTTGTAATATTCGCCGTCGCTGTTGGTTGCGGGTACATAAGTGTACATGTTTTCGATAACAACAGGTTCACCGTCAACCTTAATAGTGACCGCCTTAGGCGCTTCTGCTACAACAGTCTTAATAGCAACAACCAATTCACCGTTAAGATTCATTTTTTCTGCTGCCAAAGCTTCAAGAACTTGTTCTCCGGTCTTTGCAGTACCGTTGTAGGTGTAATTAGCTTTAAGTGCGATTGCCTTAGTAGCTGCTGCAATGAATTCGGCATCGAATACATAATAAGCCGATGCTTCTTCAGTTGCTTCAACATACTTGAACATATTAACTGCATTTACAGCAACACCGTCAACCTTAACGGTTACCTGGATAAGGCTTCTGTTAACGTTCGGATTCTTGTAATCGTCTTCGCTAACCGATTCACGCAAATAGTCACGGCTTCCGCATACGGAACAGGTCCAGTAAGCATTACCTTTAGTCTTAACGCCTTCCTTATCGGACGGAGCTTCAAACGCACCATGCTCACCGGGATCGGTATCGAACCAGCTGTAAGTATGGGTTCCTTCTTTGTATTCAAGGAGTTTCTTTTCTGCTTCGGTCAACGTAACAGTTTTTCCGGCAGCCTGGAGAACCTTGGTCTGGTAAGCTTTTCCGTTGATGAGTTCAACGCCTGCAAACCATGCATTGATACTCGTGCAACCTTCACGCTTACAAGTGAACTTGGTTACTTCATAACCGTATACGCAGTTGAATGCAGTTCCGAGTTCGATTTCTAATTCATGTCCGAGAGCATTGACAACTTCGGTCTTTGTTTCGGAACATCTGCTACACGTATAATGATTCTTACCTGCGTTGTCGCAAGTAGCGGCATCTTTTCCTTCATGCTCTTCGTCAAGTACAAAAGCATGGTCAAGAGCATCAACGTAATCTCTTTTGTCGGTATGAGTACTATCATGCTTACAGATATAAAGGTCATAACCTTGTTCCGTACAAGTAGGCTCAACAGTCTTATTTTTCTCATAATCATGGTCAAAAGCGTCGATAACAAGCATTGCGGCAGTTACGGTTACTTTATCTTGCGCATTCTTATTAGCTTCGATGATAGCGTCTTTAATCTTCTGAGCGTCAACTTTCGCAAGTTCGCTAAGTTTGTATTCGCCGACTTCGAGGTCTCCGCAACGATTACATACGAGCTTATATGCGCCTTCGGTAGTACAAGTAGCCGCAGTAACAACTTCCACCTTAACGTCATGTCCGAGAGCCGGGATAGCGAACATTGCTTCGGTAAGAGCAAACTCGGTTCCGCTGCTGGTCTTAACATAAGTGTTGTAGAAGTAGCTGTTTGCATCTTCTTTGAATGCACTTACAAGAACCTTAGCGTCTTTTTCGAGTTCGGTGCCGCATGCGCAAGTGAACTTATAAGCACCGTCAGTCGTACAAGTTGCATTTGCAACAACAGTTACGGTAACGTTGCTATGAGCGGTAATTTTACCCAATGCAACAGCTTTATAATCGGATTCTTCTTCTTCGATCTTAATACATCTCTCGCAGTAATAGAAACCGTCACCTTTCTGGCTAACGCAAGTATATTCGGGCTTCAAGTGTGCGTAAGGCTTAAGATTGATTCCGCAGAATACGCAATCCTGTTTAACTCTACATCCAACGACCTCGTTGAGTACGTTGCCGATATGCTGTTCGGGAACGTCTTTATTACAAATCGTACAAGTGTAAGCTGCACAAGCTTTTTCGCCTTCTGCGCCGTTAAGAACGATTTGTTTAATCTGCGCATTACCTGCATTTGCAATGAATTCTGCATAATTTTCGCTACCTACTTTGCAAGTAACGATTGTTCCGCCAGTTGCTTCGCTATTATAATAATAATCGGTTACGTTGGTCCAAACGAGCTTGCCGTTTTCTATTTCAACAATACCGTGTGCAACGTTCTTTAATTCATCTACGTATTTACTGTTTTCGTTAATCGTTCCGACAGCAACATAATAATTAGGCTTGCTTATGATAACTTCGGCAGTTTTATCGGTTCCGAGTAAAGTAGAATTAAGTTTTGTGTCGGTAATGTTTTGAAGCGTTCCGCATCTGCTACACTTAATAGCCAAAACAAGAGTTTCGGTCGTATCGCAAGTACGTTCGGTAAGTTGATATTCGGTGAACGTCTTCTTATCGAGAATTACATACTCAGCGCCATCTTTAACATCCCAGTTGTGTCCGAGTTTGGACGAGCTGAACATATCTTTGGTAATTTCTACATAATCGTTCTCATCGGTAGTAGCGTCATAACCTTCAGCGCCAGTGTAAACAGTCATTATGTAAAGGTTTTTACCTTCCATATCGGCTTTGTTTACCTTATCGCCAGCAACGATAGTCACCCCACAGTCTTCTCTGTTACATACATACGAATACGATGCGTCTGTTACGCATGCAGCATCAGTAGTTTTCTGGCTAACAACCTGATGGTAAATCCATTTTTTAACAACGTTCTTATAGCTTTCGTCTTGATTGAAAACGCGATCTTCTTCAGCACAGATCGTGCAGTAGTAAACCAAAGTACATTCTTCGGTACAAGAAACAAAACTATCTTTTTTATTGTATGTATCGCTGATGTTATGTTCTGCAGAAGCAACGGTAGTTTCGGTAACTTCTTTAACGGTTACGCTATACAATTCGTTGCCGTTGGTATCATAGTTGATAAACTGTCTGTTAACGTAAAGTTCGGTGCCTTTATCTGCGCCACACTTATCGCAATAGAATACGTTTTTGATGTCGCCAACCAAATAGAACACGTTACAAAGTTCGGTAAATTCTTCGGTACCGGCTTCATCGGTATAAATCTTATCTAATTCGCTATTATAATAGAGAGTCTTTGTAGTGTCACCATTTTTAGCGGTGATTGTCATCTTATGCAAAATAGCGGAATCAGCTTCCTCATATTCACGGTCACCAAGCTCAACGTTACATCCGTCACGCTGGCAACGCATTACGCTATATCCGAGAGTATAACAAGTAGCTACAGTCGTTTCTTCTTCGAAATAGTGTCCCAAAGCAGAAACAACGCTGTCCTGATATCTAACTTCGCAGTAGTCGCATCTCTTGATGGTCGAACCGGAAACGGTACAGGTAGCGGCAGTCGTAGAGCAGTAATACTCTTCGCCGTTTTCCATAGCCATTAACTTAGCATAAAGCGTGGGATAATCCTTTTCGAGACCTTCGAGATCACCTGCCGATACGGCGTCAGCGATATGATAGGTATGAATGGTAAGCGGCAATTCTTCGTCTTCGGTATATCCGCAAACTTCGCAAACGCCTACTTTAAGACCGAGTTGGTAGCAGTTAGCTTCCTTCTCAACTGTCCATTTCATTTGATGGACATATTCACCGGACTCGTTCTTCTCGCCGATAGGATCGCCGAAAGCGGTCATTTCGCCCGGGAGTCCGCATACGGTACAAACATAATAATGATACTCAGGTTCGGTACAAGTAGCTTCTTCAATCGAAACTTCTTCGTCCCAAACGTGATGAGCTTCTACAAATTCAGTACTCTTAAGTCCGCAATTGTTACAAACCATGTTCTTGTAACCGTCTTCGAAACAAGTAGCTTCGCGTTGGGTTTCAACTTTCATGTCGTGACCGGTTGCGGCGACAATATTAGTACGGATTTCGTTATCGCAATTAGAACATCTGGAAAGCGTATAGCCTTCGGTAGTACAAGTAGCGGCGATAACTTCTACGTCTGCATAGCTGTGTTCCAATGCGTTCGTAAAATTAGTCATAACGGTGCTATCGCAACGCGCGCACTTAACGATATCGTATCCGCCGGAAGTACAAGTAGCTGCAACGGTAGATACTACGGTTGCATCCCCGTCTACATCATAATCATGACCGAGAGCCGTGCCGACAACAATCTTATTGTCTTCGCCGCAATCGGTACATTTTTTCCATCTGTATCCGGGTTCAGTACAAGTGGGGCTAACAAGAGTTCCGTCGTCCCAATTATGTCCTTTTACAGCGGTGAAAGTACTCTTCTTCTCTCCGCAAACGGTACATTTTTCGATCTTCTGACCGGGTTGCGTACAAGTTGCGGCAAGCTCGGTTTCCAAAGTATAAGTATGCTCTGCAAGCTCGGTACCTATGTCGTATTTTTCGACTTCGCCGCACAACGTACAGGTCTTGGACTTATATGCATATTCGTAACAAGTAGCCTGATGAGTTTCGGGTTCGCCGAATACGTGATCGAGCTTCGGCAAAACGGTAGTATGTTCGTTTCCGCAAACGGAACAAACCTCTACTTTATATCCCATAGAAGCACAAGTAGCGGCAACTTCGCTGTCGGTAACGTATTCATGCTTTCCGGTAGCCTTTTCACCTGCAACGGTTTTGGTTTCACCACATGCAGAGCAGGTCAAAATGCTATATCCGTCCGCACCGCAAGTAGCGGCAACTTCAGACGTCTTTACATAATTATGATCGAGTGCAGGCAAAGATTCAACCGCAATAACGGTTTCACAAGTCTTGCAAACGGTCACTTTAGAACCGGTAGCCGTACACGTTGCAGCGGTAACAACCTCCTCGGGGTCGTGTCCGGTAGCAGCAACAATGTCTTTTTTGTCAGTTAAACCGCAAGCCGTACAAGTCGACACGGTATAACCATCGGTCGTACAAGTTGCAGCAACTTTAACAGCATCTCCGTATGTATGATTCTTTGCCGAGGTAGCCGTCATATAAGTGTAACCGCAATCAGCGCAGGTATAGGTAATAAAACCACCTGACGTACATGTAGCGGTATCGGGTTGCGACGTCAAATTTGAATGGGTACATTCCTTATTGCATGCCGCAAGGACCACACACGAAACACTCATGACAACCAAAGCCAACAAAGTAATCAATACTTTTGATACTTTTTTGTTAACTTGATTTTTCATTGATATACTCCTTACAAGTTTTTTCAAATGCGCATAACTATTACTATCCACATTCGTATACTAAATTATAACAAAGATTAGCGGTACTGTCAAGCTCTTTCAAAAAATAAAACTGAATTTTTTGTGAAATTGAAAAATTTACCTGCCGACAGCAACGCGCTCACCATGCTCACTCAAAAATAGTACTAATCTTTGTTTTCGTCCGAATTTTTTCGGACAAGCTTCGTCGTTTTATCGTTTAATTCGTTATATCGATAAAACCTTGTTAAATAAGTTCGATAATAGCTGCTTCCGCGCTATCTCCGGCTCTGAAACCAAGCTTCAAAACGCGAGTATAACCGCCGCCCTGTCCCATTTCCTTTGCTCTTGCATCGTACTTAGGCGCATATTCGTTGAATATCTTTTCGATAAGCGGATGCTTAATTCCCATTGTACGAGCAACGAAATCTGCTTTCTTTTCATTCTCGGCACGAATTTCGGGCTTGTCGTAAACCTTTGCCATAATAGCTCTTCTTGCGGCAAGCTTCTTCGGACCGTCGTTTACGATTTCGACTTTAATGTCCTGTCCTTTATCGTTTTTACGAGTTTCTACTTTTTTATACGTATCGGTGTAAGTGTTGATTGCTTTGGTTATAATCTTTTCGGCAATCTTGCTCACTTCTTTAGCTCTTGCGTAGGTAGTTTCGATCTTGCCGTACCAAAGCAAATCGGTTACCTGACCGCGAAGCAGAGCCATACGCTGATCGGTAGGTCTGCTGAGTTTTCTTTGAACTGCCATATAGTCCTCCTATTCTTCACTGTCTCTGAAGTCGAA
>CAZQAC010000018.1:0-29815 GCA_964591125.1 uncultured Lachnospiraceae bacterium
GCAATAGAAAACAATATTAAAAGTGTGCGACCGCTAACATCACCACTCCACCAAAAAACGCAGAATATTTTGTTCTGTGTTTTTTATTTTTAAAAATTTTATTAGAATGTTACGCGTCGGTTGTATTAATTTTAATGCCGCAATGAAACAAACGATGAAAATTATTTTGACGATTTGTTGTTAGCAAAGTCTTTTTAATCGAAACGTTTAATTTTGTAAGTAAGTAGTTTGTGTGAATTTTACTTTTTTGAAGAAATAGAAGTTTTGTAAACGATAAAGTTTAACAAAATTAAATCTGTGTTAATTTTAAAACAAGTTAGATGTTTGGTGGAATTTATTTCTTGTACAGGTATAGTATTTTTGATTTTAAGCGCGTCTATCAGCTTTTCGAAGAGTCGGAGGTTGAACCGCTGCTGATATCAATCATTCGATATTTTGCCAGATTATGGTACGGGGTATCTGTATTTGTTAAATGTAAATGAAGACGATGTTGTTTATGTTTTTTTAATTTCATAATAAAAAATTCCTTTTCCGTAGTATGTTTATAATGTTGACATTTATACCTAAAAATGGTATCATATTAAAAATTAACGTACATAGGAGTTATTGATGATTTACGTTCTTGGTAGTATAAATATGGATATTGTGGCATCCGTGCCGTATATGCCCGTAAACGGGGAAACTATTTCTGCGGAGAAGTTTTATCTTGGTTGCGGTGGAAAAGGTTCCAATCAAGCGATTGCGATTGCTAAGTTGGGTGGAAAAGTCAGCATGATAGGAAAGGTCGGTAACGACGCTTATGGCAGAGTTCTGCTTGAAAATTTGAGCGATAACGGCGTTGATGCGGAATACGTAACAAAAACCGATACGCCTAGCGGAATAGCCATGATTATAGTTGAAGACGGTGATAACCGTATTATTTTGAATGCCGGTGCGAATTATTCTATTTCGAAAACTGATGTTGATGAGGGACTTTCGCAAGCAAAATCTGGTGACGTCCTTATTATGCAATTGGAAATACCGATTGATATTGTCGAATATGCGGCGATAAAAGCGAAGGAAAAGGGGATGACCGTGGTTCTAAATCCTGCTCCGGCAAAAAGTTTACCGAGTTCGTTATTGTCTTGCGTAGATATTATTTGTCCGAATGAGAGTGAAACGAAAATACTAACCGGAATCGATATTGTCGATGACGTTACTTTGGCTCTTGCCGTAAAAGCGTTTTATTCTATGGGGGTAGAACGAGTGGTTGTTACAATGGGTGGAAAGGGCGCTTATGTAACCGACGGCAACACGATAACTCATATTTCGCCTCGAAAAGTTGTTCCTGTTGATACAACTGGGGCTGGTGATACGTTTATCGGTGCATTGACTCTTATGCTTGGAAATGGCAAAACCATAAAAGAAGCGGGTGATTTCGCTTCGGTGGCAAGTTCGATCGCGATTACTCGCGAAGGTGCTGCAAAAAGTATTCCTACGCTTGAAGAAGTTGAAACATTGATGGCTGAGTGCGAAAAAGATTAAGCGGTTATATATGTTTTGACGATAACGGTTGATTTTAAAGTTAATGCAAGTTTATTGATATTAAGAACTGCTTTGACCTGAAAAAAGTTGACAATAACGTTTATATATGGTAAAATAATAAAAATGATTTTTGTCGCTTGCGATTGTCTATTGAAGGTTTTTGCGGGCAAATTCAAATCGGAGAGAATTTATGGATATTTTAAATCAAATAAATGAAATCGTAAAAGAAAACAGAGCAGACGACGTTACTCTTAAACCGGAAGATAATTTTACCGAGTTGGGTTTTGATTCGCTTGACAGAGTAGAATTGGTTATGGCTATCGAAGAAAAGTTCGATATTACTTTTCCGGATGATTTGCAGATCGAAACGGTTAAAGAGCTTGTAGACACTATTGAAGAATTGATTAAAAAATAAAGTAAATGGAACAAAAACAGGAACGATCTGAAGATCCCGGCATCGGGCGAAGACGGCAACAACCGAATATTTTTCGTTTTAAGCTGCGTTAATTTTGACGTGGCTGTTTTTGTTTGTTTCAAATTATATTAGGAGATTTTTTTAGCGATAAAATAGAACCGTTTAATTGGTTCTACGTTAAATGTGAGGAAAAATGGACACTGTTCAAGTATTGGAATTATTGGTAATAGTTTTTTTAATAATTTTATCGAGTTTATTTTCTGCGACCGAAACCGCTTATTCTACGGCTAGTAAGATCAGATTGACAAATATGGCAGATGACGGGAATAAAAAAGCTGCTAAAGTTTTGAAGTTGCTTGAAAATTACGATAAAGTTTTGTTTTCGGTGCTTGTTGGCAATAATATAGTGAACATAGGCGCATCGACATTGGCAACGGTGTTGTTTATTTCTTTGTTGGGTGATGTAGGTGCAACCGTGTCCACTATAGTGATAACGATTTGTGTTTTGCTTTTCGGTGAAATTACGCCGAAAACTCTTGCAAAACAAAAACCGGAAAGTTTTGCCGTTGCTGTTTACGGATTTTTGAAATTTTGTATTATTATTTTGACGCCTGTTACTTTTCTTTTTGACGGGTGGAAATGGATTTTATCCAAGATTTTTAGATTTTCGCAAACGTCGACTTTTACCGAAGAAGATCTTATTACTATCGTTGAAACGGCAGAAAACGAAGGCGAGCTCGAAAAACATGAATCCGAGCTTATACGTTCCGCAATAGAGTTCGAAGATCTTGATGTAAGGGATATAATGGTTCCGAGAGTTAATGTGGAGGCTGTTTCGATAGATGCCGATATGGAAAGTATTTACGATGTGTTTTTGCAGTCCGGGTATTCGCGATTACCCGTTTATTCGGAAGATATCGACAGCGTTGTCGGAATTTTGCACGAAAAAGACTTCAGTGCTCTTCTTCATGACGGCAAAACGGATATTCGTCCCGTAATTCAAAAATGTATTTATTTGTCACCTTCAATAAAAATTTCCACAGCGCTCAGTACGCTTCAAAAAGCAAAAATTCATATGGCGATTGTAGTTGACGAATTCGGAGGAACGGAGGGTATTGTCACGCTCGAAGATATTTTGGAAGAGCTTGTCGGCGAAATTTACGACGAACACGATGACGAAGAGGAGTCTATCAAAAAGGTCGGTGAACAAACTTATGTAGTTAAAGGCGACGAGAATTTCGAAGAAGTGCTCGATGAATTGGATATTAAACAACCGATCGACGAAACGGATGCCACAACGCTCGGCGGATTCGTAACCGAACAATTGGACAGAATTCCCGTTCCCGGCGATAAATTGTCGGTTGACGGGATGGAAATAGAAGTTCTTAAAGCTACGGCTAAACAGGTCCAGGAAGTTAAACTCACAATCGTTCCGTCTGTTGACGACGATGACGCGAGTGCCGGACAGAAAATCTCAAAGAATAAAACTAAAACCGAAGGTAAAGATTAATTTGAGAAATATAAAAACATAGGCGAGCGCGATACATTTAACATGATATGTGGAAAGCTTGTTTTTGCTTCTACGATAATCGATAATTAAACCCGATGTTTTCCAAAAGAGAAAGCGTCGGGTTTGTTTATGTTGGATTATTTGTTTTGTGAAAATGGAGAAATCCGTTAATGAGCGATAAAATACGCAGAATAATTTATTCGTAAATAATTTTTCCTTTTGCGGCTGGATCGTCGAAAATGATTTCTTGACAACTCGGAACGCGAATAACTCCCGATTTGGGATTTTTAATGCTTAAAATCGGCGCCGTCAAAGTTGCGTTTACTTCGGATTTTTCAAAACATAAATCCGCATTGAGTAGTTCACAATCTATTAAACGTAAGTTTTTGCAATAACAGAAAGGCTGAGTTCCCGATATTTTACAGTTGATAAAGGTAAGGTTATTGCTATACCAACCGAGATATTCGCCTTTAATCGTCGAATCTTTTATTTCAATGTTTTCGGCGTGCCAAAAAGCATCTTTCGTAGTTAATTCGCAATTTTGCAAACAAGCGTTTTTTACGTATTGAAAAGAATATTTTCCTCGCATATTAATTTTTTTGCAAGTTATGTTTTCTGCTCGTAACAAAAAATATTCGCTTTCGATATTGTCTTGAACAAGAGCCAGATTGCTAACCGACCATCCAAATTCGGGGGAAATTATATCGCAATCGCTGATTTTGACGCCGTCACATTCTCTTAATGCTTTTATGCCGTGCATTTTACTGTTTCGAATATCTATCGACGCTGAGTACCAAAGTGCCGCTCGACAAGCCGAGGTCATGACGCAATTGTTTATTTGAATGTTTTTGTCGTGCCAAAACGGATAGCGTAAATTAAAATAACTGTTTGAAACGATTATGTTTTTGCTTTCTTTCAAAGCGCTTTCCCCGTCGGTTGGACCGTCGAAATTGCAGTTGTCAACGATCATGTCAACACTGCCGTAAAGAGCTCTTTCTTGATCGAAAGTTTTGTTTTTTATTGTAGTCATCGTTATTTCCTTTTATCTTTTTATATTAACAAATAAATTTCGTTTGTAAGTATTATAGCGCCGTTTGTCTTTTTTGTCAAACATATATTTTGGCTAACTTATGTGACGATATTGTTTTGTTTGAGCAAAACTGTGCATAAAGCTTTAGAAATATATTTTAAATAGAATTGTGGTCGATATTGTTGCTTTTTTGTTCTTTTATCAGTCGAATATGTAAAGTAGGACTATAACCCATTGTTTTTTTAAAAGTTTTTGAAAAATATGACGAATCGGAATAACCGCAAAGATATGATATATCCTGGATGCCCTCAAAACCTTTTTCAATTAAAGAGCAAGCGTTTTGTATTCTAATATTGCACAGATAATTTGAAAAAGTTATATGGAATTCTTGATTGAAAACTTTGGATAAATATTTTTTATTGTAAGAAAAATGTTTTGCTAATAAATCTAAAGAAAGTTTCGGATCGTTAAAATTATCGTCTATATATTTTTTCATTTTGATTGAAATATCCGAAACATTATTTGAAATAAAAGTATTTTGTAAATCGGCAAGTTTTGCAAAGACGCATAATAGCAAACCTTCGGTATAAATTCTTGTCGCTTCGGCAGAAAAATTCAAAGGTGTCGTCCATATTGCGTCGTCATTTTCGAAACCGTAAAAAACGCAGTTGTTTTTGTCTATTTTTAAACCGTTCATTAATTTTGTTGATTTTGTTCCTGTGTAACCGATATAACAATAAGTAAAATCGTTTATGGATTCCAATGCGTACGGGACTGATGGTAAACAGAAAAATATGTCGCCTTTTTGTAATCTGTAACTGTTGTTGTCGGTATAAAAGACGGCAGTTCCGGATAAAACGTAATGTACTCTGTAATGAGCGAGAATTCTCCATTTGTCAAATTTTTGTTTGTTTGTTTCGAGAACCATATGAAGCGGAAAAAGTTCGTTGTCGCTGTTTTTTTGAAAAATGAATTTACATATATTGCCGTTCATAATCGTTTCCTTTTTTTGTTATATTTACTTGAATTATAACAATAAGTATATGTATTGTCAATGCAATATGGAATATTTACATAAATTAATGGTTTTTTTCTATTTACATTTAAAAATTATTTGTTAAAATTAAAGTATGCTAACGCTTGAATTCATTTAAATATGAGTATTGCGTTAAATAAAATTTAAATTTGGCAAAAAAGGAGAGTATAGTATGAATAAAATCAGAATAGGGGTTTTTGGTGTATGTAGAGGATCGAGTATGATCAATTATTGTAAAATAGCGGATAATGCGGAAGTTGTCGCTATTTGCGATAAATGGAAAGAAGGACTTGAAATGCAAAAAAAAGAAAACGAAGGCATGGATATAGCCTATTTTGATAATTTCGACGATTTTATTAAATATGATATGGACGCCGTCGTTCTTGCAAATTATGCTACGGAACATGTTCCATTTGCGATTCGGGCGATGAATGCAGGCATGCACGTATTTTCGGAGGTAATGCCGGTTCAAACGATGAAAGAAGCTGTCGAATTAATTGAATGTGTGGAAAGCACGGGTAAGATTTATGCTTACGGTGAAAATTATTGTTATATGCCTGCTCCCTATGAAATGCGTAAATTATATAAAGAGGGAAAAATAGGTGAATTAGAATATGCGGAAGCCGAATATATACATAATTGCGAAGGTATTTGGCCGAGCATAACTTACGGAGATAAGAATCATTGGCGAAACAATATGTATGCAACTTTTTATTGTACACATTCCATCGGTCCAATCGTTCACATGACAGGGTTACGGCCTGTAACCGTAACGGGATTTGAAGGAAAACTAAACGAAAGAAGCCTGCGTACCGGAAGAAAGGGTCCTACCTGGGGAATTGAAATGATTACTTTGGAAAACGGCGCGATTATAAAAAGTATTCACGGCGGTTTGTACAAAGGTTCTATATATTATTCCCTTTACGGTAGCAAAGGTCGATTGGAAAGCGGAAAAGAAGATGCCGGGTTGGGCGGAATCGATCGTATATATGTAAATGTCGACGAATATTCGGGTGGATACGAAACGTATAAGCTCGATACGTATCGTTTAAGCGAAAGAAACGATAAAGAAAAAACGTTGGGACACGGGGGTTCGGATTTTTGGTCGATGTATAATTTTGCGCAAAAAATATCTGGCGACAAAAATGCCGACATTATAGACGTGTATGAAGCATTGGATATGTTTTTGCCTGGATTATTTGCATACAGATCGATTTTGAACGGTGGAATTCCGCAGCCGATACCGAATCTGCGAAATAAGGAAGAAAGAGAGAAATTCAGAAACGATGTTGCGTGCACCGATCCAAAATTAGCCGGCGATCAACTTATTCCCGCGTATTCGAAAGGGAATCCCGATATACCGGACGAAATATACGAATATTTGAAGATGAAGTGGGAGGAAAGTCTGCGTACCGATAAGTAAAAGGAATTATTATACCTGTATGGAGATTATTTTTGTTTGGTGATAGTTATGCTTCCGCATAAAATAATGGTTGACTGAAAAAGTATAAAAGTGCTTTTTAATAATACAATTTTTGTTGCACCCAATAATTCTAAACATTTATATGTTGAAATGAAATTGAGTTTCGCTCTGTATGCTTTGGAATGACAACGATATTTATAAAGCACGAGGCAACGATGGCTTTGTCAAAAATTACGATATTTTTGAACGTTTTGACAAGTTTAATTGGTTTATAATGTGAAGATCGTCATAATTTAAATTTCATCGTTAAAAATTAAAAAAAACAATTAAAAATCGTTGCTTTATTTTTATTGTTATGTTATAATATTCAACGGTTTAATTCACACTTGATCGGATTCGCTTTCTGTGCGTTGTCGCAAAATTCTTTAAGGCGTTGACGTGGTAAGCGGAGCAGATGATCAAGCAGGTAGAAACAGGAGGTATTTATGGCAAACGTAATTTCTATGAAACAGCTTCTCGAAGCGGGCGTTCATTTCGGACATCCGACTAGAAAGTGGAATCCAAAAATGAAGAAGTATATCTATACTTCGAGAAATGATATTTATATCATTAATTTGGAAAAGACTGTTGGATTGATTGACGAAGCATACTCGTTTATTAAATCCGTAGCGGATAGCGGAAAGCCCATTCTTTTCGTCGGAACGAAAAAACAGGCTCAGGACGCAATCAAGCAGGAAGCAGAAAAGTGCGGTATGTATTACATCAATTCCAGATGGCTCGGAGGTACTTTGACCAACTACGCTACTATTCGCACTCGTATAGAAAGACTTAATAAGTTAAATCAGATGGAAAAAATGAACGAGTTTAACGTTCTTCCCAAAAAAGAAGTTCTTCAGTTGATCGCAGAACGCGACAAACTCGAAGAAAATCTCGGCGGAATCAAGACGATGCACGGATTGCCCGGAGCTTTGTTTGTTGTAGATCCTAAAAAAGAACATCTTGCCGTTGCAGAAGCAAGAAAGCTCAATATTCCGATCGTAGGTATTGTCGATACTAACTGCGATCCTGATGAAGTTGATTATGTAATCCCCGGAAACGACGATGCTATTCGTTCGATTAAGTTGATTGCATCGGCAATGGCGGATGCCGTTATCGAAGCGAAAGAAGGCGAAGAAGGTTTGGCTTTGCATAGACAGATGGAAGCTCAGTTGGCTGCTCAAAACGTAGAAGAGTCTGTTGAAGCAGAAGAACCCGAAGTAACCGTTGAAGAGATGGAAGCTCAGGCGGAATAATCGGAGGAGGATTATATTATGGCATTTACAGCTAAAGACGTTGCTTTATTGAGAGAACAAACCGGCGCAGGCATGATGGATTGCAAAAAAGCTCTTACGGCTACCGACGGCGATATGGAAAAGGCTGCCGAGTTTTTAAGAGAACAAGGCGTTAATATCGCGGCTAAAAAGGCTTCGAGAATTGCTTCGGAAGGCGCAGTCAGCGCATATACGAGCGAAGACGGAAAAGTCGGTGCGCTCGTTGAAGTTAATTGCGAGTCCGATTTCGTGGGAAAGAGCGATGTTTTCGTTGAACTTTGCTCGAACGTGGCAAAGCATGTCGTTAAAGCGAATCCTGCCGATATGGACGAACTTCTTTCGCAAAAATATGTCGGCGACGAATCTATGACTGTGTTGGAATTAAACAACGCCGCATTGGCAAAAATCGGCGAAAAGATTTCCATTCGCAGATTTACTCGTATCGAAGTTGAAGGAAGAGTGGAAACCTATATCCATATGGGTGGCAAAATCGGTGTCCTTCTTTCTGTTAAAACAAATAAGGATCTTAACAACGAAGAAGAATTTAAGACTGCTTGTCACGATATAGCAATGCATATTGCGGCTTTTGCGCCTAAGTATTGTTACAATAACGAAGTACCCGAAGAAGAGGTTGCTCACGAGAGAGAAATTCTTAAAACTCAGGCACTTAACGATCCTAAGAACGCAGGCAAGCCCGAAGCTATTATCGATAAAATGTTAATCGGTAAAATTGGTAAATTCTATAAAGAAGTTTGCCTTATCGATCAGGATTTTGTTAAAGATCCTTCTGTTACGGTTAAGCAGCATCTTAATAATGTGGCAGCTAAGTTTGGTGCGACGGCGGAAATTGTTAAGTTCGAAAGATTTGTAATGGGCGAAGGTCTTGAAAAGAAAAATGAGAATTTTGCTGAAGAAATAGCAAAAATCACTAATAAGTAATTTTCATGGGAACACTTTCGACAAAGTGTTCCCGTTTTTTATAAATAAAGCTATCGTGGAGATTTTTTGATTATGTATAAAAGAGTTCTACTGAAAATCAGCGGAGAAGCGCTTGCGGGTTCCGGCGGCACGGGTATCAATCCCGAAATGGTTGAGCACATCGTAGCGCAAGTAGTCGAGTTGCATAAAATGGGTGTTGAGATAGGTATTGTTGTCGGCGGCGGCAATTTCTGGAGAGGACGACAAGGAACCAATATGGATAGGGTAACCGCCGACCATATGGGGATGTTGGCGACTATTATGAATTCGTTGGCTCTTCAAGACGCTATAGAGGCAAAAGGCGTTGCGGTCAGAGTTCAGACCGCCCTCAGCGTTCCTCAAGTGGCGGAACCGTTTATTTTGAGAAAAGCAATCAGACATTTTGAATGTGGCAGAATCGTTATTTTTGCATGTGGGACCGGTAATCCTTATTTTTCGACCGATACTGGCGCGGCGTTAAGAGCAACCGAAATCGGGGCCGATGTATTATTGATGGCAAAAAATATCGACGGTGTTTACGACAGCGATCCGAAATCAAATCCGAATGCACATAAGTTTGACGAACTTACTTATATGGAGATTATTAACAGAGATCTACACGTAATGGATCTTACTTCTGTGACATTGTGCAGGGAAAACAATATACCAATAATCGCGTTTGCGTTGGAAAGTGAAAACGGGCTTATTAAGGCTGCTTTGGGCGAAAAAATCGGAACTATAATTAAATAACTTGAAAAATTGAAAAAAACATGTTATAATACAATTAATTTTCATTGTGCAGGAGGAAAAAATGACATTTAACAATCCACAGATCGAGGAAGTGTTCGAAGAATACGAAATGACGCTCATGGATAGCGTCGATCACTTAAAGTTGGATCTCTGCGCGATTCGCGCAGGCAGAGCAAATCCGCAGATACTAAATAAAGTTCTTGTAGACTATTACGGAACAATGACTCCGCTTAATCAAATGGCGAATATAACCGTTCCCGAGGCGCGTCTTTTACAAATTTCGCTTTGGGATGCGAGTATGATTAAAGATGTTTGCAAAGCGATAATAGCTTCTGACATAGGCATAACGCCGACAGATGACGGAAAGATTATTCGTCTTGTTTTTCCGCAGTTGACGGAAGATCGTCGAAGAGAATTATCTAAGCAAGTTCATAAAATCGGAGAGGAATATAAAGTTGCTTTAAGAAATGCGCGTCGCGATGTTTTGGATAAGATCAAAGACTTTAAGAAAAACAATTTAATTACCGAAGACGACGTTGAAACTTACGGAAAAGAAGTTCAAAAAATTCTCGATAAAAATGTAGCGGACGTTGACATTATAGTTAAGAATAAGGAAGCCGAAGTCTTTGAGGTCTGATGATTTTGAACGTTTGCCTCGTCACATTGCGTTTATAATGGACGGCAACGGACGTTGGGCAAAAAAACGCGGATTAAGCAGAAAGAACGGGCATGTTCAAGGCGTTAAAACGCTTGAACGTATCGTACGTTATGTTTTTGACTTAAAAATACCGTACATGACCGTGTATGCTTTTTCTACTGAAAATTGGAGTAGACCGCAAGATGAAATCGATGCTCTTATTCAATTGATAAGAACTTATTTTTCGGATTATTTTAAAAAATTATCGGACGACAATATTAAAATAAACGTTCTAGGAGATATATCGGTGTTTCCTCAGGACGTGAAAAATATGATTGAAGAAGTAACGAAAATCGTTCCGAAACAAATAAACGGAACGATTAATGTTGCTTTAAATTACGGCTCCAGAAAAGAAATTGTTAATGCGGTGAACAGAGCGATAGATTTAGGGGTTAAAATTTCGGAAGATGATTTTTCAAAAATGTTATATACGGGCGAAATGCCCGATCCGGACTTAATAATACGTACAGGCGGAGAGATGCGGTTAAGTAATTTTCTCTTATTTCAAGCTGCATATTCGGAATTGTTATTTTGTGACGTGTTTTGGCCTGATTTTGGCAAAAAAGAGTTATATTCTGCATTAAAAGAGTATTCGGGCAGGAACAGAAGATTTGGAAAGGTGTAATTATGAAACAAAGGACTTTGACCGGTTTTTTTATAGGATTGGTTTATAGCGGAGTTATTTTAGGTTCGATATATTTTAGCGAAACGGTATTCGACGTTTTTGTTTTGTTTTTAATGATGGCTGCCGGAACGGAAGTTTGTCGATGTCTTGACAATAAAGTAGGTAAAACGATTAAATCTTTTGTTATATTTGCGATTATTGCAGAATATGTCGTTTATGCTTTATTGTATAATTTATTTTCATTGAAAGACGCGTTAATTGCAGTGGTGTCGTTATCGATTTTGTTATCGGTTTTAGTTGTTGTTTATACGATGTTTGCCAATAAGCATGAGGTTTCTTTCGGCGCGGCTACCGCATTGACGATATTTTATCCCGTTATGTTTCTTTTTTTCTTTATGTCGCTTGGACATTTGGAAAAAAATAATTTTTCTGGGGCTATAATTATTACGTTTATAAGTACGTCGCTTGCCGATATGATGGCTTATTTTATCGGATCGCTGCTCAAAGGTCCTAAGCTATGCCCGGCAATCAGTCCCCAAAAGACCGTTTCCGGTGCGATAGGTGGTTTGTTTGGCGGCGTTCTTTCGGGAATCGTTTTGTGTGTATTAGGTAGATTTGCATTGTTGCAGGTGCAACCTTTATCCGACAATTTGATTTTCGACTTGATTAATTGGATTGCGGTCGGAATGTGTTCGGCTCTGTTTTGCGAATTCGGCGATTTGATTTCTTCATATATGAAAAGAGTATGCGGAATAAAAGATTTCGGCAATTTGTTGGCTGGACACGGTGGCATAATGGATAGAATCGACGGCTTGATTTTTTCGGCTGTATTCATATTTGCATATTTTTCGGTGTATTCCATTATAATTTAGTTATGAAAAACATAATAATATTGGGTAGTACTGGTTCAATCGGGACGCAAACGTTAAACATTATAAGAAAAAATCCGGATAAGTTTCGGGTAACGGCGCTTGTCGCTAATACAAACGCCGATTTGTTATCGGCTCAGGCAAACGAATTTCATCCTAAATATGTCGGATTGGTTTGTTCGGATAGAATAAGCAATCTTAATCTTGAATATAATTGCTCCGTTTTGTCGGGTAAAAATGTTTTGCGCGATATTGCATCGTTGCCTGAGGGAGATATTGTCGTATGTTCCGTCGTCGGTATGGCAGGGTTCGAAGGTGTTCTTGCTGCGATTGCGGCAAAAAAACATATTGCGTTGGCAAATAAAGAAGTTCTCGTGGCAGGCGGAAAATTCGTAATGTCGGAGGCAAATCGTAACGGCGTTGAAATTTTACCCGTTGACAGCGAACATTCTGCGGTATGGCAATGCTTAGAGGGTAAAAATAAAAAAGACGTAAGCAAGATTATTCTCACGGCGAGCGGCGGTCCTTTCAGAAATGCGAGCGGCTTTGAAGAATTGAAAGACATAACGGTAGCGCAGGCGATTGCTCATCCTAATTGGAAAATGGGAAAAAAGATATCCGTCGATAGCGCTACTATGATGAATAAAGGTCTTGAAATCATCGAAGCCGGTTGTTTGTTCAATATCGAAAATATAGATTATGTTATTCATCCGCAATCGGTTGTTCATTCGATGATACAATTCAAAGACGGCAGTATTTTAGCTCAGATTTCCAAACCGTCGATGGAATTGCCTATACAGATTGCTCTCGGTTATCCGGAAAGAATCGAGAGTTGCGAGTATGCGTTCGATTTCGGTTGTGATTTAACTTTCGAACAACCTAACGAAGAAATCTTTTCATTGCCTGCTTTAGCAAAATCTTGTTTAAAAACGGGATTATCTGCGCCCTGTATTCTTAATGCGGCAAACGAAGCTGCCGTGTCGTTATTTTTGACTGAAAAAATAGGCTTTGTTGATATTATGACAATCGTTCGAAAAACAGTGGAACAGTCATTGTTTTTTGAACTTAAATCTTACGATGATATTATTTCCACGCATGAGGAAACCATAGGCAGAGTTAATAAGGATTACAAGTCGCTGATTTAAGGAGTTTTTATGCTTTTGTATATTATTTTAGCTGTTTTTGCGCTTTTATTAATGATTATGATTCATGAATTCGGACATTATGTAGCCGGAAAAATTCTTAAATTTAAAATAAACGAGTTTTCTATAGGATTCGGCCCTAAGATTTTTAGTAAAAAGAATAAAAAAAACGGTGAAGTTTTTTCTTTGCGATTGTTACCGCTCGGCGGTTTTTGCGCTTTCGAAGGCGAAGACGAAATTACACAAAAAGAAGTTCCGCAACATAGGGCAAGCGAAAACGATACGGATGTTTTCGGTTTGGAGAAAGATAATAAAGCGACGGATTCTAGTATTGTTGAACCGTTAACGGCAGAAAACGGCAATGAATTGAAATCTTTCAATGAACAAGCTCCTTGGAAACGAATTATAGTTCTTTTTGCAGGAGCATTTTTTAATTTTGTTTCGGCAATAATTTTTTCGGTAATTTATTTGTCTGTCGGCGGCATGGCTGTTCCTGTCGTTATGGAAAAATATTCCGACGAATTGGGAAACGAATATAATTGCGAATTGATGGTTGGCGACGTTATTACCGAGGTAAACGGGCAAAAAATAACGGTTATGAACACTTATTCGGATGTTATCGGCGAAATTGTCGGCGATACAGTGAATTTTACCGTTATTCGCGGCGAGAAAGAAATTATCGTGCAAATGACTCGTCAAGATATTTATGTCGAAGGCGGCGAAAGTTATCAAGGGTTTGGTTTTGTAAGCGGAACGAAAATAGAAGGAATGAATTTTGGCGACGCGCTACTTTACAGCGTTCCTTATACGTTTAAGTTGTCTTGGATTATCATCGGTTCTTTCGGTGACTTAATCACGGGTAAAGTTCCAATTAACGAAGTGACGGGACCGATAAGCACGATTCAAGTGATGGCGGAAGCTACTCGTCAGAATTGGCTAAATATGCTTGTTTTGTTGCCTTTAATCGCGGCTAATCTTGCGATATTTAACATATTACCCATTCCGGCTTTAGACGGCGCGAAAATCGTTTTTACGGTTATAGAATGGATAAGAAAGAAACCTATCGATAGAAACATCGAAGCTTATATTCATTCTGTAGGGTTTTTGATTTTAATAGCGTTTTGTTTGTTTGTCGAATTTATGCATTTTTTCTTGTAGGATGATGAGATTATTATGACTAGAGCGGTAAAAATAGGAAATATAACGATTGGTAACGGAAATAGAATAGCTATTCAGTCGATGGCGAATACTGATAGTTCGAATTACGAAGCAACGTTATGTCAGATAAATAAATTAAAAGAAGCAGGTTGCGATATAGTTAGGCTTGCAATCGGTAGCGATTCGGATATTGCCGTGGCAAAAAAAATATTGAACGACGTTGACGTTCCACTTGTGGCTGACATACAATTCAATTACGAATATGCTGTTAAATGCGCGGAAATCGGTTTTTCAAAAATAAGATTCAATCCGGGAAATATTGGCGACGAGAAAAAAGTCGGATTCGTTGTCGACGCTTGTAAAAGAGCGAATGTGCCTATTCGAATAGGCGTAAATTCCGGCTCTGTCGAAAAAAATATTAAAGACAGTTACGGAACGGGCGCGGATGCATTGGTAAGAAGCGCGTTGAATCATGTTCGTTTATTAGAAAAAAACTCGTTTTACGATATTGTCGTTTCAGTAAAAGCGAGTAACGTTCTGACGTGTGTGGCTGCTTACAAAAAATTAGCTTCTGAAATTGATTATCCTTTACATATAGGAATTACGGAAAGCGGCGGTGGCGAATCTGCTTTGGTTAAATCGGCTATAGGAATAGGTAGTTTGCTTATTGACGGAATAGGCGATACAATTCGAGTTTCGTTGAGCGATGATCCCGTAAAGGAAGTTGACGCTGCGAAAAATATTTTACGTGCGATCGGAATGGACAAGAAATATTGCGAAATCGTTTCGTGCCCGACTTGTTCTCGTTGTAAATACGATTTGATTTCGGTTGTGAAAGAAATGCAGAATTATGTTAAAAATATCGATAAGCCTATGAAGATTGCGATAATGGGGTGTGTGGTTAACGGTCCCGGAGAGGCGGAAGACGCCGATTTTGGAGTTGCCGGCGGCGGCGATAAAGCTGTAATTTTCGAAAAAGGTAAGATTGTAAAAACGATATCCGGAGAACAAATTTTAACCGAATTGAAAAAGAGAGTGGATAAATTCAAATGATAAGTCCGTTTGTCAAAAAATTTAACGAGCTTACGGATAGCAGATTCGATTTTATTAAACTTGCTAAAATCGATGTCAACGTAAAAAGCAAATCCATAGATGTTCTAATCATTTATCCTGTCGACAAGGCGGA
Source organism: uncultured Lachnospiraceae bacterium (assembly GCA_964591125.1). Classification (GTDB taxonomy): domain Bacteria; phylum Bacillota; class Clostridia; order Christensenellales; family Pumilibacteraceae; genus Neoclostridium. Next base: position 15,633 of record CAZQAC010000018.1, read on the forward strand.
GGTTGTTTCTATAAACGAAGAGGAAATCAGATTAAACGTTTTGCGCGCACTCAAAAGTAAAGCCAGGGTCAATGTGACGTTAAAAAGCAGTAAATTTGATTTTGAATATTGCAAGCAGCTTTTGTTTGAATTTTTTAAGAATTATCCTTCGGTTGTGCCTTTTGTGACGGCTCGCAATATTTCTTTCGATCAGGATTCAGCTAAAGTTTGTGTTTTTATTGCGCTCGATTCGTCTGTGTGCGAATATTGCGACGAAAGAAAAATTGATAAAGAAACCGAAAAATATCTGGAAGTGTTTTTTACCGATAAAATCGAAATTAAATTTACGAGCGTCGATTCGAACGAGAATATAAGCGATAGTATAGAAAAATTTTCTAACGCCGCGCCTGAATATTATTTGACAATGGAAGGCGGCAGGATTATCGTGCCTGAAAACGTAGAAGAATTTATCGGCAAAAAAATCGAAGATCATGCAATATATATTGAAGATTGCACGTCGGCTCAAGCCGAACAAACGGTAGTTTTATGCGGAACTGTTGCTAATTTCACCGAAATGGAAAAAAGCGATGGTAGCGGAAAAGTGTTTTTCAAATTTAATTTAATCGATTTTACCAGTTCGATGCCGTGTTTGATTTTTCTTAATAAATATACGACTGTCGAAACAGTCAGACAGTTGGAAGACGGAAAAACCATTGTCGTCAGAGGCCAGCTGAAAGAACGCGAATTCAGGGGAAATAAGTCGCTTTCTGTTTTTGTTAGAGGCATTTCAAACTGCGTTTTACCCGAAAATTTCGTTAAAAACGAATTGGTTCGGCGTGTTCCGGATCATTATTCGAAAATATTTCCGAATTCGTATGTTGAGCAATCTCAGTCGTTTATTTTTGACGACGCCGATAAATGGAAAGTTCCGCCGTATCTTGAAAATAAATCTTATGTCGTTTATGATTTCGAAACGACCGGATTGGATACGAAAATATGCAAAATTACGGAAATCGGAGCCGTAAAAGTTGTTAACGGTAAAATTATCGAAACTTTTTCCACGTTAATTAATCCGTGTGAACCGTTAAGCGAAAGGGTTGTCGAAACTACTCATATTACTGATGAAATGTTGGCGGATCAGCCTTTAATCGAGGACGTTTTGCCGGATTTTAATTTGTTTTGCGACGGATGTATTTTGGTAGGACATAACAGCAATGAATTCGATTATAAAATATTGACGCGAGTAGCAGAGGAACAGAAATTGCGTTTTTCCTCCGAACACGAAGATACTATGCTGTTAGCAAAAAAATACGTGCATGATATTCGTAATTATAAATTGGCGACGCTCGCAAAATATTACAATGTTGTAAACGAAAACGCTCACAGGGCGCTTGACGATGCTGTGACAACCGCAAAAATTTTCATAAATTTGGCAAAATTAATCAAAATGGCATAAAATCAGTTGATATTTATCGCTGAAAATGATATAATATACATGCTTAGATGGTTTAGTACTTAAGAGTGGACGAGATGTTCGCTCTTAAGTCTTTTTATGGGAGGTATTCAATTGAAAATAGAACAAGCGGTTTTTGACACTATTAATCCCACGGTTACCGATTTGGGGTGCGAAATTGTCGAAGTCGAATATGTTAAGAAAGGTGCAGATATGAATTTGACCGTTTATATCGACATGCCCGGCGGCGTATCTCTTGACGATTGCGAAAAAGTTCATACGGCGATCGATCCGCTTTTGGACGAACTTAATCCGACCGACGATAAGCCTTACATTTTAAATGTGTCTTCGCCTGGATTGGACAGACCGTTCAAAACGCAAAGAGATTTTGAACGCAATTATTCCCGCGAAGTAGAAATTAAATTATATGCCCCTCATCAAGGAAAAAAAGTATTTGAAGGCATATTGCTCGAAAGAAAAGAAAACGTAACGACGATTAGCGCCGACGGTAAGGTGATAAATTTAGAAAACAATAAAATTGCCTATGTGCGTCCGCTTGTTAAGTTTGAATAAATTAAACGGAGGAAAAGTAAAAAATGATTAGCAAGGATTTTTACATGGCGCTTGAGGAACTCGAAGCGTCGAAAGGTATAAAAAAAGAAGTTTTTATCGAGGCGCTTGAGACCGCACTCGCGATTGCATATAAAAAACAAATGGGAACGGCAAAAGCCATAAACGTTAAACTTAATCCAGATAAAAATTCTTTGAAAGTTTACGCGTACCAGACCGTAGTCGAAGAGGTGGACGATAAAGATACGCAGATTTCTCTCGAAGACGCAAGATTGATTAATAAAAAATATAAGGTCGGAGATATCGTTGAAGAAGAAGTCGATGCAAAAAACATTCAACGCATTCCGGCTCAAACGGCAAAACAAGTTATTTTGCAAAAATTAAGAGAAGTCGAAGGAGAAATTGCTTTTAGCGAACTTTCTCAAAAAGAAGATGAACTTATTACTTGTGCAGTAAGAAGAATAGAAGGCGATAACGTATATGTCGAACTTAACAAGCAGGTTGAAGCTGTTTTATTGCCGCAGGATCAGGCTCCGAACGATAAGTATATTCCCGGAAAAACGATAAAAGTTTACGTGAAGAAAATTAAAGCGGGTCATCGCGGACCGCAAGTTATGGTTTCGCGTACATGCCCCGGATTCGTTAAGCGTTTGTTTGAGCTTGAAGTGCCCGAAATTGCAAACGGATTGGTTACCATAAAATCTATTGTTCGTGAAGCAGGTTACAGAACCAAAATGGCCGTTTACTGCGAAGATAAAAAAATCGACGCGGTCGGCGCTTGCGTAGGAAACAGAGGCATGCGTGTTAATGCTATAGTTTCCGAATTAGGCGGTGAAAAAATAGATATAATTCCTTGGGATCCCGATATTTTGGAATTCATCGCGCGTGCGCTTAGTCCGGCAAAAGTTGTTATGGTTCAGGTTAACGACGAAGAACGCGCCGCAAAAGTAGTTGTAATGGACGAAATGTTAAGCCTTGCGATAGGCAAAGACGGACAGAATGCTCGTTTGGCTGCAAAATTAACCGGCTGGAAAATTGACGTAAAGCCCTATTCATCGTTGGTTCAAAACGAGGAATCTACGGAAGAAGTTGCTCCTGTTGTTGAAAAGAAAGAAGATTTCTCGGATGTGTTCGAGGAAGATTTGGGGGATTTATAATTTATCATGACGCAAAAAAGCGTTCCGCAAAGGATGTGTATAGTTTGCCGTGAAATGCGGGATAAAGTAGACTTGTTACGTATAGTTCAATCTTCTGACGGGGAAATTTCGGTAGACTTTACAGGAAAAAAGAATGGTCGAGGCGCCTATATTTGCAATAGTTCGGAATGTGTTTCTAAAGCCGTAAAAACAAAAGCTTTGAACAGGGCATTCAAACGCAATGTTACCGTCGTTCAATATGAAAGTATCTTGGAGGAAATTAATGCATTCGGTTCAAGATAAAACGACAAGTTTGTTAGGGTTTGCGATTAAAGCCGGTAAAATTATTTTCGGTTCCGATAACATCGTTGTGAGAGGAAAACGAAAATATCTTGTGGTTTTATGTAGCACATTAAGTCCGAAAACCGTTCTTAAACTAAAAGAAAACATAAAAAACACACCTATATTGATGTGTAACGTGGTTAAACTCGAAGAAATAGTTCATAGATCCAACTGTAAGGCAATAGCGTTGACAGATAAACAAATGGCTGATGCGATTTTGAAGAATTTTGATAGAAGTAAGTACGATTTAATATCGGAGGATAAATAATTGGTTAAAAACAATAAAAATACGGACGTCGAGAAAGATATAGTAAAGGTTAATAGACTCAATGTTGAGGATTCTTTTACGGCGCTTTCCGTAAAATATAAAAGTTTGCAAAAGAAAATTGAAAAAGCGCTTGTTTCCTATAAAGATAAAAAGATTGAAAAGAAGCGTGTTTTGGAAGCCGAAAAGGCAAAACAAAAACCTGAAATGGCTGAGAAAAAAGCTAAACCGTTACCGATTCCTTCAGACCCTGAAATTCGAGTAGCAAAGGAACCCGTTGCCGTTGCAAATCCTGTCGTTGACGAAGTTAAAGAAGTTAAAAAAGAAAAGACCGAAATCAAGCAGGAAAAAACAAAAATGCAGGTTAAACAAGACAACGAAGCAACTGAAGTAAGAACAAAAACATTCGATAGCGTGCCTACTTATATTAAAGGCATTTTTGTTCCGCCGGTAACGCCTCAGCCTGTTGTTAAACCGCGTAATTCCAGAAACAATAACGGGAAACCGTTTGGCGACAAAAAAAATATTCAAAACGATAAAAAGCCGTTCAATAAAGCGCAGAGTGGTTCTCAAAATAATGGCAAAACCATCGAAAACGGTTTTGCACGCAAAAAGACGTTTGGCACGTCTAAATTAGACGTTGCTCCGCTTATTACTCCGTCAAAGGATAGACGTAGCAGCAATCAACAGCATGATAAGAAACGCGTTTACGGTAAAGGCGAAGAAAAGAAAACGCTTTCTAAGCGCACTCTTATACGTCAAGGTTTTGTTGTTGACGACATCGGCGAAGAACGAATGGGAACGCGTAAGTTGAAAAACAAAAAAGCAAAACCTCAGGTTGTTTTCACTCCTCCTGCAAAAATTGAAAAAGCCGTCATAACAACAGAAAATCTTACCGTAAAAATATTGAGCGAGAAAATCGGAAAAACCGCACAAGAGATTATTAAACAGTTGATGATTCTAGGAATTATGACGAACATTAACAGTGTTGTTGATTTTGCAACGATGGAACTCGTTGCAAACGAACTTGGCGTAGAACTCGAACTGAAACTCGAACAGACAAAGGAAGAACAGCTGGAAGCTCAGTACGATGAAGCAGATGATGAAAGTGTTTTGATTAAACGTCCGCCGATTATTACAGTTATGGGACACGTCGATCACGGTAAAACGTCATTGTTGGACGCTATAAGAAAAACATCGGTTGCATCCGGAGAAGCGGGAGGTATTACTCAACATATCGGTGCCTATTCCGTAATGTGTAAAGGCGAAAAAATTACGTTTTTAGATACTCCTGGCCATGAGGCTTTCACTGAGATGAGAGCGCGTGGTGCAATGGTAACTGACATAGCAATATTGATTGTTGCTGCAGATGACGGCGTAATGCCTCAGACGGTAGAAGCGATTAACCATGCGAAAGCCGCAAAGGTGCCCATTGTCGTTGCTATTAATAAAATAGATAAGCCCGGCGCAAATATCGATAAAGTTAAGCAGCATTTAATGGAATACGATCTTGTCCCTGAAGAATGGGGCGGAGATGTTATGATGGTTCCGATTTCCGCAAAGAAAGGCGACGGCATAGACAAGTTATTGGAAACTATTCTATTCCTTTCCGAATATTATAATTTTAGAGCAAATCCGAACAGAAGTGCAAGAGGTTCTATAATTGAATCTCGCTTGGACAAAGGTAAAGGTCCTATTGCGAACGTTATTATTCAAAACGGCACTCTCAAAGTTGGTGATTACGTTGTTTCAGGATATACGTGCGGCAGAGTGAGAGCCATGACGGATGATAAAGGCAGAACTATTAAGGAAGCTGGTCCGTCATCGCCCATATCTATTCTCGGATTTACCGACGTGCCGAATGCAGGTGATTCTATTTATGTTGTCGGTGACGAAAAAACCGCAAAACAAATTATTGCTGAAAGAACTGCTAAACTTAAAAACGAGCAGGCAAATCAAGGTCAAAAAGTTACTCTTGACGATGTGTTCAATAAAATTAGCGAAGGACAGATCAAGGAACTCAATTTGCTTATAAAAGCCGATGTTCAAGGTTCTGTCGAAGCGTTAAAAACGTCGTTAGAGAAATTGAGTAACGAAGAAGTTAAGGTATCGGTCGTTCACGGCGGAGTCGGAGCTATAAATAAATCCGATTTAATGTTGGCAGGAGTTTCCAATGCTATTATTATCGGATTTAATGTGCGCCCCGACAGTGAATCTAAAACCATAGCCGAAAATACAGGTGTGGATATTCGCTTGTATAATGTAATTTACGATGCGGTAGACGATGTTGCTAATGCAATGAAGGGTATGATTGCGCCTAAGCTCGAAGAAAAAATTATGGGTAGAGCTCAAGTACGAAATGTCTTTAATTTGTCAAGCGTTGGAGAGGTCGCAGGTTCTTACGTTATAAGCGGCAAAATCGTTCGAAACGGCAAAGTTCGCGTTTACAGAAACGATGTTGTTGTGTTTGATGGAAATATCAGCAATCTTAAACGGTTTAAAGACGATGTTAAAGAAGTTCAGCAAGGATATGAATGTGGTATCAGTATCGAAAATTTTGTCGGACTTAAAGAAAATGACGAAATCGAAGCATATGTTTTGGAAGAAAAAAAATAATCGGAGTTTAAATGAATTTTAGAATAGACAGACTTAACGGCGATATGCAGAGGGTTATATCCGATATTATCGAGCACAGACTCAAAGATCCGCGTGTGACAGAGTTGGTTAGCGTAACTTCGGTAAGTGTCGCTCGCGATTTAAAAACGGCAAAAGTATATTTGAGTATTTTCGGGGATAAAGATAAAGCCGAAATAACTTATAATACCATTGTCAGGTCGGCCAGATATATTAGAAGCGAACTTGCGAAAGAATTCAGAGATATCAGATCTATTCCCGAATTGGAATTTTTAATCGACTCGTCAATGGAATATAGTCGAAAAATAGAGGGAATATTAAAAGATTTACATGAAAACGATAAATGAATTAATTGAAAGCGCCGATTCTTGTATTATAATATGTCATATAAGACCTGACGGAGATTGCCTTGGCGCGGGTTTTGCTCTTAGTAAATTGCTAAGAAATAAAAGAAAAAAAGTAGATTTCGTGTGCGATTCGGAAATGCCTGCTCATTATTCGTTTATAAAAAATTCAAACTATTTGAACGATATTAATTATTTTGATTATGATTTGGCTATTTCGCTTGATTGTGCGGACGAATTTCGACTTGGTAAATATTCGGACAATTTTTTTGATTGTGCCAACACTGTTAATATCGATCACCATGCGACAAATACTTGTTTCGGTGGTTTGAATATTGTCGACGATTCGGCAAGCAGTACTTGCGAGATATTATATTATTTATTTAAGAACGATCCTCAATTCGATTCCGATATCGCAGAAAATTTATATATGGGAATATCTACCGATACAGGACATTTTAGACACGATAACACGACTGCCGCGACATTTTCGGCAGCTGCCGAACTTATCAATTACGATTTTGACGCCACTTGTCTGATTAATAATTTATATAGAAGTAATTCTATGGGCAAATTAAAATTGATCGGTTTGGCTATAAATAAATTAAGATATTTTTGTAATAATCAAGTCGGTTTAATTGCACTTACTCAAAAGGATTTATCGGAATGTAATTGTTTGATGTCGGATACCGAAGGGCTTATCGATTATCCGATGACGGTTAGCGACGTTAAAGTAGCTGTATGTATGTCGCAACAATCGCCTGTCAGTTTTAAGGTTAGTTTTCGTTCAAAAAAAATCGATGTTTCGAAAGTGGCCGCGAAATTCGGAGGAGGAGGTCACGTTTTGGCATCGGGCTGTGTTGTGAACGGTGACTATAACCAATGTATAAATAAGGTAATTACGGCTTTATCGGAAGAGTTGATATGAACGGAATATTAAATATTAATAAGCCATCCGGGTGCACAAGTCAGCATGTTGTAAGCGTTGTTCGAAAATTTTTACATACTCGAGAAGTAGGGCATATGGGAACGCTTGATCCGCAAGGAGAAGGTGTTTTGTTAATCGGCGTAGGAAAATCCACCAGATTGTTCAATATTATGCTCGAAAAAGATAAGGTATATGAGGCAAAATTTTGTTTCGGTTTTGAAACCGATACTTTGGATAAAGATGGTTTATTAATTAATAAAACGGATAAAGTGCCGAGTAAACGTGAAATCAAGGATAAATTGGCAGATTTTTGCGGAAAAATATTACAAGAACCGCCGAAATACAGTGCGAAACACATTGACGGATCACGCGCTTATGATTTAGCGAGAAAGGGCGTCGATTTTGCACTAAACCAATCGGAAGTAGAAATTTTTAAGTTTGAAATGATTGAATGCTGCAGTGGCAATGAATATTTATTTCGTATACACTGTTCTTCGGGCACATATATAAGGAGTTTATGTCGTGATTTAGCATATTCTCTCGGATCTTTGGCTACAATGACCGCTATAAAGCGCACGAAATGTGGTAATTTCGATATAAGTTCGTCAATCGACTTGGAACATCTTAAATTCATTGGCGAATCTGCAATTACGCCGGTCGAATCGGTTTTGTCTTTTTTGCCGCGTATAGATTTTATTTACGACGATTATAAAAAAATTTCATATGGAATAAAATTTAAACCCGATAAAGATTTGCCTCAACAATTTACGGTTTATTGTCGAGATGAATTTTTTGGTATCGGTGAATTGGATAATGAAGGATATTTTAAGATTAAAACTTATTTGAAGGATTAATTATGAACGATAGAATTGTGCTTGCATTAGGTTATTTTGATTGCGTTCACATTGCGCATCGCGCGGTATTGAGGGAGGCGTCAGCAATTGCAAAAGAAATGAACGTTACAAGCGGGGCAATTACTTTTTTGAATAATATTAAAAGTTCGCCGATTATATATTCTCTAGATGAAAGAATTTTACTTATGAGAGAATATTGCGATAAGATAATTACTTTTAATTTTGACAATGAGTTTTCTAATCAAAGTCACGAAGATTTTCTTTTACGGTTGCTTGCCGATTATAACGTATGTGGATTTATTTGTGGTTACGATTATAGATACGGAAAAAATGCCGAAGGCAACATTGATACGCTGTCGTATTTTTGTAAAAAAAACGATGTATATTTTAGGGCGGTAGATAATTGTTATTCTATGGGCGAATCCGTTTCGTCAACATTAGTCAAGCGTTTGCTTTCAAACGGAGAAATTGAGGTGGCAAACAGGCTATTGTGTACGCCTTATCATATTTCCGGTCGAGTTGTTCATGGCCGAGGTGAAGGCCACTTATTTGGATTCCCGACGGCAAATTTGACATGTAAATCTGGTAAAATTATTCCGAAATCAGGCGTTTATAGTACTATGTGTGATATAGACGGACGATTTTATAAATCGGTTACCAATATTGGAACAAAGCCGACTTTTAACGATTTTACGGTTTCAATTGAATCGTTTATCGAAAATTATTCTGGTAATCTTTATGATAAAAATGTTACTCTGTTTTTTTATAAGCGTTTAAGAGATGTAAAAAAATTCGACGATGCGGTTAAGTTAAAAAAACAAATCTTTACAGACATCGGGAGGTGAATATGTTAAGAATAGGTCCGGCAGGGAACTCTAAATCGTTTTATGAAAGCGGGCATAAGCATACTGTGGAAGCTCCTGCTTGGTTATCGGAATTAGGTTTGACTGCTTATGAATATTCATTTGGCAGAGGCGTTTCGCTTAGCGAAAACACTGCTGTGCAGATTGGGAATGAAGCTACAAAATACGATATATCCATGTCTGTTCATGCTCCTTACTATATTAATTTTGCCAATCCTTCGGACGAGATGATTGAAAAGTCTTTCGGCTATCTCTTGAATTCTGCAAAATTCGTTAAGCTTTTATCCGGGAAGAGAGTAGTGTTTCATACTGCGACGTGTGGTAAAATGAACAGAATAGATGCCGTTAATCTTGCAGAAAAAAATCTTGAAAAATTTTTAGATAAACTTGAAAATTATGCCGATTTGAACGATTGCATGTTTTGTCCGGAAACAATGGGAAAGTTGCAACAAATAGGAACGGTAGAAGAAATAGTTCGATTTTGCAAGTTAAGCGATAAACTGATTCCATGTTTCGATTTCGGACATATTAACAGTTATTCGCAAGGCGGAATAAAAAGCAAAGACGATTATAAACGAATAATCGATTACGCTTTGGGCGTTTTGGGTGAGAAAGCAAAAAGGCTGCATGTTCATTTTTCTAAAATAATGTACGGCAGTTGTGGTGAGATAAAACATCTTACTCTAGAGGATAATATTTACGGTCCCGAATACGAGTATTTTGCGGAAATTGTGGACGAATATGCTTTGGAACCGGTTATTATTTGCGAATCTAAAGAAATTATGGCAGATGATGCGTTAAAAATGAAAAAATGCCATAAAAATACTTAACTTTTTTTCATTTTTATGTTAGAATATAGTCATAGGAGTTTGAAAGTATGTCAGAGAACAAAACTGCACTTGTGCTTTTTAATGAAGCTAATCGTTTTTATTATACTTCGTTTATGTCTTCGTTCGGTTGCGTAATAGTGCTCGATAATGTAAAAATTTTCATTACCGATTTGCGTTATGCGACGGATGCCGAAAAAGTTTGTAAAGATTGCCATGTCGTAACGCTTTCCGGTAACGGTCTGTATGAGGATATAAAAACTCAGCTTGTTGCGCTTAATGTAACAAAAATAGGATATGAAAGCAAATCTTTAAGTGTCGAGCAATTCGAACAGTTAAAGAACGCTCTTTCTGAATTTGAGTTTATCCCCGCAGACGAGGAAATCGCATTAGCACAATCGGTTAAAAATAGTGAGGAAATCGACAATATTGCAAAAGCCGAGTGGATAACGCAGAAAGCTTTAATTAACGCTTATCCGAAAATTAAACCGGGAATTACGGAGAAAGCTGTTTCTGCCGAGATTACTTATCAGATGCTATTGCTTGGAGCAGACGGGCTGGCTTTTGATAATATCGTATGTTTCGGAGCTAATTCCGCTTGTCCGCATCATAAGCCGTCCGATACGAAGTTAGATAAGAACGATATTATTCTTATTGATATCGGCGCAAAGTATCGTGGTTATTGCGGTGATATGACAAGAACTTTTTCTTTAGGGAAACCGTCTGAAGAGATAGTTCGTATACATAGAGCCGTTAAGGCTGCACAGGTTTTTGCTTTGGAACGAATTAAAGCCGGTGTATCGTGTCGTTTTATCGATACGATTGTAAGAGAGCATTTAGCCGCAGACGGATTTAGGGATGAATTTACTCATTCGTTAGGTCACGGCGTCGGTGTAAACATACACGAACGACCTTTTTTGAGCCCGAAAAGCAGTGAAGTTTTGTCTGAAAATATGCTTGTTACAGTTGAACCGGGCGTATATGTGGAAGGAATCGGCGGTGTTCGTATTGAAGATTTAGTTTTGGTTAAAGAAGACGGAATAGAAAATTTAACGACTTTAGCAAATAAAAATATCAATTTCTAGGAGGATTGTATGATATCAGCAGGAGAGTTTAGAAAAGGCGTAACGTTTGAAATGGAAGGTAAAGTTTATGTTATTGTAGACTTTCAGCATGTTAAACCGGGTAAAGGAGCTGCGTTTGTTCGTACGAAAATTAAAAACGTCGTAACCGGACAAGTTCTCGAAAAAACATTTAACCCGACGGATAAATATCCGGTTGCGCATATTGAAAGAAAGGATATGCAGTATTCTTATAATGATGGCGATTTGTATTATTTTATGGATATGGAATCGTTTGAAATGATTGCTTTGAATTATGACATCGTAGAAGACGCGATGCAGTTCGTAATCGAAGAAATGATGGTAACTATTCAGTTCTACAAAGGAAGCGCTTTCAGTGTTGAGCCGCCGAATTTCGTTGAGCTTACTGTTACGGAAACGGAACCTGGCATACAAGGTGATACATCCAAAGCAGGTAATAAGCCTGCAAAATTAGAGACCGGTTTCAATATTCAGGTTCCCTTGTTTATTAACCAAGGCGAGAAAATTCGTGTCGATACAAGAACCGGAACATATATGGAACGTGTCAAATAATAAAATAATTTGTGATTAAAAAGAGCTGTATTGGCGTTATGAAACGTTTTGATGTTTTTGTGCGTTAGTTTAACGGCTCTTTTTTATTTAGAATTACGCTAAAGATACTAATTTATGTTTGTTGAATTGTGCCGATTTATTGTCGTTAAAAGTTATGTATATCAGATTATCGAATAAACGCGTTGCGACTGTTTTTGTCTGTTTCGCGTTTTTTTGTATATGTTTAATTTTAAGTTTATTTAAAATATAATAATTTTAATTTTGTATGATTTTTGATATTTGGGCTATAATCATCGTTAGGAGACGATTATGCCTGAAAATATAAACAGCAGAAAATTATCTTTAGATTTATTGCGTGTTAAATGCGAAGAAATAGGTGAGTATTATTCAACGGTAAAAACAGAAAATAATGCTGAAATTTATTTAAGATCGATTAAAAAAACGGTAAGTGATTTTTATAAACGATTAACTAATAAAAATTCAAAGTATAGCGAATTATTCGAATTCGAAAAGATAATTATCAATGAATTTTCGGAAGTAGAATCAGCTTTAATTGGTTTAAACAACGTTAAATTCGATTATACGGATTTGCCGTCATTACAACAGATGCCGATTATATTTTCATTAATGTCATTTTGTGCTGAAAATTGTTGCGGAGAATTTACCGTAGATAACATAAATACTGCCATTAATGGCTTTCAGCGTTTTTATTTGTTGAATGTATCGGAAATTTGTGCAATAGAAAACGCGGCGAAATTCGGTTTGTTGAATTATTTAAGAAATTTAGTAGAATATGTCGTTAATTTAAAGAAAACGGTTCGACTGGCTGAAAAAGATGCTGTTAAAGGAAATTTTTCAATTAAACATATTTCCGATAGTGTTTATATCGTTACCATATTAAAGAATGCTGACAATAATTTTTGCCGCCAAATAATGAACATGCTTTCTGATAACGGATTAGAGTACGATGCTTTGGAAAATGCCTATTATAAAAAAATATCGGATTTGAAAGTGAATTTTTCATCAGTTATCTGTTCGTTGAAAAATATAAGCGAAATATGTTCATCCGATTTTTTATTGAGATTATCCAGTACTGCTCGTTATTTAGAGGAAAATGATGCAATGTTTGCGGCTTCCGATGAGAAAAGTAAATTTTATATTTTAGGAAGAATCAATTCTGCAAAGAAAAACGATAATGAGATGATTTTTGCTAAAAAAATAACGAAAAGTAGCGGCGGAATTTACTCTTTCTTGAAAAATGATGACAAAACAAACGGTAAGACGTATTGTGTTTTGTGTTTGCTTGTATCTATATCGATTACCGTTTTATTGGTTTACGCAACGAAAAATATTTTAGTAGGATTGTTTTCTATTTTAATTTATTTTGTTATAAAGAATATTTTCGGGAGTTTTTTATCGATAGGAAAAAAGCATCGAAAAGTTTTATCGACACCGATTGAAGATATTGACAGAACGAAAACTTTAATCGTTGCGGTGAATTTGATAAACGGAATGAATGACGCAAAGCGCGCCGTAAATCATATTTTGACATTAAAATATGCAAACAGAGGTTATGACTGTTGTATTTTATGTGATTTTATGCCGTCTGTAAACAATTATTTTTCAATGGAAGAAAATGAAATATCTGACTATTTATGTAAAATGGCGGTAAAAGAGAATTTTGGCATTGCAATACGAAAAAGAATCAAAAGCGAAAAAGAAAAAATCTATCGAGGATATGAAAAAAAACGCGGTGCGATATATGATCTTAACGATTATATATTAAGCAGTGATGAGAATAAATTTAAGTATATGTGTAATTTAAAAACGGGGTATGATTACGTTATTACTTTAGACGAGGATAGCGTTATTTTTTGCGCCGACGAATTGCTCTCCATGATTATGCATCCGATAAATAACGACTATGTTATAATAGGATTGAAAAGTAAAGTTAGAGCAACCGAAATTCAAAGTTCGCTTTATGCTAAATTATTCTATTCTCAATCCACCGGAAATTACGGATCAAATGCTATAGATTTTGAACAGGATGTTTTGGGATGTTCGAATTTTACCGGTAAAGGTATTTACAAAGTAAAGAGATTTAACGAATCGTTAAAAAACGCTTTCCCTGATGACAGGATTTTGAGTCACGATTTTTTAGAGGGTACTTTTGCAAATGTTGTAGTAAGCGATGAAATGGCGTTTGAATCGGCACCGAACAGTTTTGATAAAGAACTTGCCCGTAATTTACGATGGTTGAGGGGCGATGTTCAATTAATTCCGTTTTTAAGACGAAAAATAAAAGATAAAAATGGTAATAAAATTAATAATCC
>CAZQAC010000019.1:0-29332 GCA_964591125.1 uncultured Lachnospiraceae bacterium
AATTTACATAAAAAATTTATAAAAAATTTCAATATGGTCTTGAAAAAAAATTAATTATGGTGTATAATAATACAAGAAAGGGATATATTGTTCGTTCGTAGACAACATTGTGGGGCTTTATTCTATTACGCGAGGTGACTTATGGCAAAAACAGAGTTTGTAACGCAGTTTCATCAAGGCGAATTGTACGACGCTTATAAATATATGGGTTGCGTATTCGACGAAGATACGGGAAATGCCGTTTTTAGAACTTGGGCGCCTCATGCCGATTCGGTTTGCGTAATAGGGGATTTTAACGATTGGGAAGAGTTTTCCGATATAATGGAGAATGACGGAACGGGTATTTTTACGTTAAAAAGAAAAGGCGTAAAAAAGTTCGACGGTTATAAATTTTTGATAACGGCGAACGGCAACAAAATATATAAATCCGATCCTTATGCTGTACATTCGGAAAAGAACGGTAATTGCAACAGTAAAGTTTACGACATCGGAAAAATTAAAATAAACGACGGGCAATATTTTCGGCGTAAACGAGGGAAAGACATGTATAATTCTCCGATATCGATATACGAAGCGCATATCGGCTCTTGGCGAACGCATGCCGACGGGAATTATTATACATACAAAGAATTCGCTCGCGAAATAGTGCCTTATCTAAAAAAAATGCGCTATACGCATTTGGAACTTATGGGGATTGCGGAGCATCCTTTTGACGGAAGTTGGGGTTATCAGATAACCAATTATTTCAGTCCGACGTCCAGATACGGAACGCCTTCCGATTTCGCTTATCTTGTCGAAAGCTTACATAAAGCGGATATCGGAATAATTTTGGATTGGGTACCGGGACATTTTTCGAAAGATGCGCCGGGGCTTTACGAATACGACGGTCAGCCGCTTTATGAGCCGTCAATAGAAGAGAGAAAAGAATTCAAGGAATGGGGGACGCGTTGTTTCGATTACGGCAAAGGCGAAGTTCAAACTTTTCTTTGTTCAAACGCGATGATGTGGTTTGACGTTTATCATGTCGACGGACTGAGAGTCGACGCCGTGTCGAGCATGTTGTATTTGGATTACGGCAGGGAAAACAATTGGTTGCCAAACAAGAACGGCGGTAGGGAAAACGTGGAAGCCGTTGCTTTTTTGCAAAAATTAAATACTTATGTTTCTAAAACGCATCCTTACGCCATGATGATTGCTGAGGAGTCGACCGCATGGTCGAAAGTGACCGGACCTATTCGAGAAGGCGGTTTGGGTTTTAATTTCAAATGGAACATGGGTTGGATGAACGATACGTTGTCTTATGCGAAAGCCGATCCTGTTTTTCGTAGCGGAATGCACAATAATCTTACGTTTGGTTTGACTTATGCGTTCTCGGAGAACTATATTTTGCCCGTTTCCCATGACGAGGTAGTTCACGGGAAATGTTCGCTTTTAAATAAAATGCCGGGCGAATACGAAATGAAGTTTGCCGGTTGGCGAAATTATTTGATGAATATGTTCGGACACCCGGGCAAAAAACTTCTTTTTATGGGAACGGAATTTGCTCAGTTTATCGAGTGGAATTATAAACAACAATTGGATTGGTTGCTTCTTGATTATCCTGCGCATTTGAGTGCGTGTAAATTCACTGCGGCGTTAAACGATTTTTACGTCAAAACGCCTGCCATGTGGAAACTCGATTGTTCTTTCGACGGGTTCGAATGGTTGGTAGTTGACGATAAATTTCAGAATATAATCGTCTATGCCAGGACGGACGGAGAGGACAGTTATGTTATATGCGTGTTTAACTTTTCTCCGTGCGAGCGAAAAAACTATACATTCGGATGTCCGTCGGGAACATATACTGAGACGCTTTGTTCGACGCAAAACGGCTGGAAAAAGGGAAGAAAAAAACATAAAACGGTTAAAAAAAGTTCTCACGGAAAGGAGAACAGTTTGACGTTGAACATAGAACCTATGTCGGGATTATATCTTGTAAAGGATAAGGAGGAAAAAGAATGAAAAAAAAGAAATGTGTGGCTATGTTGCTCGCGGGCGGGCAAGGAACGAGATTGTACGCGTTGACTGAAAAAATTGCAAAACCGGCAGTTTTATTCGGCGCAAAATATCGCATTATCGATTTTCCGCTCAGTAATTGCGCCAATTCCGGAATCGATACCGTAGGCGTGCTTACGCAATACGAACCGCTTGTTCTTAACGAATACATCGGAAACGGAAAACCGTGGGATCTCGATCGCAATGACGGCGGAGTTTTTACGTTGTCGCCCTATCAGGCTAAAGCCGGTTCGCTTTGGTATAAAGGCACAGCAAACGCCATCTATCAGAATTTGAATTTTTTGGATAAGTACGAAAGCGAGCACGTATTGATTCTCAGCGGCGATCATATTTATAAAATGGATTATTCCAAAATGCTGGATCAACATATCTCAGACGACGCCGATTGTACGATTGCCGTAATAGACGTTCCCGAAGAAGAAGCGAGTCGTTTCGGAATAATGAGCGCGGATCAATCGGGACGTATAACCGATTTCGAAGAAAAACCTAAAAAGCCTAAAAGTACGCTTGCTTCGATGGGAATATATATTTTCAAAAAATCCGTGTTGAAAGAACAGCTGATAAGAGACGAAAACGATCCTTCGTCCGAAGGCGATTTCGGTAAAAACGTTATTCCTTATATGCTTAAATCGGGAATGCGTCTGTTTGCTTACAGATTTGACGGATATTGGAAAGACGTCGGAACGGTAACTTCTTTATGGGAAGCAAATATGGATCTTCTCGGTGATAATCCGGCAATGAATCTTAACGAGCAGGAACTTAAAATTTATTCGCGTAACGCTCCGTTACCGCCAACTTATTTCGGCAAAAACGGTTCCGTAGAGAATTCGATTTTAACGACGGGCTGCGAAATTAACGGAACGGTAATAGGCAGCGTTATTTCCGAAAACGTTACAATAGGTGAAGGCAGCGTTATAGAAAACAGCGTTATAATGCGAGGAACGAAAATAGGTAAAAACGTACGTATCAATTACGGAATCATCGACGAAAACGTTGTTGTCGAAGATAATGTTAAAATCGGCAACGAAAAGTCGGATAAATATCATATCACTCTCGTCGGAAGATCACGCGTCGTAAAAAACGATATAGCGAACGATAACGGGTTGGAGAATTAATTATGGCTAACAGATCGGTAGGAATAGTTTTCAGTAATATTCACGGAAAAGAAATGAACGAACTCACTGCGGCAAGAACGCTTGCTAGCGTTCCTTTCGGAGGAAGATACAGGCTTATTGATTTCGTTTTATCTAATATGGTTAATTCCGGAATAACCAATGTGGGCGTTATCACCAAGTATAATTATCAATCGCTTATGGAACATGTCGGATCGGGAAGAAGTTGGGATTTATCGCGAAAGAACGGCGGATTGCGGCTTTTGCCTCCATTCGGAAAAGAGCAGTCAAAACTTTATTCGTCGCGTTTTGAGGCTATCTCCGACGCTGCATATTATTTGAGGGATTGTACCGAAAAATACGTGGTAATGTCGGATTGCGACAACGTATGCAATATAGATTATTCGGACATCGTGGATTATCACGAAAAGAACAACGCGGATATAACCATCGTATATCGCAAAAAAGTTATCGGGGAAGGCGTCGATACCAAGACTCGCACGAAATTGACGTTAAACGACGACTGCAGAGTAACGAAAGTCGTTAATTCTATAAACAATACGGGTACGATAAACGTATTTGTCAATATTTTGGTTATAGACAGAGAATTTTTGTTAAAAATTATCGATAATGCCGAAGAAATGGGCTATAAAAGTTTTTCGCGCGATGTATTAATACGCGGAACGGATATATACAGAATATTCGGCTACGAACATAAAGGGTACTTTGCCAGCATAGACAGCATATGTAATTATTACAGTAATTCTATGCAGTTGCTCGACAAAAACGTACGCGACGGCTTGTTCAGATCTGATGGCGGTGAAATTTACACTACCGTTCGCGACAGCGCACCGTGTAAAATAACAGCTACCGCCAAAGTTCGTAATTCTCTCATAGCCGACGGATGCGTGATAGAGGGAGAGGTAACGGGTTCGATTTTGTTCCGAGGCGTTAAGGTGGCTAAAGGCGCTGTGGTAAAAGATTCTATTGTGTTCTCGAACACGGAGATAGGCGAGGATAGCAGATTAAATTGCGTGATTACGGATAAAAACGTTCGAGTTCTAAAAGGTCGCGAACTTAGCGGACATCAAACTCATCCGAGTTTTATTCCCGAAAATTCTATAATATAAAAACTAAAGGTAACGAACGATGGCTTTGTTTGTGTGATCACGAACGGCTTTGTTCGCTTAAGTATCATACAATTATTAAATTTTTCTTAAGGAGATACAAAATATGGCAACGAAAAAAACTCAGACGACAAAAAAGTCCGCAGATAAGACCGTAACAGCCGCTTCGTCCCCCGAAACGGCAAGCGTAGACGCTCCCGTTAAAAAGACAAGAAAATCTACGGTAAAAAAAGTTTCGACCGCTAATGTCGAAAGCATAAAAGTTTCCCGTCCGGGTATTCTTTACGTAGCTAGCGAAGGATTCCCTTTTGCCGGAACGGGCGGCTTGGGCGAAGTAATTGGTTCTTTGCCTGCAAGTCTTAATAAGCTCGGAAAATACGAAGCGCGCGTAATTTTACCTTTGTATGAAAGTGTAGCCGCTCAATATAGAGAAAAGATGCGGTTTTTGGGTAATATATACGTTCCTCTTGCTTGGAGAAACCAATATTGCGGATTATTTGAGCTAGATTATAACGGCGTGATATATTATTTTGTCGATAACGAATATTATTTCAAACGCAATTCGCTTTACGGTTACGGTGACGACGGTGAAAGATTCGCGTTCTTTTCGCGCGCCGTGCTCGAATTGATGCCTATGCTCGGTTTCGACGTACAGGTTTTGCATTGTCACGATTGGCATACCGCGCTCGTGCCTATTTATTATAAACTATATTACATGTACAGAGTCGGATATAATAATATTCGTACAGTGTTTACCATTCATAATATAGAGTATCAGGGACAGTTTTCACCGTCAATAATCGAGGATTTGTTCGGAATTTCCAAAAACGAATATATGTCGCTCGATTGGCACGGTTGCATAAATCTTATGAAGGGCGCAATAGATTATTCAGATTATATTTCCACGGTCAGTCCGACTTACGCGGAAGAGATACTGCGTCCGGAATACGCTCACGGCCTCGAAGACGTTTTAAGAAAGAATCGACACAAATTGCGCGGAATTCTTAACGGAATCGATATCGACGTTTATAATCCCGAAACCAGTCCGTCGCTTTTTGCCAATTATTCCAAAGACGATATTCGCAATAAAGCCGCGAACAAAGCCGAACTTCAAAAAATGTTAGGGTTGAACGAAGATCCCGGCGTTCCGGTTATAGCGATGATAAGCCGACTCGTGAATCATAAAGGAATTTCTCTTGTTCGCAGAATATTTAACGACATCATGAACAGCGGCGCTCAGTTCGTCATTCTCGGTACGGGAGATTCGGATCACGAAAATTTCTTCCGTCACATGCAGAATCTTTACGGAAACCGCGTGCACGCTATAATCACGTTCAATAAAGATCTCGCGCAAAAAATTTATGCCGGAGCGGATATATTTCTTATGCCGAGTTTGTCTGAACCGTGCGGTTTGAGTCAAATGATTTCTTTGAGATACGGAACTGTTCCCGTAGTCAGAAAAACAGGCGGTTTGGCAGATTCCATCGTCGATTGCGGCGACGGACATAGCGGTAACGGATTTACCTTCGAAGCCGCTGACGCAAACGCGTTTAAATATGCCGTGGACAGAGCGGTTGGCTTGTATTACGCATATAAAGATATATGGGAAGAGTTGCGTGCACGAGCTATAGAATGTGATTTCAGTTGGACGGAAAGCGCGAATAAATATCAGGCGTTTTATGACGAAATGTTTTAGATTTTGATCGAAGAAAAGATGATATGGGGTGAGAATCTTGAACTTTTTAGCTACATTGGAGGAAAACATGGAATTTACTTCAGCGTCTTTGAAAGAGGCTATTACCGATAAATTGACAAAATATTACGCGACGCCGTATCAAAACGCAACGCCGTTATTGATGTATAAATCGATAGCGTTGGTGTTGAGAGATATATTGTTAAAAAAGAAACAGGAATTTAATCAAAATGTCAGAAAAAAAGGCAGTAAACGAGTTTATTACCTTTGTATGGAGTTTTTGATAGGCAGAAGCTTAAAAAACAATTTGTATAATCTCGGAATGACCAAACTGGTCGGGGATGCAATTTCGGATAGCGGAATCACTCTTGAGCAATTATACGAGATGGAAGCCGACGCAGGATTGGGTAACGGCGGACTCGGACGTCTTGCCGCTTGCTTTATGGACAGTCTTGCTTCCGAAAATTATCCGGCAATGGGATTTTCCATTCGCTACGAATACGGTTTGTTTAAACAGAAGATTGTTTATAATACGCAGGTCGAATTGCCCGACATGTGGCTCGATACGGGCGAGGTATGGATGATGCCTCGTTCGGATAAAAGCTTTACTGTCAAACTCGGAGGTTACCTCGAAGAACATTGGGATAATAACGGACTTCACGTTGAACACAAAAACGCGTCGGTAATTGAAGCTTTACCTTATGACGTTATGGTAAGCGGTTATGACAGTAAAGGAGTAAGTGTGTTACGTTTGTGGAGAGCGACCGGCGTGAATAATTTTGACATGAAGTCCTTTACTCAGGGCGATTATATGAACGCTATGCGTTCTGATAACGAGGCCGAAATTATTTCTAAAGTTCTTTATCCGTCCGACGATCATTATGAAGGCAAACAGTTGCGTCTTTCTCAGCAATATTTTCTCGTAAGTGCAAGTCTGCAATCGATAATCAAAGATCATATTAAAGATTACGGAACGCTTGACAATTTGCCAGAAAAGGTTGCTATTCATATAAACGATACGCATCCTGCGTTGGCTGTTCCGGAACTTATGCGTCTTCTTATGGACGAACACGGTTATTCGTGGGAAAAAGCTTGGGATATGACGGTAAACACGATAGCGTACACTAATCATACGGTAATGAGTGAAGCGCTCGAAAAGTGGGGCGAAGATCTTTTTAAAATCAAGTTGCCGCGCATATACATGATAATAAAAGAAATCGACGCGCGTTTTAGAGGCGAACATAAGGACGTTTACGAAGATAAGTTAAAAGCCATGTGCGTTATTGGAAACGGTCAAGTCAGAATGGCTAATTTGTCGGTTATCGGTTCGCACAGCATAAACGGAGTGTCCGCTCTTCATTCCGAAATAATAAAAGACAGCGTTTTTAAGAATTTTTATGATATTTTACCGGAGCGATTTACCAACGTCACAAACGGCATAGCTCATCGCCGATGGCTGAATCAATCCAATCCGCGCCTTGCCGCATTGATTGCTCAATTGATAGGTAAAGGCTATATAAAAGACGCGTCGAAACTTATCGCATTGAAAGATTACGTCGACGATAATTCCGTTCTTGACGCGCTTGATGACATAAAACGCAAAAATAAAGAAGATTTTGCAAAATATATCGAAGATTCTACGGGCTTCAAACTTAATCCCGAATCTCGTTTCGATACTCAGATTAAACGTTTGCACGAATATAAACGCCAGCTTTTAAATGTTCTTAAAATTGTCAAATTATATCTCGATATCAAAGATAATCCGAATAAAGAAGTAACGCCTCAGACATTTATTTTCGGAGCGAAAGCAGCCGGCGGATATTATCATGCGAAACGAATTATAAGTCTTATTAATTGTTTGTCGGCGCAGATCCAGTTCGAACCTGCGGTTAAAGAAAAATTGGACGTCATGTTCCTCGAAAACTACAACGTAACTAAAGCGGAACATTTAATTCCTGCAAGCGAGGTTTCGGAACAAATATCTCTTGCGGGCAAAGAAGCGTCCGGCACGAGCAATATGAAATTTATGTTGAACGGCGCGTTGACGTTGGGAACCATGGACGGCGCTAACGTGGAAATATGCGAACGAGTCGGTGCTGACAATATATTCATATTCGGTTTGCGTGCGGAAGAAGTCGAGCGTGAGTGGAAACAAGGATATAACGCTTCGCATATTTATTCGTCCGATTTGACTATTCGACGTGTGGTCGATGAATTACGCCACGGATTCAACGGACAAAGTTTTGCAGATATTGCCGACTATTTGGCGGTCGGAACCAACTATGTTGCCGATCCGTACATGTGTTTGAAAGATTTCGGAGATTATCTTAAAGCTTCTGACGCCCTCGATAAAACATATGAAAATAAGCGCGAGTGGAATAGGAAGTCGCTTATAAATATTGCCGAAGCCGGTATTTTTGCCGCAGACAGAAGCATTGACGAATATGCCGCGAATATTTGGCATTTGAAAAGAGTTAAATAAAAAGATTTGTCGCGCGCGATGTGTCAAAAACGTTGCGCGCGCGTTTATGGAAACAACGAATGCAATTACAATACGATCCGTTAAATAAACAGAATAAAAGCATAACGGGCGCGGTGAAAATCAACGAGCCCGTAACATTTACCGTTCGAGCAAATGCCGAACGAGTATTTTTGATGTTAAAAAAAGAAGGCGATGCCGAACAGCTTGTCGGATACGAAATGTATCCCGTGAACGGAGGATATTCTTATACGCTCGAAATAACTACGGTCGGTTTGTATCGTTATTATTTCGAAGCGGACGGTAAAGCCTTTTATGGCGACGAATCGCTGAATGCGTGCGAAAATCACGGACAAAAATGGATTCTTATCGCATACGAAGAAAAGTACGATTCGCCGGATTGGTTGAAGGGCGGAATTTTTTATCAAATATTCCCCGATCGATTTGCAATAGGGGGCGAACGAAAAAAGACGAAGGATTGCATGATTTATCGCGACGATTGGGGTGGAACACCGACTTATAAACCCAACGCGGACGGAATAGTCGAAAACCGTGATATGTTCGGAGGAAATTTCGACGGAATAGTCGAAAAACTCGATTATCTGAAAGCACTCGGCGTTACGTGCATATATCTGAATCCGATTTTTGAGTCGTTTTCCAATCATAAATACGATACTGCGAATTATGGCAAAACGGATTCGGATTTCGGGTCGCTTAAAGATTTGTCAAAACTTATTTCGAAGGCGGAAGAAAAAAATATCAAAATAATTCTTGACGGCGTATTTTCTCATACGGGTGCAGATAGCGTTTATTTCAATAAATACGGCAGATATACCGAAGCGGGTGCGTACAATTCGAAGAACAGTCCGTATTACGATTGGTATACATTTAAATCCTATCCCGATTTATACGAATGTTGGTGGGGAATTAAAATTCTTCCGAACGTCAAAGAGGACACGCCTTCGTTTAATCAATACATCAACGGAGAGGACGGAATAATCAGGCGATATATAAACATGGGCGTAGCAGGTTTCAGATTGGATGTTGCGGACGAGTTGCCGGACGAGTTTTTATGTAATTTGACCGCAGCCGCAAAAGCAGAAAATCCGTCCGCGCTTGTTTTGGGCGAAGTTTGGGAAAACGCGGCAACGAAATATGCTTACGGAAAATTGCGGCCTTATTTTTTGGGCGCGCAGCTCGATTCGGTAACCGATTATCCTCTAAAAAACGCGATTTTGGATTTTATAAAAAATGCTGACGCGAACAAGCTCGATAACGTTGTCAGGGAACTTATAAACGCGTATCCAGCACGAACGTTGAACGTTCTTATGAACGTAATAGATACTCACGATACGCCTCGAGCCATTACTGTGTTCGGTAAATACGATAGAGCGGATGCAAAAGACGAACGTGCCGTTGCGAAATTGAATAATTACGAAGAAGCGAAAGCTAAATTAAAAATAGCCGCAATATTGCAATATTTTTTGCCCGGAGTACCGTGTTTGTATTATGGCGACGAAGCGGGACTTGACGGCTTTGAAGATCCATTTAACCGAAAATGCTATCCTTGGGGCAAAGAAGACGAAGATCTTATCGATTTTTATAAGAAGCTCGGTGAAATACGAAAAGAATATGTCGGAGTTTTTGCGGAGGGTGAATACGAGTCCGAAGAAAGGGATAACGGAGTGTTCGGTTTTTGTCGTATTTGCGGCGGTGAAAAAATAGCGATATACGTAAATATCGGAACCGAAGAATACGTTTTTTCTGAATCGAAACGCGATTTGTTGACTGATAAATATAAAAAAAATTTGGAACCTTGGAATGGAATCGTCTTTTGTGTCGGAAAAAACTAAAAAGTAGTTGGGATATTATTAAAAGTGGTTGATTTTTGTAAATCTTTGTGCTATAATATATGAAGATTAATCGGTAACGTATGTACCAAATTAACGGAGTGAAAATTATGAAGAAAATTAAAATACTTATAGCGTCATGTTTTGTCGTTGCTGTTATGTTTGCTTTGACTGCTTGTCAGCCTACTATAGTGCTGAGCAGATATCTCGATGTCGACGCGGCGACGCTTGCTTTTTCCCTTAAATCTGACGGATTATTTACGATGTTCAGCAAAGGAGATTCTCCCGAAGATTGGGACGATTATGTTTTTGACGAAAAGAATCAGGTTGTTGTCGACAGACAGTGGGAAGACCGCATTTGCGATATCAAAAAAGTAGTTGTTAATAAAAACGTTTCGTCTATCGGCTCTTATGCGTTCTATAACGCGAGCTCGTTGGAGGAGTTGGTAATCGGACCGGACGTAACAAGTATTGGCGAAAACGCATTCAAAAATTGCTATAATCTCAGTAAAATAACTATAGATAAAAGCAATACGTGTTTTGTTATTAAAGATAATTGCCTTATAGAAGTGGCTACAGGTAAGCTCATACGAGCAACAGACGCTTCAAGTATTAAAATCGATTCCGGAGTATTTTCTATCGAGGATAGCGCGTTTTACGGTCTTAATTCTTTGAAAACGGTTGATTTAAGCGCTTTGCCCGTTTCTGAAATACCGGAAGACACATTTAAAGAATGTTCTGCGCTTACTACCGTAAAGCTGCCCTCGACGCTTACTGCTATATCTAACAACGCGTTTTTCAGATGTGTTAAGCTTAGCGACGTAAATCTCGGAGAATGTTCGTCGTTGAAGACGATAGCTGCAAATGCGTTCTTTGGTTGCTCGGCATTGAAGTCGGTTACTATTCCCGAATCGGTTAGCTCTATCGAAAGATTGGCTTTTAGTAAATGTGATTCGTTGGAAACGGTTGTGGTTAATAACAAAGGATCTTTCTCGATAGGAAGCAATGCTTTTTATGAGTCCGATAACATTAAAAAAGTTTATTTCAACGGCGCAACCGGTTTAAATAAATTGAACAGAGCGTCTTACCTCGGTTATCTTACCGCGACCGCATATAAATGTTCTTACGGTAGCGTGGAAAGAAACATAAGCGTATATATCGCAACCGATGTTTATAATGCTGAAGAGCTTGGATCCTATTTGGTCGGCGAAAGTGCGGCTTATACCAAACTCGAAACAACCGAAAGTTTTGACGGTGTAGAATATATCGCATATCAGTCTAATCGTTAATATGAATCGTAATTAAAAACCCGACAATTAATGTCGGGTTTTTTAGTATGGTTTTTATATGGAAAACAAGCGAGTTATTTGCATTTTAACATTTTATATAATTCTTCCGTTGCGAGTCGAATTTTTGCAACGGGATATTTTTTATTTAGAGGAAAACAATAAAATAGCATATTATTGTTTCCTATGCAAATGACATCATCAATCTCGTACCAATAATAATCCGCATATAGACTGTAAGAAGCTAAAGGATTTTGAGTGTAACTTAATTTCCCGTCGTCCGAATACAATGCAAATCCGTCTTTATTGTGTTTTAATCGTCCGTTTCCTATCATGTATATGGCTTTGAAATCGGTTAAAACGCCAATTGAAACGGGAATGTCTACGTTATATTCGTTTCGTATTAACTCGTTTTTAACGCAATCACGTTGCCATTTGTACCATGTCGGAATATGTACGAATTCGCTTTTCCCGTCTTCTGCGATTAATTGACCGAATTCTGACAGGATATATGTTTTACCGCAGGCGGAACAAATAAATTTGTCGCCTTTACCCGTTGTTGAAAATTCGTTTCCGCAAGTTGCACATTTATAAAGTATTTTTTCTAAACCGTCCGCGCGGAAGGGTTCTTTTATCGAAATTTTATTTTCGTATTGCCATGCAAAATTATCAAAATCGAATTCGCTATCGAGAATGTCGCTCAGTTGTTCGGCGTCGAGAGTTCTTATTTGTTGTTGCGAAAACAAGAGTTTTACTTTCGCAGAAACGTTGACTTTGCGTTTGTTTAGGCAATTATAAAGCGGATCTCTCGCAAAAGCTCCGAATGTTTTTACCATTAAAACGGGTACGTCGATCATTTTTAACAGTCTTCCGAGTCCTCGAGGCAGAGCGGTTGCCGTACCGTCAAAAGAATAGCTTGCTTCCGGGTACATAAGCACGCTTGTTTTATTCTTTTTTAGCGAATAAATTATATCGCCGATTAGTTTTGTATCGCAGGTAAATTTATTTGTTGGAATTCCGCCGATAGAGCGCATTAACGCACGTTTACCTACGAATCCGTCCGACGTACAGACGATATTGTATTTCATGGGATAGAATATTTTTGAAGCTATTTCAAGATCGATGAAGCTCGAATGATTCATTAAAATCAGATAAGGTCCTTTTTTAATATTATCCCTGTCTTTGAATTCATAGGTAAAATTAACTTTATTAAGTTCCGATTCGGAAATAATTCGAATGAGAGTGCTGAGTATGAAGCTTGGTTTTTTCGGTTTTAATCTTTTCGGTTTTTTAAGAGTTAAAACCCGATTGTAATCCGTTTGTTTCGTTTTGATTTTCATATGCATCCTTGCTTAAATTATTAGTGTGTTTTATTTTAACACATTACTCTTGTTTTGTCAAGTATCCCAAATATCGACATTCGTGTTTGTTTGAAAATGACGGACAGTCTACGAAAATATTATTTATTGTCAAATATCAATTTTGACCGATAATAAGCATGAATATTGTAAAAAACGATAGAATCGTATATTATGTCTGATATAGTACATTAATTTATGTTGCGGCAATGTATAAAATACAATCGTTAATCCCGTTAAACGCTTGTTAAACGGCGTTTTTTGTGCTACAATATAAATTATAAAATCATACGGAGCGATTAATGAAAAATAAGACCGTCAATTTAACGGAAGGTTCTTTGGCTAAAAATATTTTGCTGTTCAGCTTTCCCTTAATGCTAACCAATTTGTTGCAAGTTCTGTTTAATATGTCCGATATAGCGGTAGTGGGGAGATTTGCCGGAAGTAGAGCGTTGGGTTCGGTCGGTTCTACGTCGACGTTGGTAACTTTGTTTACCGGCTTTTTAATGGGAATAGGTGCAGGTATTAACGTTTTGGTTGCAAAATCTTTGGGTGCGAAAGATTCCGAAAAAAGCGAAATATTGATAAGAACCGCCGCCGTCGTCAGTGTGACGATAGGTTTGATTTTGTCGATTATAGGTTTGTGCGTTTCTGCACCGTTGCTTAGATTGCTCGATACTAAAACCGAACTTATAGACGGCGCGATTCTTTATCTTAATATATATTTTACGGGAATGCCGGCTGTTGCGGTTTACAATTTCGGGAATGCCGTATTATCTGCGGGCGGCGACACCAAAACTCCGCTTTGGATTCTTGCTGTAGCAGGATTGATTAATATAGTTCTTAACTTGTTGTTTGTCATTGTATTTAAAATGAGCGTTGCCGGCGTGGCGTTGGCGAGTATAATATCTCAATACGCGTCTGCAATTACGATTGCGGTGATTTTAATCAAGCAAAAATGCACGTATTCGCTTAAGTTGAATGATTTTAAAATCGATTGGATTCAGGCGAAGGAAATATGCGTTATGGGTATTCCGGCAGGATTGCAGAATTCCATTTTTTCCGTCGCGAATCTTTTTGTTCAGAGCGGAGTAAACAGTTTCGACGTCACTATTGTGGAGGGTAATTCCGCCGCTGCAAATTCGGACGCGCTGGTTTACGACGTGATGAACGCGTTTTACGTAGCTTGTTCTAGTTTTATGGGACAGAATTACGGCGCGGGTAAACAGGACAGAGTTTTGAGAAGTTATTTGATTAGTTTGGTTTTTTCGTATATTGCCGGAGCGATTTTAGGCGGAGCGTTGTTGTTATTCGGAGACTTTTTTCTTTCGTTGTTTACGAAAGACGCCGCTGTTATCAATGCCGGAAAAATTCGTCTTTCCGTTATGGGTTGCTCGTATGCGTTGTCTGCGTTTATGGACGCATCGATTGCGGCTTGTCGAGGTATAGGTAAAAGCCTTGTTCCTACGATTATAGTAATCCTCGGCTCGTGCGTTTTCAGAATAATTTGGATTTATACGGTATTTGCTTATTTCGGGACAATAGAATCGTTGTATCTGTTGTACATGTTCTCTTGGGCAATAACCGCGATTGCCGAAATATTATATTTCGTTTTTAGCTACAAAAAAATAATAAAGCGACAAAAGCTTTTAAATTAAAAATACGTGAGGTGTTTGTTTATGAATAAGGAATTTTTTGACGTAATGAAAACTTCGTATACGGCTTATCATGCTTCGGATAACGCTGTCGAAATTCTTAAAAGAGAAGGTTTTGAGGAATTGTTTGAAGATGAACCGTATCATATTTCTACGGGCGGAAAGTATTTCATTCGCCGAGGCGGAACGGCGGTTATTGCTTTTAAGATAGGAGATTTGACTGATTATAATTTCAAAATAGTTGCGTCGCATTTGGATTCTCCGGCGTTAAAACTTAAATACAATCCTATAAGTGAGTCCATGGGAATGAGTAAACTCAACGTCGAAACATATGGCGGAGCTATTAATTCGACGTTTACCGACGTGCCGCTCAAAATTGCGGGCAAAGTTTACTTGGAAAAAAACAATAACATATACGGTCGCACTTATACCGACGAACATAATTATATAATTCCTAACGTTGCTATTCACATGAACAGAAAGGCAAACGACGGTTTTGTTTACAATCCTCAAGTCGATTTGTGTCCTTTGTTTGGTATGAATTCGGATAAAGATTACTTTGACAAAATCGGAACAAACGATGAAAAGGTAGTCGGGTACGATTTATTTGCCGTAAACGCTACCGAACCTTTTCTTTCCGGTGCGAACGACGAGTTTTTTTGTTCGCCGAGATTGGATAATTTGGTTTGTACTTTTGCGTCCGTGCTTTCGCTGGTTAAGTGCAACGTTAAAGGCGTTGCTGTCGCGTTCTTGGCTGATAACGAAGAAATAGGAAGCAGAACGGCGGAGGGAGCAGATTCCGATTTTCTTAAAAAGACGCTCAAAGCGATTAATAAGTGTTTGGGCTACGACAGAACGGCTTTTGACATGGCGATTTCGCGTTCGTTTTTGGTATCGGCGGATAACGCGCATGCAGTACATCCCAATCATCCCGAGTTGTCTGATCCGACAAATAAGGTAGTTATGGGCGGCGGAATAGTAATTAAACATCATGCGAACAAAAACTATACCACCGACGGATTGTCATCCGTGTTGTTTGAAAAAATAATGAAAAAAGAAAATATAAAAACGCAGCATTTCTTTATGCGATCCGATTTGCGTTGTGGATCTACGCTAGGAACGCTTAGTACGTCGCAAATAGCGATTAAAAGCGTGGATATAGGAATTGCGCAGCTTGCAATGCATTCTTCTCTTGAAACCATGTGCGCGTCCGATGTCGAACAACTCGAAAAAGGGTTGTCTGCTTTTTATGATTCGTCATATGTAAAAACTTCGGACGGGTATTGTCTTAACTAAGTCGAGTCGGATTTTGACAATTTATCGACAATTCGTTGCTTTTTGAATAAACTTGTGATAAAATAATAATTGACGAGTAAAAACGTTAATTTCAAATAAGGAGAGTAATGAAAATGGAAATTTTACTGATAATCGTCGGTGCGGCGGTTATTCTTGCCTGCGCATACGCAGCGTTCAATTATTTCAGCGTTAAAAAGTTGAAAGAAGGAACCGAACGCATGCAAGAAATTGCCGGAGCCATCAGAATAGGCGCTAACGCTTTTATTCGCTACGAATATAAAATCGTTGCGATAATAGGCGCAGTTGTTGCCGTGCTTCTGGGATTGATAATCAATTGGCAGACTGCTGTCGCGTTCGTTTTGGGCGCGGTGTTGAGCGCGTCTGCCAGTTATGTCGGAATGAAAATAGCGACGTATGCAAACGTTCGAGTTACCAACAAAGCTCGCGAAACGAAGGATCTCGGTAGTACGCTTAAAGTTGCGTTTAAGGGCGGTTCCGTTATGGGATTGTGCGTTGCGGCGTTTGCTCTTTTGGGTATCATAATCGTTTACCTTGTTTTCGGAATGGCTTTGGGACAGATAGAAGATATCGTAAACGGCACTGTTCAAGCCAATTGGTTCGGGTTGGAGGCGTCTTTTACCATGACTTTGTCCGGTTATGCGTTGGGTTGCTCGGTAATCGCGTTGTTTAACCGCGTTGGAGGCGGAATTTACACAAAAGCGGCGGATATGGGCGCGGATCTTGTCGGTAAGACGGAAGAGCACATTCCCGAAGACGATCCTCGTAATCCGGCGACAATTGCGGATAATGTCGGCGATAACGTCGGCGACGTTGCCGGACTTGGTTCGGATCTTCTCGAAAGTTACGTTAGCGCAATACTTTCGGGCGTAATTTTGGCGGCGGAATTGTTCGTACATAATGCGGGATTTAATACCGAAACGCTTTCGCGTTTGATGCTATTTCCGATAGTTTTTGCCGGATGCGGTTTGTTGGCTTGCTTAATCGGAATTTCGTATATAGTTTTAAGAAGAAAACTTTCAAAGAACGTTCATATGGAACTGAATATCGCCACATGGATATCGGCGGCGGTAACCGTAGTGTTCGGATTGTTTTTAAGTATATTTCTTTTTGACGGAATCGACGCTTCGGAGCTCGAAACGATAGGGTTTAAAGTCGGCAAATGGTCTCCGTGGCTCGGCGCGATTTGCGGTATAGTTGCCGGAATTGTTATCGGAATAATTTCCGAATATTACACGAGTTATGATTACAAGCCGACCAAAAAAGTTGCGAGTGCGTCTAAAGAAGGGCCGGCGCTTACGATAACTCAAGGTATGGCTTCCGGTATGATAAGTTGCATGCTTCCCGTTATAGTGCTTGCAATAGCGATATTCGTTGCGTTTGCGTTGTCCGGTATGTACGGAGTTGCTTGTGCAGCAATGGGTATGCTGTCGTTCGTTGCCGCTACCGTTGCCGTCGATACTTACGGTCCTATTTCGGATAATGCCGGCGGTATTGCCGAAATGAGCGGGTTGGAAGAGGGCGTTAGAGAAATCACTGACAAACTCGACAGTGTAGGAAATACCACTGCTGCTATCGGTAAAGGATTCGCTATAGGTTCTGCTGCGTTTGCGACGCTTTCGCTCATGACTTCTTATCTGTACGCGTATGCAAATATCGACGTTTCGCAGATTATGCTTAACATTATTAATCCGCTGACGTTGTGCGGAGCTTTGTGTGGCGCCGCGCTTCCGTATATGTTCTCCGGAATGTTGATAGAAGCGGTTGCCAAAGCAGCCAGAAAAATGGTGGAAGAAGTTCGTCGTCAGTTTAGAACGATTGTAGGTTTGAGAGAGGGTAAAGCAATGCCGGATTATAAAACCTGTATCGAAATATCTTCGCAGGGCGCGTTAAAAGAAATGAGAATCCCTTGTATTCTTGCGATAATTTTTCCGCTCGCGTCCGGTTTCCTTTTTGGCGCCGACTTTGTAGGCGGTTTGTTGTTGGGTGCGACTATTTCGGCAATTATGCTTGCCATATATACGGGTAATGCCGGCGGTTCTTGGGATAATGCAAAAAAATATATCGAATCGGGCGGAGTAGAAGGCGAAAAGAAAGGTTCGCTTGCTCATGACGCTTCCGTAGTCGGCGATACCGTAGGCGATCCGCTGAAAGACACGGTAGGTCCGTCTTTGGATATACTTATCAAAATTATGTCTACGATATCGCTTGTTGCTGTTATAGTATTCAGTAAATATAATTTGTTTGCGTTATTAGGTTTACTGTAAACGAATTTAAAATTTGGGACTTGCCAAAAATCGGTTTTAATGTATCGTTAGAACCGATTTTTTTATCGAAAAAGACGATCGATTATTTTTTAGAAAAATTCATATATAGTTCTTGACAACGGACTGTATGTATGATATACTATATCATGTGTTTGATTAATACAAATAAGACTATATATTGTATAGTTTTAATAATATTGACACGAAATAACGTTAATTTAAAATGAGGAGATTAATAAATGATAATTTCAGATGATATTAAATATGTCGGCGTAAACGATTATGATATAGATTTATTCGAAGGGCAGTACGTTGTGCCGAACGGTATGTCGTACAATTCTTATGTTGTAATAGATCAAAAGATAGCCGTAATGGATACTGTGGACGCTTGTTTTAAGCGTGAGTGGCTTGATAATATTCAAAAAATATTGGGCGACAAAATTCCCGATTATCTTGTCATTCAGCACATGGAACCCGACCATTCGGCAAACATCGCAAATTTTCTTGAAGTTTATCCCGAAACGATTGTCGTTTCGAGCTTAAAAGCGTTTAATATGATGAAACAATTTTTCGGAACGGATTATGCGGATAGACGAATAGTTGTGGGTGAGGGCGATACGCTCGACTTAGGTCGTCACGTTTTGAGTTTTGTGGCTGCGCCTATGGTTCATTGGCCTGAAGTAATCGTAACATACGACGCGTATGACAAGGTTTTATTTTCTGCAGACGGTTTCGGAAAATTCGGCGCGTTGGACGCAAAAGAAGAGTGGATAGACGAAGCAAGACGCTATTATATCGGAATAGTTGGTAAATACGGCGCTCAGGTTCAATCATTGCTAAAAAAAGCCGTAGCTTTGGATATTAAGACGATTTGTCCGTTGCATGGTCCTGTTTTAACCGATAACTTAAGTTACTACATTAATTTATATGATGTTTGGTCTTCGTATTTGCCCGAAAAGAAAGGAATAGTTATAGCTTATACCTCTGTTTACGGTAATACCAAAACAGCGGTAATGCAGTTTGCTGAAAAATTAAAAGAAAAAGGCTGTTCCGATGTGATTGTTTATGACCTTGCACGTTGCGATATGGCGGAAGCCGTAGCCGACGCATTCAAATATGATAAGCTCGTACTTGCTACGACGACTTATAATGCAGATATTTTTCCGTTTATGAAAGAATTTATTCATCATCTTACCGAGAGAAATTATCAGAACAGAAAAATCGCTTTGATAGAAAACGGTTCATGGGCTCCGCTTGCAGCAAAAGTAATGAAAAGCATGCTGGAAAACGGTAAAAATATTATGTTTGCCGAAACTATAGTTTCTATCAAGTCGTCGTTAAATTCGGATAATTTAGATCAGATCGAAAAACTTTCCGACGAATTGTGTAGCGATATATAAAGTAAAAGAAAAAACAAATGAAACGTAATTCGGCATTGGGGAATATTTCTTGCAGTTTGGATACCGTGACATTTTACAGTATATCGACTCGCGTTAATGTCATTTATCGATTTGAAAAACTCACGATTTGTTTATAAGCAATGCTATCGAATAGTTTGTTATTTGGTCGCGAAATACGACTGCTTATTGTGTGGACGCGTGGTTGAGTATTTTGGTTTAAAGATTAAATTTAATGGAAAATTTTTTGATTGTTCATTATAATTTTTTATGTGCAAGATTGATTGCATTATGCAAAAAACATTTTCGAATTGTATTCGGAGATGTTTTTTTGTTGAAATTTGCGATGTTTATACAAAAAAACGCTCGAATTTCAAGGGGGATTTTTAAGAATTAAAAAATTTGTTATGAATACTAAAAAAATCATTATTTGACATAAATAAAAACGTAGTATATATTATTATAGTGTTTAAAAACATTAAAATAAATTTATGTATAAGGAGATAATTTTGGAAAACTTTTATTCGAAATTACAGGCAACATCGCCCGTGGCCGTTATAATAATTTCAATTGCGTTGATGTTGATTTGTGGTTTTTTGATGACAAGACTGACTAAATTGTTAAAATTGCCCAACGTTACCGCATATATTCTGACCGGAATTCTTCTCGGTCCGTATTGTTTTAATATGATCCCTTCGTATGTTTCGGACGGAATGGAATTTATTTCCGATATAGCGTTGGCGTTTATTGCGTTTAATACAGGCGAATTTTTCAGATTGTCGTCGTTAAAGAAAAACGGCGCGAAAACGATCGTCATTACTCTTACAGAGTCGCTTTTAGCGTCTTTGCTTATTTTTATTTTAACTTATTACGTTTTAAGATTGCAGTTGGCTTTTTCTGTCGTTTTGGCTGCTCTTGCGGCGGCGACGGCTCCCGCGTCAACCGTAATGACTATACGTCAAACGGGAGCTAAAGGCGATTTCGTTGACACGTTGTTACAGGTTGTTGCTTTGGACGATATAGTGGGATTAATAGCATATAGCGTGGCGATTTCGATAGCTACGGCTAGTATGTCGGGCGAAGCGTTTAATCTTTTTAGCGTCGTTAAACCGCTGCTTATAAATTTAGGCGTTTTGGTTTTGGGCGGAATGTTTGGATTTTTGTTGAAATTCATGATGCCTAAAAAACGTTCGAATGATAATCGTCTTATAATAAGTATAGCGATGCTGTTCGCATTTTGCGGGATTTGTGCTGTTTTGGATATTTCGCCTTTGTTAGGTTGCATGTCGATGGGAACCGTTTATATTAATATAACGGACGACGATAAATTGTTTAAACAGCTCAATTATTTTAGCCCGCCTATTCTTTTGTTGTTTTTCGTGAGATCGGGCGTAACGTTTAAGCTCGACGCGCTTTGGGACGCGTCCACGGCAGTGGGAAGTACTCCGTTGATAGTGGTTGGCATCCTGTATTTCATTGTCAGGATTATAGGAAAATATTTCGGTGCGTTTATCGGCTGTGTAATTACAAAGAAATCAAAAGAGGTGCGAAACAATCTCGGCTTTGCGCTTATTCCTCAGGCAGGTGTGGCGATAGGTCTTGCCGTTTTGGGAGCAAGAGCGATAGGTGGCGAAATGGGTAGCGCGCTAAATACGATTATTCTTGCGTCGAGCGTGCTTTATGAATTGGTCGGACCTGTTTGCGCAAAATTCGCGTTGTTCTGTTCGGGATCGTATTCGAATAAGTTGGAGGAACTCGTCGACGTTGAAGAAAAAAACGCCGACGGGCAGTCCAAAACGGCTGTTGAGTTGCTTATTGAGAGAATTAATGCGATTCAACTAAAAATAAAAGCTCAAAATGCTTCGTTGCCGGAAGAAGAGCAGGCTTTTAATGAGGCGGCGGAAGAGCAGTATGCGATGAATTCGATGTCCGCAAGAAGGACGGGACATAGATCTAATTTTAAATAGGAGTGAATTTTATGTTGAATATTTCTGATCCGATAGGTAATTTGTTGGGAGAGTGGTCTTTGGGCGTCAACGTATACAGTATGTTGCTCAGAGTGGTATTGTCGTTGGTGTTGTCGGCAATAATAGGATGCGAGCGTTCGAGCAAACGACATGCGGCGGGCTTCAGAACGTTTATTCTCGTTTCGTTGGCGTCTACCGTAGCTATGTTGCTC
Source organism: uncultured Lachnospiraceae bacterium (assembly GCA_964591125.1). Classification (GTDB taxonomy): domain Bacteria; phylum Bacillota; class Clostridia; order Christensenellales; family Pumilibacteraceae; genus Neoclostridium. The sequence goes on from CAZQAC010000019.1 coordinate 21,773, forward strand.
GACGTATATTTGGTGGAACGTTACGGAAGCGGATTGTACGTTATATCTGCAGCTTCTGTAATAGGTATAGCGATACTGAGCGCAAATTCCATTTTATTCAGTTCGCGCAGTCAAATAAAAGGTTTGACGACGTCGGTCGGGCTTTGGACGTGCGGTATACTCGGTTTGATTATAGGCGCTGGAATGTATGTGTTTACGATTATAGTATTCGTTGCGACTATAAGTTGTTTGTCGCTGTTCCCTTCGATAGAAAGATATCTCAAAAACAGATCGAATCATTTCGAGGTGCATCTCGAATTGAAAAATATTCGGTATCTACAAGATTTTGTAACGACCATTCGCGAACTTGGAATGAGAATCGACGATATCGAATCGAACCCTGCGTATGCAAATTCGGGATTGAGCGTGTATTCGGTCTCTATATCGATAGGTAGCGACGAGTTGAAAAAGTACAAAACGCACGAAGAGATAATAAAAGCGTTGGCGACATTGGATTACGTTTATCATATAGAAGAAATGAATTGACAAAAAAGTAAAATTGCAATATAATATACGCAAGAGAAAATAAAGAGGTTTACGCAATGAAAAAACTTATCGCATTTGATCTTGACGGAACTTTAACGCAACATAAAACTCCGATAGGCGACGTGAATCGTTGCATTATGGAAGAATTGTCCGCGAAGTATAAATTGCTTATGTTGGGAGCCGGTGCTTGCGAAAGAATTTATAATCAATTGAGGCAGTTGCCTATAGAAATTGTCGGTAGCTACGGTATGCAACATTCCGTTGTTGAGGACGGAGTATTTAAAATAGTGTCGACTTATTCTTATGAAGTTGATCGAAATTTCTTTGAAACGACCGTTTCTGAACTCAGAAAAAAGTTCGGATTCGAACAATATTACGGAAACAGCGTCGAATATCATCCTTCGGGATTGGTTACTTTTCCGGTGTTGGGAACAAGCGCGCCGTTGGATAAAAAGTTGGCGTATGATCCCGACCGTAAAAAGAGAAGAGCGATTTACGGAGAGGTTAAAGCCGCTATGCCGGATTATAACGTTTTTATAGGAGGCTCGTCTTCGTTTGATATTACGAAAGGCAATTTTAATAAATTTTATGCCTTAAAGAATTTTTGCGACGAAAACGGTTATTCGTTGAACGACGCGTTGTTTATCGGTGACGATTTCGGAGAAGGTGGAAACGATTCGCACATAAGGATTAACGGCGTAGATTATATTGAAATAGACGATTATAATAATTTCCCGAATAAAGTGAATTTTCTTTTATAATAGGATAAGGTGAAATTCATGTCGGCTAAATTTATTTGTCATCCGGATTTTGCTTGCGTAAAACCCAAAAACGTTTTTCATAAAGAAATGCAAAAACTCGAAAACAGTAATGCCGGCGATTGTATTGTCGATCGGCATATTTTGTTTTGCAATAAATTTTCATGCAAAAATTTCGCTTCGGCATGTATTAAAATATCTGCCGACGATTATTATAAATTGTATGTTAACGGGAAATTCGTTTGTATGGGACCTGCGCCCGGATATCCGTGGAAGTATAATTACAATGCTGTCGATATAACGGAGTATTTAGAAGAGGGCGAAAACTTTATAGCCGTTCATACTTATTATCAGGGGCTTTGTAACAGAGTGTGGGTATCCGGCGATTTAAGACAAATGTTCTGGTGCGAGCTTGAATGCGATGGAAAAATCGTTCTCGTGAGTGACGAGAGCTGGAAATGTTCGTATCACGGCGGCTATGAAAAGCTTGAAACAATAGGTTACGATACCGGATTTAACGAAAAATACGATTGCAATTCTCACGAGATCGGTTTTGAAAAATGTGGATACGATTATTCATATTGGAACAATGCTGCCGTTTGTTCTTGGGCAGATTACGTTTTGTTTGAGCAGAAAACTTTGCCCGTGGACGTTTATGAAATATTACCTCAAAAAGTCAAATACGGAGACGATATTTTCGTGGATTTCGGCAGAGAAGCCGTTGGTTATTTAAAACTGATAATTCAAGGGGAAAAAGATGATGAAGTAATCATTCGTTGCGGCGAAGAATTGTTGAGCGGTAAAGTACGTTATGAAATGCGTTGTAATTGTATTTATCGTGACATCATGGTTTTGTCAGGAAAAGAAGACGTATTCGAGCCTTTTGATTACAAAAGCTTTAGATATGCGGAAATTTCGGTTCCGAAAAACGTGAAAGTTATTTCTATAAGTATGATTGTCAGGCATTACCCTTACGTCGAAAAGCATTTACAGAAAAGCGATAGCGTCGAAATCGATAGAATTTTGCGATTGTGCGCCGATACGATTAAATACGGAACTCAAGACAATTTTGTCGATTGCCCTACTCGTGAGAAAGGTCAATATCTCGGTGATATTATGATAAGCGGAAGAGCGCAGGCAATATTAACTCAGAATACCGATTTCGTTAAAAAAGCGGTTTCGGATTTCTTTGACGGAACAAAAATCTGCAAGGGGTTGATGGCTGTTTCGTGTTGTTCTCTTATGCAGGAAATTGCGGATTATTCGTTGGAAATCGCGTCGCTCGTTCGTTGGATTTATGAATTCGATCACGATATCGATTTTTTAAAGTACGCCGAACCTTATCTCACGGGCGTTTACGAGTATTTTCTCAAATACAAAAATCAAGACGGTTTGCTCGAAGAGGTGAATGAAAAATGGAATCTGGTCGATTGGCCGGCAAATTACAGAGACGGGTACGCTTTTCCGTTGAATATTCCGATAGGAAAAGGTGTGCACAATGTAATTAACGCGTTATGGTGCGGTTTTTTGCGAGACCTGAATAAAATTTATCGCATATTGGGCAAAGAGGAAACTCGCGAAGAAATAATCGCAAAAAAAGCGTATATCGACGCGTTTTATCTCCCCGAAGTAAAATTATACTGTGATTCGATGCTAAGCGAACATTGTTCTGTTCATTCTAATATTTTTGCGCTTTTGTATGAACTGTATGACGATAAAAGCACGGAAAATTCGTTGATCGATTTTATTGCTCGAAAAAAATTATCTTCAGTCGGCGTTTATATTGCATATTTTGCATTGGCGGCAATTAAAAAACATGTGGGTGCGGATTTGTGTAAAGAGTTGATTTTAGACGATGACTGTTGGAAAAAAATGCTGTCCGAAGGAGCGACGACCACCTTTGAAGCGTGGTCTAAAGACGGCAAGTGGAACACAAGTTTGTTTCATCCTTGGGCAGTCGCACCGATTATCGTTCTTTCGGATTGTGAACCGTTTTGAAAGTAATAGGCTTAAATTTTCAAAATAAACGCATAAATTAGGTACTATGCGTGACATAATCATAAAAACATGCGGTGCAAAAAACAGCTGCATGTTTTTTATTAATCAGTTTTAATTCGAGTAAAAAAGGACGACCATAGCGATACGACCGTCCTTGGAATGTTTATATTTTGTTGAGGATAAATATTGCTTTTATTTTGAGATGAGTCCGAATAACTTGCATATTTCGATAATTATAATCGGCGAGAATGCCATTCCGAACGAGATTGCGTAATCGGTTACGGTTAAATACACAAGTCCGAAGACGGTATTTAATCCCGGGACAAACAAAACCAAGCAAGTAAGACCTATCGAAGCGAGTGCGGCAAGATTAAGCGTTTTGTTTGAGAACGGACCGATTTTGAACAGTGAATGAGAAGATCTCATATTGAACGAATGGAATACCTGCGATAGAGCAAGAACAGTAAATGCCATCGTCTCGGCATAGTTTTCGCCGTTCTGTATACCAAATGCGTAAGCGGCAATCGTCAATCCGCCGAATAAAAATCCTTGCAGAATTATTTGAACACCTAATCCGTTTGCAAAAATGCTTTCGCTTTTAGGTTTCGGTTTTTTGCTCATCACGTCTTTTTCGACCGCTTCCATTCCCAAAGAAATAGCGGGGAGCGAGTCGGTGACAAGGTTAATCCACAACAATTGCATGGAGAGCAACGGAGAGGTCCGCCAAATAAGCATTGAAACCAAAACGGTTAGAATTTCGCCTATATTCGTTCCGAGCAAATATCCGACGACTTTTTTTATGTTGGAATAGATTCCTCGACCTTCCTTAACTGCGTCTACTATGGTTGCGAAATTGTCGTCCGTCAACGTCATTGCTGCGGCGCCTTTTGCAACGTCCGTTCCCGTTATTCCCATCGCGCAACCTATATCTGCGGCTTTGAGTGCTGGAGCGTCGTTTACGCCGTCGCCCGTCATGGAAACGACTTCTCCTTTTCTTTGCCATGCCCTGACGATACGTATTTTATTTTCGGGCGAAACTCGTGCGTAAACAGAAATGTTTCTGATTTTTTCGTCTAATTCGGAATCGGTCATTTGGTCGAGTTCGGCTCCCGTTATCGCAATATCGCCATCTTCCATTATACCGATTTGTTTTGCTATCGCGGAAGCGGTAACTATGTGATCGCCCGTAATCATTACAGCCTTAATACCTGCTTTTTTACACACTGCAACGGCTTCTTTAGCTTCCGGTCTTGGCGGATCGATCATTCCGACCAATCCCATGAAAGTTAAACCGTTTTCGAGATTTTCAGACGTCGGATTTTCGGGAACACTGTCTATTGTCTTGTATGCGACTGCAAGAACGCGCAGCGCGTCGTTACCCATTCGATCGTTGTACTCTTTCGCAGTGTCGAAATTTTGCGCGCCGCATCTTTGCATAATGACGTCGAACGCGCCTTTTACGATAACGGTCGGTTTTCCGTCTATTTTGCAAACTACGCTCATCAGCTTTCTATCCGAATCGAACGGAATCGCTGCAAGTCGTTTGTACTCGAAATTAAGATTGTTTTGTTCTATGCCGTTTTTGTGAGCGGCAACGATTATGGATGTTTCGGTTGGATCTCCGATGTGCTGTTCTTTGCTTTCTGAAAAAACGACCGAACCGTCGCAACACAGCGTAGCGTATTTAAGCAGTTTTTTGATTTCTTCAGAATTATTATTGCTTATCGCTTCTTCTCCGAAACCTTCCGAATAAGCGGATAAGAGCGTCATTCTGTTCATTGTGAGCGTTCCTGTTTTGTCCGAACAGATAACGGAGGCGCTACCGAGAGTTTCCACGGCGGGAAGCTTTCGTATGATGGCGTTTTTCTTAACCATTCTTTGTACACCGATTGCCAATACGATGGTTACGATTGCCGGTAAACCTTCCGGAATTGCCGAGACGGCAAGTGAAACGGCTATCATAAATATATCGAGAGGAGCCATTTGGTCGATTAGTCCGATAACGAAAATCACGGCGCATACGGCAAGAGCGATTATTCCGAGATATTTTCCGAGATTAGCTAATTTTTGTTGCAGCGGCGTTTGAGAATCTTCCGCGCCGTCTAAAAGATTGGCGATTTTACCCATTTCGGTATCCATGCCGGTAGCGGTGACGACTGCCGTGGCTGTTCCGTAAGTAATGCTGCAACCCGAAAATACCATGTTGGTTCTGTCTCCGATCGGAGCGTTTACTTTAACTTCTTTGAACGCGTTTTTCTCGGACGGAACCGATTCGCCTGTAAGCGCCGATTCTTCTGATTTTAACGACGCGGAAGTTATGAGCCTTGCGTCTGCCGGAACGAAATCGCCCGCTTCGAGTTTAATAATGTCGCCGGGAACTAAATCTGCGGACACTATGATTTTTTCGACACCGTTTCTGATTACTCTTGCGTGCGGAGCCGACATGTTTTGAAGCGCGTTTAAGGCTTTTTCCGCTTTGCTTTCCTGTGCGACGCCCATAGCCGCATTAAGTATTACTATGATGAGAATGAGAGCGGGTTCAAAGAATTCTGTTGCGTCGTCGCCGAAACAAGCTATAACGAAAGAAACTATTGCGGCGGCAATCAAAATAAGTATCATTACGTCTTTAAACTGATCGGCAAATCTAGAGAGAGTGGATTTTTTCTTTTTTTCTCTCAGTTTGTTCGGACCGTATTTTTGAAGTAAATCTTCGGCTTGACGATCCGAAAGTCCCGTGTCGACGTTTGAGTTCAATTGTTTCAATACGTCGACGACTTTTTTGTCATGTGCTTTCATGTTAATCCTCCAAAATCGATAACACATAGAGTATACACTAATTTTGAAAACTTGTCTATGATATTTATGACGAATATTTGTAAAATTGTCGTAAAAATTTTTATTAATTATGATTAGCCTCAACGAAAATACTTGACTAAAATTTTAAAACATTATACAATATATTTGAAAATAAAAATAATTAAGGAGTAGTATTTTTATGAATAAAAAGACTATTAAAGACGTAAACGTCGAAGGAAAAAGAGTTTTTGTGCGTTGCGATTTCAACGTGCCTCTCGATGAGAATCTTCGTATTACCGACGAGAACAGAATTCAGGGTGCTTTGCCTACGATCAAGTATTTGCTCGAACACGGCGCAAAAGTAATTTTGGCTTCACATCTCGGTCGTCCCAAGAACGGTCCCGAAGCAAAATTCAGCATGAAGCCCGTAGCGGACAGATTAAATGAATTGCTTCCCGGTAAGATAACTCTTGCAAACGATGTTATAGGCGAAGACGCAAAGGCTAAAGTCGCAGCTCTCAAGAACGGCGAGGCCGTATTGCTCGAAAACGTGCGTTTCCATAAAGAAGAAGAGAAAAATGTTCCCGAGTTCGCCAAAGAACTTGCTTCGTATGCGGATATTTTTGTTAACGACGCATTCGGAACGGCGCACAGAGCTCATGCTTCCACCGAAGGAATTTCGCATTTCGTAGAACAGAGCGTAGCCGGATTCTTGATTGAAAAAGAAATCGAAATTATGGGAGGAGCGTTGAGCGATCCGAAACGTCCGTTTGTTGCTATTTTGGGCGGTGCGAAAGTATCCGATAAAATCGGCGTTATCAATAACTTGCTCGAAAAAGTCGATAAGCTCGTAATCGGCGGCGCAATGGCGTATACTTTCATCGTTGCTAAAGGCGGTAAAGTAGGTAATTCCAAGTTGGAAGCCGATAAAGTCGAACTTGCAAAAGAACTTATGGCTAAAGCGAAAGAAAAAGGCGTAGAACTTTATTTGCCTATCGATACGGTTATTGCGACCGAGTTTGCAGCTAATGCAGAGAGCAAGGTATGTAGCTCTATGGAAATACCCGAAGGTTGGGAAGGACTCGACATCGGACCTAAGACAGCCGAAGCTTTTGCTGAAGTCGTTAAGACGGCAAAAACCGTTATTTGGAACGGCCCGATGGGCGTGTTCGAATTCGAAAAATTCGCAGTCGGAACCAAGGCGGTTGCTCAGGCTCTCGCAGACAACGAAGGCGCAATTACCATTATCGGCGGCGGAGATTCCGCTGCAGCAGTGGAACAGCTCGGTTATGCAGACAAAGTAACTCATATTTCGACGGGTGGCGGAGCTTCTCTCGAATATCTCGAAGGCAAAGTTCTTCCCGGAATAGCTTGTCTTGACGAAAAAAACTAATTAAAGTTAAACAATGATGAAAACCGTTTGTTGCATTTTGATGTGAACCCCAAAGGTTAGACAAAAAAATTAAATATATTGGAATTGAGT
>CAZQAC010000020.1:0-28966 GCA_964591125.1 uncultured Lachnospiraceae bacterium
AAAAACGAACGTAAACGTTAAGATTATGGATATCGATCGTCACGAATGTGAAAAATTGCGTATGAAATTGCCTTCTTCGGTAACGGTGGTTAACGGAAAAGCCACCGACGAAGAAGTTTTTGAGGAAGAAAGATTAAACAAAATGGACGCCATAATTTCCATTTCCGGCGTCGACGAGGAAAATATTCTCGTTTCGTTGTTCGCAAAAACATACAAAGTACCCGTAATAATCACGAAAGTGCAGAGTGAAACCAATCGCAAATTGCTCGGAGCCGTTTCCTTGGGCACGGTGCTTTCGCCGGATCGAACTGCCGCTACCATACTTACTAAGTATGCTCGAGCGATGAATGTATCGAATAAGCGTTCGAGATTGATTAAACTGTACAATATCGACGATAAAGCAGAGGCTGTGAGCTTTTTGGTTAACGAAAACTGCGGTTTGTCTGGCAAGAAAATTCGTGAAATAAAATTTCGCAATAACGTTTTGTGCGCCTGTATAATTCGTAACGGCGACGTCATAATTCCTAACGGCGATACCGAAATCAATGTTAACGATTTGGTGTTGATCGTTACCGCGAGCTTGAAGCTCACTGCGCTCGAGGACGCTGTTAATTGATATGAATTACAGAGCGGTTTTTAATACGATAGGTCAGATTTTAAAAATAGTCGCGATTATTTTGACGGTTCCGCTTATAGTTGCGATTGTTTATAAAGAAGAACCTAAAAATATGTTGATTCTTTGCGGTGTAATTGTGTTTGCGGCGTTATTCGGCTTTTTGCTTACGAAAATAAAGCCGGGCGATTCCAAATTGCATGCGCGCGACGGTTTGGCTGTAACCGGGTTAAGTTGGATTATAATGTCGGCGATATGCGCTTTGCCGCTTTGGTTAAGCGGACAAATTCCGTGTTATCTCGACGCATTGTTCGAAATCGTATCGGGCTTTACCACTACCGGCATGAGTATTCTTTCCGAGCCTGCGTCGCAACTTACGGCGAGTATGCTTTTTTTGCGTAGTTTTACGCATTGGGTAGGCGGAATGGGCGTTCTCGTTTTCGTTATCGCTGTGTTGCCGGCGTCCAACCCTACCGCGATCCACCTCATGAAACAGGAAAGCCCGGGACCGCAGGTTTCGAAACTTGTTTCAAAGGTAAAATATTCGGCGATGATATTGTACGCTATTTATGTCGCGCTTACCGTCATAATGATAATAATGTTGCTGTTGGGCGGAATGAACGTTTTCGATAGTCTGATAGTTGCGTTCGGAACGGCGGGAACGGGCGGATTTTCGCTTTATTCCGACAGTATAGCGGCTTATAACAGTTTGTATGTGGAAATTGTTACCGGAGTTTTTATGTTGTTGTTTGGCGTGAATTTTACCGTTTATTACTTGTTGCTGATCGGAAAATTTCGCGAAGCTTTCAAAAGCGAAGAACTTATTTGGTATATTATTATCGTTGTTCTTTCGGTATTTGCCGTTGCTTGTAATATGGCTAACGCGCTCGGCGGATTCGTTCATGCTTTAAGGTATGCGTTTTTCGGGGTTGCTTCGATAATTACCACTACGGGTTATACAACGATGGACATAAACGCTTTATTGCCGTTCAGTAAATGCGTATTTTTGCTTTTGATGTTTTTGGGCGCTTGTTCCGGTTCGACATGCGGCGGGACCAAACTAATTCGCTCGATTATCGTTTTTAAGAATGCCAAAGCGAAAAGCAAATCGGTTATATCTCCACGCGAAGTGAGTTTCGTAAAAATCGACGGCAAAAGAGTAGAGGATAGCGTTATAGGTCAAACGTATGCGTTTTTCGTAATTTATATCGTTGCCGTTATTGCGACTGCGGTTTTGATTGCTGCGTCCGGAATATCTTTCGAGGAGAGTTTTTCATCTGCGTTATCGGCGGTAAGCAATATAGGAGCGCAGTTCAATATCACGCCCGTTTCGGGTTACGCATGGTATTGTAAAATAGCGATGATTTTCGATATGTTACTCGGAAGATTGGAAGTATTTCCTATTCTTATGCTGTTTATGCCAAATACTTGGCGTAAAGTTTAAATTGACAACGACGTTCGAATAATTGCCGAACGCCGTTGTTGCTATTCGATTAATGCCAAACGGCGCTTTTTGATAATCACGAATAGTCGTTTTGTGACGTTATTTAAAACGCGTGAATTAATGGCAGATTATGCTATGCTTTTATCAAAAACAGAGTGGAGTATGTAGAGTTTGCCGTTTGATTTTGTAATTCAGGCCAATATAAAAACCGTCGTTCTTTTCGGAACGACGGTTTTAAATATGTGCGTGTTTTTAATTAATACATTCCGCCCATGCCGCCCATGGAGGGATCTACGGGAGCTGCGGGTTCTTTTTCGGGAATATCCGCAACTACGCTTTCGGTGGTGAGCAACGTAGCGGCAACGGAAGCGGCGTTCTGAAGCGCAGATCTCGAAACCTTTGTAGGATCGATAATACCGCGTTCCGCAACGTCGCAATATTCGTTGTTAAGAGCGTCGTATCCGAATCCTGGATTTTTGTCGGAATTGTTTACGATTGTATTGATAACGACTCCGCCGTCGATACCGGCGTTCGTAGCTATTTGGCGCATCGGTTCTTCCAACGCGCGCATAACGATCATTGCGCCGGTCTTTTCGTCGCCGCTGAGAGAATCGACGAGCTGCTTAACCTTAGGAATAGCCGTGAGCAATGCAACTCCGCCGCCGGGGACGATACCTTCTTCTACTGCCGCGCGAGTAGCCGCAAGAGCGTCTTCGATACGAAGTTTCTTTTCTTTCATTTCTACTTCGGTAGCCGCGCCTACGTTAATAACGGCAACGCCGCCTGCGAGTTTAGCCAAACGTTCTGCAAGTTTTTCTTTGTCGTAGTCGGAAGTGGTAACATCCATCTGCGCGCGAATGGAATGAATACGAGCCTTGATTTCTTCGGGATCACCCGCGCCTTCTACGATGGTAGTGTTGTCTTTGTCGACTTTGATTTGTTTTGCTCTTCCGAGCATATCCAAAGTAACGTCTTTGAAATCTACGCCCATTTCGTCGCTAACTACTGCGCCGCCGGTAAGGGTAGCGATATCTTTGAGCATTTCTTTTCTTCTGTCGCCGAATCCGGGGGCTTTAACGGCTACGACATTGAACGTTCCGCGTAATTTGTTGACTACGAGAGTAGCAAGACATTCGCTTTCGATGTCGTCCGCAATAATTAAAAGTTTTGCACCGTTGTTAACGATTTGTTCGAGAACGGGAAGAATTTCCTGAATGTTGCTGATTTTCTTATCGGTAATAAGAATAAGAGGATTGTCGAGAACGGCTTCCATTTTATCGGAATTGGTAACCATATAAGCGGACGCGTATCCTCTGTCGAATTGCATGCCTTCGACTACCGAGAGATTGGTATCCATGGTTTTGGATTCTTCGATGGTGATTACGCCGTCTTTTCCGACTTTTTCCATAGCTTCCGCGATAAGCTCTCCTACGGTATTGTCGCCTGCGGAATTGCTTGCGACTTGCATGATAGCGGTTTTGCCGTCAACGAGCTTGCTTATGGATTTGAGATGTTCTACCGCAACGTTGGTTGCCGAAGAAATACCTTTTTTCACGATCATCGGATTTGCGCCAGCGGCTATGTTTTTCAATCCTTCGTGAATAATAGACTGAGCCAAAACGCAAGCGGTGGTGGTTCCGTCGCCGGCAACGTCGTTGGTTTTTGTTGAAACTTCTTTTACGAGCTGTGCGCCCATGTTCTCGAAAGGATCTTTAAGCTCGATTTCTTTTGCAATGGTAACGCCGTCGTTGGTGATGAGCGGAGCACCGTATTTTTTGTCGAGAACGACGTTTCTGCCTTTCGGTCCGAGCGTTATTTTAACCGTGTTAGCAAGAGTATTTACACCGGCTTCAAGAGCTTTTCTTGCTTCTTCGCCTGTTTTAATTTGTTTAGCCATGATATTGAATCCTCCTAAAATTATTCGACTACTGCCAAAATATCGCTCTGGCGCAAAATCGTAACTTCTTTTCCGTCGATTTTAAATTCGCTGCCGGCATACTTGGAATAAAGTACTTTATCTCCGACTTTAACCTGCATAACGATTTCCTTTCCGTCGATTACTCCGCCGGGGCCGACCGCTATTATTTTTGCCATTTGCGGTTTTTCCTGATCTTTTGCGAGTAGAACGATTCCGCTTTTAGTTTTTTCTTCGGCGTCTACCGGTTCGATTACGACGCGATCGAAAAGTGGTGTAATTTTCATTTTATTTACCTCCGAATTGTTTGTTTTTGTTTACCACTAAGATTTTAATATATCTTGCGTTTTTTTGCAAGCATATTGCCAAATTATTCCAAAAAATTCTTTTTTTATCGATTTCCGTTTGTCTTAATCGTTGTTCGATTTCGGCTTATCGAAGAATTTTTTGACTTTCTTTGACTTTCGACTTTAATTATAATCCAACGAAGTCGATTTGTCAAGGGTTTTTGTAAAAAATTTACAAATTTTTTTGAATATATCGAACGACGCAAAATCGAGTTTGATTTTATTTGTATTCAAACTCTTGACTAAACGGTCGGTGATGTGATAGAATATACGCAAAAGTGCAAAGGAGAAAAAGCATGTCGTCGGAAAAATGGACAAAATGGGATTATAGATTTATCGAAATGGCAAAGCAGGTGGCTTCATGGTCGAGCTGTTATCAAGAAAACAGACAGGTAGGTGCGGTAATAGCGAAAGACAAGCGTATTTTGACTACGGGATATAACGGGGCTAGTTCCGGAATAAAATCCTGCAAAGAGCGCGGAGAGTGTTTAAGACGCAAACTTAATATTCCGAGCGGAACGAAACACGAGGTTTGTTATGCGACGCACGCGGAACAAAACGCGATTATTCAAGCGGCAAGGCTGGGAATAAGCATAGACGGAGCTACGTTGTATTGCACTCATCAGCCCTGTGTGATTTGCGCTAAAATGATAATAAACAGCGGAATAAAAAGAATAGTTTATAACGAAGGTTATCCGGATAATTTCTCGCTCGAATTGTTAAAAGAAGCCGGAGTAGAGATCGAAAAAATAGAATATTGATGACGAGAACCGTTTATTTAACGGATTTAAATTAAAACAAGCTTTTGCGCTCAAAGTTAAATCGTGCGAAAGTTTGTTTTTTTGATAAAAAGACGTCTTAAATAGATTTATTTGTTTTTTTGAAAAGAGGCTTGTCGTCGGCTGCCAAAAACGCGCCGATAATCATCAAAACAAGTACGCCGACGTATGATAACGAGGTAATTCGCAGAATATTAAGAGCGATAACAACGCGCTTATAAAAGGAGCTACGGAGTAGTATGCGCTTGTTCTTGCGGTGTCGAGTATTCTTTGAGCGTAAATGTAAAAGAAAATACTTAACCCGTATGCGACGAAGCCTATTACGAGTACGACAAACACGCTCCATATAGATACGATTCTTTCTCCGATAGGCAAACCGATGAGAATAGACACTATTTCCGAAAAAAATCCTTTAAGCAAAACTATTTGAAACGGATCTTTGGATGAAATTTTTTTGTGCAATTGTTTTCTATACCCCAGCAAAGGCATGCGAGTATTATAAATAACGAGCCGTATGAAAAACTGAAACTTGTTATGTTTTCGAACGAAAGTAATCCGCATGCAATCGTTACAAAGATAATTCCGAGCCATAGTCGCAAACTTATTTTTTCTTTGAATGCGATCGAAGCTATGACTGCAGTCGCGACGATTTCGAAATTGTTTAACAGGGCGGCGTTTTCAGTTTATTTCTCCGAGAGCTTTTATGAAAAAATCCACTTCGCCGAATGTATTGTCGTATGAAAGCGAAGCTCTTACTATGCCTTTCTTTTCGGTGCCTAACATTTTGTGAATCAACGGAGCGCAGTGCAGTCCGCTTCTTACGCATATGTCGTATTGTCGAGATAATATTTCTGCGACGTCATCCGAAGAATATTTCGTTACGTTAAAGGCAACGATGCCGTTAAAAGTGCCTTGCGGCGTGTAGATTCTTAAATTCGGTAATTTTTGCAAGCCCTCGATTGCTCTTACGGATAATCGCATGATTTTTTCTTGAAAGAAATTCATGTTTTTGTCGGCGACGTCGATTGCTCTGCCCAATGCGGCTATTCCGGGCAAATTAACCGTTCCCGCTTCGAAGCCCTCAGGAAAATCGATCGGTTGAATCAGTTTATTCGAATCCGTTCCCGTGCCGCCGTATTTAATCGGCATAAGACTTACTCTTTCGTCTACGAGCAAAGCTCCGATTCCTTGAATTCCGTGCAAACCTTTGTGCGCCGGAATAGCAAGCATGTCGATATTGTCAGCCATCATGTCGATTTTAGTATAGCCGACGCTTTGAGCCGCGTCGACGAGATAAATGAGATTGTTTTTGCGACACATCGCGCCGATTTCTCCGACGGGCAAAACGGCGCCCGTAACGTTGGAAATATGCGTCGTGACGACCATAAAAGTTTGCGGACGAATACATTTTGCTATTGCCGCAGCCGTGATTTTTCCCGTTTCGTCGGGAGCTGCTACCGAAAGAGTGATCAATCCTCGTCTTTTTAATTCGAACAATGGGCGGAGTACGCTGTTATGCTCGTAAATAGTCGTGATAACGTGTTTACCTATATGATTGCTTCCGAGTATGGCAAGATTTAACGCCGATGTGCATCCGTCCGTAAAAATAACGCGCGACGGATTGTCGAAACCCAAAAAATTCGCAAGTTTTTCGCGTACGGAATATACTATTTTCGCGCCTTTCAAAGCCATCGAGTGTCCGCCTCTGCCGGGATTTACCGCAACGTTTTTAAGAACGCTCGTAACAGCTCCTACGACTTCTTTCGGCTTGTATAAAGTTGTGGCGGAATTGTCAAAATAAATCATATGCACACCTCGGAAAATCGATTAATATCATGTAATATATATACGTTTGAAATTTGCGGTTATTACGCATACAGAGGATGAATTTATGAATCATTATTACGTATTCGCTTTCAGTTCGAGAACCGAAACCATGCAATTCTATCGTTTGCTGAGCAGAAACGGAATTCCGTGTCGCATAATAAATACGCCGAGAGCGATAACATTGGGTTGCGGTTTGTCCGTAGAAGTCGCGCCCGGTTATTACGGTTCTGCATCGTTGCTTTTCATGAAAACGTTTAGTCGGAGTTTTTTGGGCGCGTTTGATATTATTAACGAAAACGGAAGTGTCAAAACTCGCAGAGTTATCGATTGAAGCGGTAAAATGTTTTACAAAATCGAGTTAATATGGTACAATATTATACGGAGATTTGTGCCGATATGAAAAAAGATATTAATTTTTTATTGAACGAATTGTCAAAACTTTATCCGGACGCGCATTGCGAGCTTAATTACGGAACAAATTGGCAACTTCTCGTTTCTGTAATTCTTTCGGCTCAATGCACGGATAAAAGAGTTAATCAAGTAACGCCTCTTTTGTTCGCCGAAGCGCCTGAACCTGCCGATTTTATCGCGATGCCTATCGAAAGATTGGAGAAACTTATTTATAGTTGCGGTTTTTATCATAATAAGGCAAAAAACATAAAAGCTGCGGCAAAAGACGTAACGGAACGATTCGGTGGCGAAGTTCCCGGTAGTATAGAGGAACTCGTTACGATCGCGGGAGTCGGAAGAAAAACTGCAAACGTTGTTTTTGCGGTAGGTTTCGGAGGACAGGCAATGCCCGTGGATACTCACGTGTTCAGAATCGCGCATAGATTGGGACTTTCCGACGGAAAAACGCCGACGGCGGTCGAAAAGGAACTGAGAGCAGTAATTCCCGAAGAGCGTTACACAGAGGCTCACCATTTGTTTATTTTTCACGGAAGATACAGATGCAAGTCGTTACGCCCCGATTGCGCGGATTGTCCGATTAAAACGATGTGCGCGTACGACGGCGGAAAAAATTAAAATAATAAAATCAGCGGAGAGAAATACGTGTATCGAATTATTAAAAAAAATCAATTAGCTCCCAAGATAACGGAGTACCGTATAGACGCACCGGAAGTCGCTCGTCATGCCGAACCCGGACAGTTCATTATTCTGAGAGTGGACGAAGAAGGCGAACGAATACCGTTTACTATCTGCGATATAGATAAAGAAAACGGAATCGTTACCATTCTCGTGCAGGAAGTCGGCTATTCCACCGCAAAACTCGCGGTTGTACCGGAAGGCGATTTTATTTCGGATTTTGTAGGTCCGCTCGGTAAGCCGACCGATTTGTCGCAGTATAATTCGATTATGCTTGTTGGAGGCGGAATAGGAAGCGCGGTAATTTTTCCGCAAGCTAAAAAACTTACTTCTTTGCATAAATATTGCGACGTTATAATCGGATCAAGAACGCGCGAGCTTGTTATGTACGAACAACGGTTTCGCGAAAATTCGCAAAATTTATTTATAACCACCGACGACGGCAGTTACGGAGTTCACGGATTTGTTACGGACGTTCTTAAAGAGCGACTCGAAACGGGAATATACGATTGCGTAATGGCAGTGGGACCGATGCCTATGATGAAAGCGGTTTGCGAGCTTACTCGCGGTTACGGAATCAAAACCGTGGTCAGTATGAATCCGCTCATGGTGGACGGAACGGGAATGTGCGGCTGTTGCAGAGTTACCGTCGGCGGCGAAACGAAATACGCTTGCGTTGAAGGTCCGGAATTCGACGGACATCTAATTGATTGGGATAACGCAATGTCACGGCTTCACGCGTATAAGGAAAAAGAGAAAGAATATTATTGTCGGTTGATCGGAGATGTTAGAAAATGAACAAATCTCAGCGATATTTAATGAAAGAACAGCCCGCTGACGAAAGAGTTGGCAATTTTGACGAAGTGACGCTCGGATTCGATATCGAAACGGCTAAAGCGGAAGCGGCTCGTTGTCTTAATTGCAAAAACGCTCCGTGTATGACGGGATGCCCCGTATCTGTCAGAATTCCTGATTTTCTAAAAGCGGTGGCTGAAGGAAAAATAGACGAAGCGGGCAAAATTATAAAAACTACGAACGGGTTACCGTCTGTTTGCGGAAGAGTTTGTCCTCAGGAACTGCAATGCGAGAGCAAATGCGTTCGAGGTAAAATCGATCAGCCCGTAAGCGTCGGCGGAGTGGAACGTTTTGTCGGCGATTATACGTTAAAAGGAATAAAACAAAAAACGCAAGCTGCTGTAAAGACGGGAAAAAAAGTTGCCGTTATAGGCAGCGGTCCAGCCGGCATTACGTGCGCGGCTCGGCTGATTCAAAGCGGTATAGACGTCGATATTTACGAATCGTTTCATAAGGCGGGCGGCGTTTTGGTTTACGGAATACCGGAATTCAGATTGCCGAAAGAGATAGTAAAAGCCGAAATAGCAAATGTTTTGGATATGGGAGCAAAGCTTATTACCAATTGCGTAGTAGGCAAAACGATAACCGTCGAAGAGCTTAAATCTTTGTACGACGCGGTTTTTATCGGGAGCGGCGCCGGGCTTCCTATGTTTATGAATATTCCGGGCGAAAATCTTAACGGAGTCTTGTCGGCTAACGAGTATCTTACAAGAATAAATCTTATGGGCGCGTATAAGACCGATTCGACGACTCCGATACCCGACGGTAGAAAAGTGTGCGTTATAGGCGCCGGTAACGTCGCAATGGACGCCGCGAGAACGGCTGCAAGAGCGGGTGCGGAGAGCGTAACGATAGTATACCGGCGCGGCAGAGAGGAAATGCCTGCAAGAAAAGAGGAAGTAAGACATGCGGAAGAAGAAGGAATTAAATTCGCGTTTCTTACAAATCCGATCGAAATGCGCGGAGAAAACGGAAAAGTAACTTCGCTTAGGTGTGTAAAAATGGAATTGGGAGAACCTGACTCGAGCGGCAGACGTCGTCCGATCGCAGTTCGAGACAGCGAATTCGATATAGAAACCGATCTCGTTATCGTGGCGTTGGGAACGTCGCCAAATCCGTTAATTACGGGCAGTTGTCCGCAACTTAAAACGGGGCAAAGAGGAACTATCGAAACGGACGAGAATCTTATGACGAGCATAGACGGCGTTTATGCGGGAGGAGACGCCGTAAGCGGCGCGGCTACCGTTATACTTGCAATGGGTGCAGGCAGCAAAGCGGCGGAGTCGATTAAATATCGTTTGTTAAACGAAGGAAAAACGGAGTGAAATCATATGTATATAGATCATGCTAAAATTTTTATTAAATCCGGCGACGGCGGCAACGGTTGCACGTCGTTTTATACCGAGAAGTATATCGCGAACGGAGGTCCGGACGGCGGTGACGGAGGAAAAGGCGGAGATATAATTTTTGCCGTCGATCCGAACATGAGTTCGCTCGTCGATTTCCGTTTCGCAAAAACATATAAAGCCGAAAACGGCGAAAACGGTTCCGGTAAGTTTTGTCACGGAAAAAGCGCGCCTAATTTGATTATAAAAGTTCCGAGAGGCACTGTAATAAGGGACGAGGAAACAGGAAAAGTCATTGCCGATATGTTTGACGCGGACAGCGTCGTAACCGTTTTGAAAGGCGGTATAGGTGGAAAAGGTAACGCGCGTTTTAAGTCGTCGAGAAGACAAGCTCCGACATTTTCTCAAAGCGGTAAAAAGACCGAAAAGCACGGAGTCATTCTCGAACTCAAAACAATTGCCGACGTAGGGTTGGTCGGCTATCCAAACGTCGGAAAAAGCACGTTGCTTTCGGTAATATCCTCGGCAAAACCGAAAATCGCAAATTATCATTTTACTACGTTATCGCCCAATCTCGGCGTGGTCAAATATTATGATCACGGCTTCGTTGTCGCCGATATTCCCGGACTGATAGACGGAGCAAGCGAAGGCGCCGGCTTGGGATTCGACTTTTTGCGGCATATAGACAGAACAAGACTTATAGTTCATGTAGTCGATATCAGTGGGATTGAGGGCCGCGATCCTGTGGAAGATTATTATAAAATTAATTCGGAGTTAAAGGGGTATAACGAGCGTTTGGCGAGTTTGCCACAAATCGTCGCTCTAAATAAAAGCGATATGGCGACAGAAGAACAGATTGCGCGTTTCGAAAAAGAAACGGGTACGAAAACCGTTCCGATCAGCGCGATTATCGGTCATAACGTCGATGAATTAATCAAACGAACTTACGAGCTTTTGCAAACTCTGCCGGAACCTCAGCCGATGGAATTCGAGCCGTTCGAATACGAAGAAAAAGACACGTCCGAGTTTTATGTTATGCGTGATGACGACGGCGCGTTCGAGTTATGCGGAGGAATGATGGAGGAACTTGCTCGAAACGTCGTTTTGGACAGTTATGACAGTTTCAGATACTTCCAAAAGCAACTTAAAGAACGCGGAGTTATCAAGGCGTTAAGGAAAGCCGGCGCGAAAGACGGCGATTTGATTCGTATTATGGATGTGGAATTTGATTATGTCGAGTGATTGCAAAACCGTATTGTTCGGAGGCAGTTTCAATCCTCCGACAAAAGCTCATATGAGTGTTATCGACGGGCTGTCTAAACGGTTTGACAAAGTGATAGTCATGCCGACATATATTTCTCCGTTCAAAATCGACGCAAACGTTATTTCGGGTGAAGATAGGTTGGCTTTATTAAGAGAAGCGTGTTCCGAATACGATAATGTCTGTATTTCCGATTACGAGATATCGCGCGGCGAAATCAGTTATACCTATAAAACTTTGGAGTATTTAAGCCGCAAAGAAAAGAATATCTATCTTGCGCTCGGAACGGATAATATTAAAGACTTCGACAGATGGAAAAATACTTCGGAAATTTGCGCAACGGCAATTTTGTATTTTGTTCCGCGACCGTTTTTTTCTGTATCGGATGATGATATCGCGAAGTTAAATAAAATGAATTGCAGATACCAAATAGCCGATTTTATCGGCGAAAGCGGTTCGTCGACGCTTGTGAAAGCCGCCGTTGCGTTCGATAAATTAGATGAAGTGGTACCTAAAAACGTAGCCGATTTCATAAAGAACAAATCTTTATATTCCGATTACGTGCATATAAACGATTTTTACGATCGTTTTAACCTGAAATATTCGCGGAGAGTTCATACATACGGCACGGTAAAGGCTGCTATCGTGTTGGCTGCGAATAACGGCGCAGATAAGGATAAGGCTCTTTTGGCTGCGATGTTACACGATATAGGAAAGTACGTTACTCCTGACGAATTGAAAAAGCAAGGAATAATTTGTGACGAAGAAGTCGCATTTGTTTCCGATCCCGTTCGGCATTGTTATACGGGCGAAGCGATAGCTCGCGACGCTGTGAAAATTAAAGACGATGACGTACTTCGCGCGATTCGTAATCACACTACGGGAGATAAAGACATGTCTGTTTTACAGAAAGTCGTATTTTGCGCAGATTATATAGAGGAGGGACGAACAACGCCCGGAGTCGAACGTATCAGAGACATTATTTACGGTAATTTGAACGAAGGCATGAAACTTATAATCGACGATACTATAAAATATCTCGAAAGCAAAAACGCGACGATAGATAAGCGTACGTATGCTTGTCGCGATTGGCTTGAAGAAATTATTAAAAAGGAGAAAAACATTGATTAACACGACCGAATGGTTAAACGATCTCGATTTAACCGACACTAAAGTATTGGCGGAAGCCGTAGCAAAACTGCTCGACGATAAAAAAGGCAAAGACGTAGCCGTTGTCGATTTGAGCGAAAAAACGATCATTGCCGATTATTTCGTAATAGCAAGCGCTACTTCGACCACTGCGGTAAGAGCTTTGGTCGATTATGTAACCGAAGAACTTGAAAAACGCGGCATAAACGCAGTTCATCGCGATGTTGATCCTAAGTGGGCAGCACTTGATTTGGGCGGAGTCATAATTCACGTATTTTACGATGAATTGCGCGAGTTTTATTCGCTTGAAAGATTATGGTCGGACGGAACGAACGTTAAAAGATTTACGGAGATCTAATAAATGCAAGAGTATGACGTAAACTTATTTTTGCAACAATTTTCGAATAAGTTTTTGGACTGTTTGAATTTGCTTATAACGCAGTTCGGCGACGAAATCTTTTTTATCGGAATTGCGATTGTACTGTTTTGGTGCGTCGACAAAAAATACGGGTTCAAACTGATGAACGTTTATTTGCTTAGTTGCGTTGCCATGGCAAGCATAAAGAGTATAGTGAAACGTCCTCGACCTTTCGAAAATACTCCTGTTAAATCGATAGGCGAAAAAACCGACGGTTATTCTTTTCCGAGCGGACATTCGCATTCGGTAGGTTCTCTTACTACTCAGCTATCCATGCGGTATAAAAAACGGAGCGTGCTTATATCGGGAATCGCATTGACGCTCGCCGTTATGATTTCGCGTTTATATCTCGGTCAACATTATATAAGCGACGTTTTGGTCGGTTGCGCGTTGGGCGTCGGAATGGCTTTTTTGCTTACCTGGCTTTATGGCTTTGTTCAATCAAAAGAGGACAAGTTAATGTACGTAATCGCGCCGTTGTGTGTCGTCATCGCCGTCGTATGTTCGATTTTGAACGTACATTCCGAGAATCTCTATACCGTTTGCGGCGCATATGCGATGATAACCGTCTGTTATACTCTTGAAAAAAAATATATCGGACTAAATCCCGAAACGTCTATCGGTAAACAAATAATAAAAATAGTTACGGGTTCTGTATCCGTATTGGCAACAAAGGAATTATTAAAGCTTTTATTTGTTGCGATAGGCTGGACTCATCCGTTGGTCTACTGCGCGGTAAGATATGCGGCTGTTGTATTCGTTGCCATGTTTTTAATGCCGCTTGTGTTTAAGAAATTGCATTTGGAGAATGTCACTGCCGTCGAAAGCGAAAATTTTGCAACGGATAAGAAATAAAAGCAAATTAATAATGAATTTCAGAATAAGCAAGCAAATTTCGCGTTTGCTTGCTTTTTTTTGTGCAATAAAACCAAGGGAATTATGGGGAAAATTGATTTGCGAGCTATTCCCGAAAATAGTTTCTTTTTATAATTATTTTGCCCTATTTTTAAATTAACAAATTTCGAATGGACGTAAATGGGTATTGTGCATACGAATATAAGTATTTTCGTCGAAGAAAAGTTTGAATTTAAGAGTTAAGACCAAAAGGATGATGACGATTAAATAAGCGAAAAGGAATACTCTGCTTTTTTTCGAGAATAATAGTAAATTTTGCAATCGGAAAAAAGTCGTAAGAATTTTGATAACGCCGAGTAAATATTGATTATACTTGGTAAGCAACAGCTGCTTAATGAAATGCGACTTTGAAAGTTTATAGAAAAATCGAATATATTGCAATCGAGTTCGGAAATCATGTCGATTAATCAATAATGATGTTTTTTAGCGGAGCATATAGCGCAAAATACGTGAGTAAGGCGGTGTGTGTTTGTCGATAACAATTGTCGTGGTTCTGCTTACTGAAATATTTACAAAACATGATTTTTTTTAGGATTTATAATTAGTGTTATCGTTGAGCAATATGCGCTTTGTACTTAAAGGGCTGAAATTGAAGAATAAAATCTTTATTTGTTTGTCTAATAATTTAATCTGTTACTGACATTTAACTCAATGTTCTAACATTATTTATTTATCGATAAATAGAATAGAGCAGAGAGCAGTTGAAATTAACGTGTAGGTGTTATATCGTAGCGTTTTCGGCTTGCATATAGCTTTTTTTTATTGTCGAATTTTTATCTTTCCCTTCTTTGCAAAACAGTGTAGGTATATTATTGCGTTTAAAGATGCCAAATAAAAAAGCGTGACTCTTTGTCACGCTTTTATGTCGTTAGTATTTATTCGTTTTTATCTTCCGAAGCTTCTTCGGTCGTTTCTTCTTCGGTTACTTCTTCCGAAGCTTCTTCGGTCGTTTCTTCCTCGGTTGCTTCTTCCGAAGTTTCCCCGGTTGTTTCTTCTTCGGTTTCGTTTGAACTATTTTCTTCTGTTACGGTTTCAGAGTCGTCGTCAAATTTGTTCAAATTAGCTTCCTCAGCAATTGTGCCAGTTTCATTATCGACGGTAACTTTCGTACTTTCGGAATCGTCGTCGGCAGCTTTCAAACCTGCGACTTTACGATCGTAAGCCGGACGTCCTTTGATAACAGCTTTTTTATGCTTTTTAGCGAATTTCTTCCAAGCGAATACAACCACTACGGCTATGATCGCCAACGCGAAGAATATAGAGCTGAGAGTCAACCAGAGATATTCGGGAGCCCAGCCGGAAGACGTCGTTTCATCGTCGCTGTCGCTCGTTGTCTCGTCGGACAAATTAACGTTAAGTTTGTATGCCGAATTTTCGTTTTGGGCTTCGGCGTATTCGGTCGTGCTACTCGTAGCAACCGAAACGTCTTTAATATAAATCGAACCTTGAGTGTAAGGAGGTTTCGTTTGGTCTTTTTCGGGAGTTATATCTTCTCCGAGTCCGACGAAAAGCGTAACAGTTTCATCCGCGTCGCCGCCTTTGATGTAGAACTCAAGCGACAAATAGTTGGTGCTCGAAGTGTTGAGCGTGGTTTCTTTTACGTTTTTAATAACGTATTTGGTAGTGGCGTAGGTATCGGAACCGGAAATAATTCCTGCCCAAGCTCCTAAATAACCGTCTTCGTTAGCGTCGATATCGTTCAAATGACCGTTGATTTTGATTTGTAACGATACTTTATAATAAGAAGAAGCTGTAATGTTTATCGCCGGGCTGAGTTTGATGACGGACGCGTTCGGAGTTACGTTAACGAATTTGATTACGTCTTCGTCGTCCAAGGTAACGACGTTACAAGTTACGTGACCGCTTTCTACCGTTTTTTCGATATCCCAGTTGTAAAGAGGTTTGCTTTCGTCGTACTTATCGTAAGCCATCCAAGTGTCTTTGTCGTCTACCGATACGGCAACTTCGTAATTGCTGTTCGAATTAACGAACGCGGTGTAAGAGGCTTCGTCGGACGTAGCGCACGAAACGCTTTTTACGAATATTTCTCCGGACGAAAGTTTATCCATGTTTGCGTTTCTGTCGTTAAGACCGAGCCATACTTCGACGTAAATGTCGGTTGCGTTTGCCGAATCGCCTTTAACAATAAACGAATAATCGTTAAACTGTCTGTTTGTTATCTTTTCCAACTTCGAAACAATCGCGCCGTTAGATCTTCTCAAAACTATGTTTGCGCCGTGTCCGTCTGTGAAAGCGGCAAGATTAACGGTAATTTTACTGTAAGCGTTTGCTGCGACCGATATCGCTTCGGAACGAAGTCCGTATATCGTTTCGGTGGAGGACTGTATTTTCATCGCGAGTTCATAAGCGCCGATTCCCGCATAAAGAGCTTCGGTGTTGTTTACTACGCAATAGGAAGCGTTTTCAGTCGAAATCTGAGCGTCGCTGTATCCGAAAACGGCTACGTCGGAATCATTCGATTTGATTGCCGTCCAATCGTTCGGTATTTTTACTCCGTCGGTAACTGTATAATCATGGAACATTCCGTTGGTAACGCCTGTTTCGTCGGTTATCTCGGAATCCGCGTCTGCGACTACGGACGAATCGGGAGAGATTGCGTCGTATTGTTCTGCGGTAAGCTTTTGAATACGAACGTCGTCAATCAAAACGCTGCCCACCGTCGGAGAAGTTTCCGTTCCGAGAGAGAATTCGATTTTTGCTATCGTATCTACGTAAGAAGAGCCTTTGATGTAAAAATCTCTTTGAACCCAACCGAAATGGCACTCGTTTGCCGAATAATTTCCGGAAGCGACTTGAATGTTGTTTGTCGTTACCGTTTTAAAATCTGAGGGAGAGGAGGCGTATTTGTAATAAAGTTTAGCCGTGGCGCCCACTCCGGTAGTAGCTGTTTCGTTTTCGTCGTAAACAAAATAGCTTACGCGATAATATTCGTCTCTTTTAACTGTAAATTCTTTCGAAGTAACATTGATGAATCCGCCGTTTTCGTTATCTAACGAATTCAAACGCAAAACATTGTTTTCTACGCCGATATAATTGGGCGCGGTCACGTTTCCTTTTCCTTCCGAAATATTCGTGTTGGCTGCGGAAACTATCGAAACGGCTGCGTCGAATTTGTTTTCGTTAACCGTCCAATAATTGTAGTCGAGAGTAGTGAAATCTCCGCCTTTTATAATATCGTCGGTATAAGGAACGGTAAGATCCGCAATCAAAATATTGTCGGCGTCTTCTATTTGAGCGAAGTCGTAAGCGGTAAGCGTTTCGATGCTGACGTCGTCGAACATTGCGTATCCTTTCGCTTTAGCCTCGTCTTTACCGAAAGAAAGACGAACGTTTGCGTTGCCCGATTGATTGAAATCGGTTGCGACGTAAATTTTATAAGTCTGCCAAGTTTCGTCGTTGCCGATAGGCAATACTATTTCCTCGTCCAAACCGTAAACGATAAAGTAAGCTCCGCCTATCGAAACGTTTGCTTTTGCTCTTACGGTAAACTGATAATACGAGTTTGCGGCAACGGCTATATCGGAAGAAGCGTAAGCGGAATACAACGAATAACCTTTTGAATTGATAACGAGGAAATCGCTGAATTCATTGCCTTTCGATAAAACGCTGTCGTCTTTGAAACCGTGCTTTTCCTGACCTACTTTTCCGTCGTAAACGCCGGAAAAGGCTTCCGAGTTATTGTCGCCGAGTTTTGTCCAATCGTCCGGAGCGTATGTCGAAGAATAGCTCGAAAAATCGTTGTTGGATACGGTTACGTTTTCTGCTTTGACGTTGCTCGAAGTCGGCAGCATTGCAATGGCTGTAACGGCTATCAAAGCTATGCAAAGCGTGGTTAACAATTTTTTCATCCATTTTGCTTTAATCATTCTTTTTTCACCTTTAAGTAATAACTTGATGGAATTTTTGCGCGCGAAGCGCATACAATATACATTTACATATTATAAACTATTTTTGACAATATTGCAATTGATTTAAGCTGTAAACTGAATTTTTTTTACATTTATAGGCGGAAAATCAAATGTCTGTTTTATTTTGCGCAAAATTTTCAAAACTATTTAATTCTAAAAACTCTTTGTCGGCTCGCTCGGTCGCCCGATTCGGCAGCGGATGAAACGAAACGGCGGAAAGGCGTAATGCGGTAACCGCCGAATCGTGATTTAAAATCGAAAAAACGTTCGACTGAACCGAGTCGAACTTCGTCGTAAGCGGAATAATCGACTATACTTGCGTCGTTTGCCTTCTCGCTGTTGTCATTCGTGCGATTATTTTAGAAAACTGTCGCCTTGAACGATGTTCCTTATCGTCAGGCTTTTGTCGATTGCGTTCAGAACTTTCTTTTTGTCTGCGGACCATTGCGGAGCAATCAGAATTCTTTTTGGAGCGTCGCCGGTTAAGCGATGTATTACCATATTGGGAGGTAAGCGCGAAATGCAGTCGCCGATAATTTCGACGTATTCGTTCAGATTGAGACATCGGAATTCTCCGCGTTCGTAAATTTCGGCAAGATCGGTGCCTTTTAATACGTGAAGCAATTGAAGTTTAACGCCGTTTACGCCGCTTTTCGCAACATAATCCGCGCTTTCGAGCATCATCGTGCGCGTTTCTCCCGGAAGTCCGATTATCAAATGAACTACGACGTTGACGTTTGCCGATTTCAGTTTGTTTACGGCTTCGTCAAAAACGGAGAGCGGATAGCCTCGCCGAATAAATTTCGCGGTATTTTCGTGAATCGTTTGCAAACCGAGTTCTACGAAAACCGGCTTGATTTCGTTCAGTTCGCTTAAAAGTTTAACGACATCTTCGGGCAAACAATCCGGGCGAGTTCCGACGGATAACGCCGCTATGTCCGGATGTTTTATCGCGTCGAAAAACAGATTCTGAAGATATTCGACGGAGGCGTACGTGTTTGTGTAACTTTGAAAATAAGCGATGTATTTGCCGTTCGTGATTTTGTTTTTAACTCTCGATTTGGCGTTTTCGATTTGGCGTTCGACGTTTTCGCATTGTCGTTCGGCAAAATCGCCGCTGCCGCCGTCGCTACAAAAAATACAGCCGCGGTTTCCGAGCGTTCCGTCTCTGTTCGGGCAAGTCATGCCGCCGTCGAGAGCGAGTTTATATATTTTGCAGCCGAACGTTTCGCGTAAATATTTGTTAAAAGAATAATACCTGTCCACATGTTATATTTTATCATAAAAAGCCGAAGAAGTCAACAACGAGGAAAATACGGAATAAAGAAAAAGCCGCTGTCATCGTAAGAACGAGCAACGGCTTTTTATAAAATATTCGCTTAATAAAACTTAAATCGGATTTGAATGAGGCTTAGCAACAGGGAAATCCGTCGGGAAATACTTCGTCCATGTCGTATTCTTTAAGAACAGGGTATTGACCGTTGTTGGAATTGACGCTCGAAACGACGCATCTTGCCCAAGATTCGTCGCCTGGGTTGTTGGAATTGTAATAATCGAGCGAGCCTTTCGGTACGTAAATGCTGAAACCGAGATCGGGACGGTTCCATGTATAACCGAAAGTGTTTATGCCGCGACTGCCGTTCGGCGATTCGAAATAAATCGCTTTGCATTTGGACGCGCCCGGATTGTTCGGTTCGCCCGGATTCGCGATCGTGTCGTCCCACGCGAGCTTATTGAACGTATAAGTGCCGAGAACGACGTTCGAAGGTAGATATACGTTCAGCAATCCGCTTTGAGAAAAAGCGTAATCGCCGATTTTCAACGTTTCGTTTTTAGGGAAAAGTATTTCGGTTAAAGAGGAACAGTTTGCAAACGCGTACGAGCCTATTTCTGCCACGGTTTTCGTCAGTTTAACTTCGCTGAGTTTGTCGTTTCCGTTAAACGCGTACGAGCCGATCTTTTTGACGCTGTCGGGAAGAACGACCGATTCGAGTCCGCAATTACTGAACAGTTTGTCGGAAATTATTGTTAGTTTGGACGGAATGTTTACCGTTTTTAAAGATATGCAACCCGAAAAAGCAGCTTCTCCCATCGATTTGATTTTATCCGACAAGTCGACGCGCTGAATTTTTTGACAACCGTTGAACGCGTTTTGCTTGATTTGTATCAAGGATGAGGGAAGTTGCAACGTTTCCATTTCGGAACAGCCGAGGAACGCCGAATTTCCGATATTCGTTATTCCCTCTTCGATTTTAACGGATTTAAGATTTTTGTTGCGTGTAAACGCGTAATCGGCGATTACAGCGACTTGATATCCGTTGATTTTGGCTGGAATGGTAATGTCTGATATTTCTTTTCCTGCGTCGGTAGCCGTTACCGTATACGTATTGGTGGTTTTCGAATAAGTGAATTCGAGATATTCGGTAGTGACTACTTCTTTTGGCGGTTCCAATTCCGCTGCTTGTGGCGTACATGCCGCGAAAAGCGAAACGGAAATCGCCAAAAGGACGGTTAACGTAACGATTAAAATTTTTTTCATGTTTCGATTCTCCTTATTTTTACGGCTTAAGCCGCTGAATACGATAATATTTAAGAAAACGTGAAAATTTTTGCTTTTTGCGACCGTTATTCGTTTCGAATACGAATAACGCTTATTCTTCACGTGAAAGTTGCCCGACGGAAGTCTGAATATCTGACAAATAAAGCTTTTTATCGGCTATGACGTTACACGTTTTATTTAAGACGTTACACGTTCGTTTGTGCGAAAATGTCGTTCAGTCCGTCGCATAACGCGTCTATTTGTGCCTTTTCGATTGTATAGGGCGGAAGAAAACGCAAGAAATTTTTTCTCGTACAGTTTACGAGTACGCCTTTTTGCAACAGTTTCGAAGCTACGAGATTTCCGTTTACGAGAGGAGAGAGTTGCATTCCTTGCAATAATCCCAAACCGCATATGTCGGTTACGAATCTGAATTTTGAGAAATACGATAAACGTCCTTTCATATATTCGCCTTTTTCGTAAACTTCTTGCAGTAATCCGTTTTTTAATTCGGTTATCACGACGTTTGCCGCCGCGCATGCAAGCTGATTGCCCGACAGAGTAGAGCCGTGGTCGCCGATTTCGAAAGCGTGAGCGACTTCTCCTCGCGCAAGAACGGCGCTTATAGGTAAGCCTCCGCCCATTCCTTTGCCTATGGTGACGATATCGGGTTTTAGACCGTGATGTTCGAACGCGAACATTTTTCCTGTTCTGCCCGTTCCGGTCTGCACTTCGTCCAAAATGAAAAGAATACCTTTGCTTCGACAAAGAGCGTAAGCGTTGACCAAATAATCGTAAGACGCGGGTTTTATGACGCTTCGGCTTTGAATGGTTTCCAATATTACCGCGCCGACATCTTCGGTCAAAGCTTCTTTCAACGCGTTGAAATCGTCATAAGGCAC
The DNA here is from genome assembly GCA_964591125.1 of uncultured Lachnospiraceae bacterium. Lineage (GTDB taxonomy): Bacteria > Bacillota > Clostridia > Christensenellales > Pumilibacteraceae > Neoclostridium. The sequence continues at coordinate 21,326 of CAZQAC010000020.1, forward strand.
GTGTTTGAATCCGGCGGGTAAAGGCTCGTATGTGGAATAATGGCTTTTTTGTCCCGTTGCGGTTAGCGCGCCCATCGTTCTGCCGTGAAAAGAGCCTAAAGCGGTTACGAAACTCGGCTTGTTTTCGCCTTTGAGCTTATAGTATTTTCGAACGAGCTTAATTGCGCATTCCGTGGCTTCCGCACCCGAATTTGCCAAAAACATTTTATCGAAAATGGTGTCTTTCAAAATGTTTTCGCAAAGATACGCTTGTTCGCGATTATAATAAAGATTGGAAGAATGAATCAATTTCCCCGCTTGTTCGCAAATGGCTTGCGTCAGTTTCGGGTGATTGTAGCCCAAACAGTTTACGCCTAAACCGGAAACGAAATCTATGTATTTTTTTCCGTTTATATCGGTCAGTATGTTGCCGTCGCCGCTGACAAAACAAAGATTTTGCCTGTTAAAAACATTCATATAATTTTTGGCGTTCAGTTCTTTGACTACCCCGAAATCCGTATTGTTACTCATGATTTTCCTTTGCTGTAATTCTATAACTGTAAATATTATACAACAAATTTAAGTTTTTGTCAATAGTCGAGAATAAAAAATCATCGGATTTTATTGGGCGATAGTGAAGCGATTAAAAACTCGAACGGGTGCTTAATCGATTTTTTTGCGAAGTTTATTAAAATTACTTTACACGCTACAATTATTTTTGTATAATGATACAAATTAAACTAGCGGAAACGCTTATTAGGAGAAAAAATATGCCGATTTTGGATATGCCACTGTCTAAGTTAAAAACTTATGACGGAATAAGCCCCAAGCCGTCGGATTTCGACGAGTTTTGGGATTGCGAACTTAAAAAGATACACGCTTACGACGGAAAGTATACGATAACGCCTCATTCGACGCTTAAAATACCGAACGTTGCCGTCGAAGAACTGAATTTCGTTGCGCCCGACGGAAGCAATATAAATTGTAGAATTACGCGTCCCGACGACGGCGAACGTCACCCCGTTCTTTTTCGTTTCCACGGAAAATCGGGAAACATCGGTTCGGCGAACAACGATTTGGCTTTCGTGCCGGCGGGTTTTGTCGTCGCGTCTATGAATTGCCGCAGTCAGTCCGCTTTTTCGGACGATTGTACCGATCGCGGAATATACGGACAAGCCGGATTAATTGTAAGAGGATTGAATAAGGGCAGAGAATTTCTTTATTATAAAGACGTTTTTCTCGACGTAGTAAGATTGGTCGATATAATTAAAAGTATGCCTTACGCGGACGTAAATCGTTTGTATGCTCACGGCGGTTCGCAAGGCGGCGCGTTGACGGTCGTATGTGCGGCGCTTTGTCCCGAAATAAAAGCCTGCGTGCCCTATTATCCGTTTTTGAGCGATTATAAACGGTTTGTATGAAATGGATTTGTTAAAAGACGCGTATAACGAAATTCGTGATTATCTTAGATGTTATTGCCCCGAAGAAAACGAGTTGCGCGATCGTATGTGGGAGACTCTCGGATACATAGACATACAATATCTTGCGCCCAGAATCAAAGCCGATACGCTTTGGTTTACGGGACTTATGGACAATATTTGTCCGCCGTCTACGCAGTTCGCCGCGTACAATAAAATTACGGCAAAAAAAGAAATGGTAGTGTTTACGAATCATGCTCACGAAGGCGCTTGGCAATATGACGAACGAGCTTACGCTTTCTTGCTGAAACATTCTCTGTCAGATAATTGAACATTAAGAACAGTATAAAAAGAAAAACGCGGAAATTTTTACGACTTCCGCGTTTTTCTTTGTTAAATCTAAATAGAATATTTTATCTTTTTTCGTTTAAAGTTTTGATGGTTTTATTGTCTTTATATGTGCCTATCGACGTATAGTAATCGATATCGAACAATTCGTTGGCGTCGATTTCGAATACCCACATTAATTTATATAAGTCAAGAATGCTCGGTTCTCGTCTTCCTTGTTCCCAATTTGCGTAAGTACTGACTGCGCAACCCAACTTTTTTGCGATTTTACTTTGGGACATGCCGCGTTCTTCTCTGATTTCTTTCAGATGTTTGCAAAATATAATACCGAGCATTTCGGAATGTTTGTTAGTATCAAGTTCCATAATCGATTTAAGCGTTTCCGATCTGTTTACTATGATTATAACAGAATATAGTCAAACTGACCTTGTAATAGTCACATTGACTATTTGTGATAACGATATTTTAAGAAAAAGGAGTGATATTTTGGCGAAAATAAAGTTATTTTGGCGATTTTAATTGTTTTATCTCGATATATTATAGTCATAATGACTATGAAATGCAAACGATAACGAGTCTAACGAAATTATTCGGCAACGCAGAATATATTTAAAAGATATAAAAAAGCTTGTCGGTGTATTAAAATTACGTGATTTTAACAGTTTTTCATTATTTGTACATAAAAAAGGTGTATAATAATCGGGATATTGTTGTTCGGAGTCTGTTTATGAGATTACACAAAGTTACGACCGCTTTTATAATTATGATATTTACGGCATTTCCCGGGTTCGGGTGCGTTAACGAAATTTACGATAACGAATACGAAAATCCTGGCGATTTTGTCGGAAGCGTGTCGAACGCGGCGTTCATGCCCGTTTCGGCGGATTTGTCGGAACTGACCGATTACGCGAGCGGAATGTTGTCGGTCGAAACGGAATTCGAACGGTCGGCATGGGACGCCCTCGATTCGGACGGGAATCCGTTGTATACGGATATTCTTCTTAAGGACTATTCGTCGAAAATCTTATATGTGAAATATAACGGAGTCGTAACAGACAATACCGCAAACGAAATAAAAATAACCGAAGGGGGGATATATCGTTTGCATGGAACGCTGACAAACGGAAGAGTGGTGGTCTTGACAAAATCCGCCGTGCGTTTGGTTTTGGACGGCGTAAGTATAGAAAGCAGAAAAAGCAATCCTATTTCTTTTCTTTGCGGAGGAATAAAAGTAATTACAATCGCTCATGACAGCGTTAATTATTTGTACGACGCGGAAAAATACGTTAATTTTTATGACGACGACGGAAATTCGGTGTCGCAGGAGGAAAACGTAATAGACGGCGCGCTGTATAGTAGGTATCCGTTGACTATCAACGGGGGTGGAACTCTTACGGTTGTCGGCAATTACAATAACGGAATATCGTGCAAAAGTACTTTAAAAATTAAATCTGGAAATATAAACGTAATCGCACCGAATCGAGCAATCGCGGCTAACGCGGTGGACGTTAAAGGCGGAAACATAGTTATTCAGACAAACGAAGGCGTAGGAATATCCGCAGGGGCGAATCTTGTATCCGCACAATCCGTAATGCCTGCCGTTTTTGACGGAACGGGTTACGTTAGTATAACGGGAGGCATCGTTAAAGTGACTTCGATGTTGGACGGGATACAAGCCGCCACAATGGTTTCGATAAGCGGAAAAACTACCAAAGTCGAAATTTGCAGCGGAAGCGGAGCGGATTCTACCCGTTACGACGCCGATTTGTCGCAAAAAGGAATATATAGCGGCAGATTCGTGTCTTTGAATGCTTTTTCGGTGTCGTTGGACAGTAACGATGACGCTGTTTATTGTGAATACCAAACGTCTGTTTCGGGAGGTTCTTTATACATAAGAAGCTCCGATTCCGCCATATCGTCGCCCGTGTTGAGCATTTCGGACGGCAGAACGGAAATAAATAAGTGTGTAAGAGGCGTAAAGTCAACTAATTTTACTTTGAGCGGCGGAACGTTAAACGTTAACAGTGACGACGACGGAATTCATTGTGCGCCGTTTTCCGAAAATTCTGTCGGTTACGATTGTGCTTTTATATTGAGAGGTAGCGGTATCGCAGATATTAATTCTTTGTCCGATTGCATAGACAGTGAGGGTGTAGTTTTGGTCGAAGGTGGAACGCTGTGGTGTGACGGAATGTATCGCGACGGAAAAGCTGCGGTGAAAGCAGTCGGAGGCTTTATAGTCAACGGCGGTAAAATCATGGCTATCGGAGGACTCGGAATGATTCAATTGCCGGTCGAGGAATCGACGCAGAACAGCATATCTTTTGCCGTTCGCGACGGAATATCCGCAGGAATGAAAATAGTACTCGTCGCCGAAAACGGTTCGAAACTTTTTTCTCGTGTGGCGTTGAATAAAAGCGGCAGCGTATTTTTCAGTTCTCCGTCGATTGTCGAAGGGAAGTCTTATTCTATTTATCTCGGAAACAATTGCGTGAAAAAAGTGATCGCTCGGTCCCCGTTGATTAAAGTCGGCGTTTGTAAAGCAGCCTGACGAATCGTTTCGGCTCGGTTATGTCGTAATCGGCGCGTAAAGGTTCTTTTTGTTCCATTGCGTTAATAAAATAACGTAGAGGTGAATTATGAAAAGAGTATTATGCGTAATCATGACGATATTAACGTTATTTTGTTGTTCGGCCTGTAATAAAAGCGGAAGCAAATACGACGGTAAAATTTCCGAATACCGCGACGATTTTTATGTGGGGCAATCTGCCGATTATAATGTCGAACTTATTACCGGTTCGAGAGAAAATCCGTTTGAAATAGACGGGAAAACGGCTTCTTTGACCGATTATTCTTTGTTGACGATTGTTCCCGTTAAGTTCGATTCGACAAAAGCCTTGACTGTGAAAGTCGAATTCGGAGATAATAAATACGACGGAGCGGCGTTAAAACATCCTTACAAGGAGAGTTATTCGTTCGAAATCCCGACGAGAGTTGTCGATAAAGAAGTCAAGCTGACTGTAATCGACGGCGATAAACAATCCGAAATAACGTTAAAAAGCGTTAAAACCGGCGAGGAAATAAACGGCGATAAAGCTCTCGAGCTTGCCGAAAACGCTTTATCCGAAAGTCTTAAACAATTTGAGAAAAACGGAGTGTTCGTCGGAGAGATTTTCGTTCGTTATATAGAAAATCCGTTGTCGGAAGATAAAAAATATTTTTGGTACGTGGCGTTTATTCCGGAGAGTAATCCCGAAAAAATAATAGCCGCGCTTCTCGATCCTGTATCGGGAGAACTTAAAGCGACTCGAAAATAGAATATGAAATTTAAGTCCGAAGAAATCTCTATGCGCGAATTTTCGAAATCGTGATAGAAACCGTTCTTCGGATTTTTTTCATGTCGGAAGAATTTTGAACTTTATAGCGGCGATTTTTACGCAAAACAAACGCGTCGAGAGTGTTTGCTTGCCTGTGTTTTTTGGAAAAAAATAAAAATTTCCTTAAACGAGTGAAATACGCTTGAACTTAAATCGAATTTATGTTAAAATAGATAAAACGTATTCGAGGTTTTGTTGCGTGGAACATAAAGATAACAACGAGATATCTTCATTGATATTGAATCTGGCGCTTAAAACACTTCAGAACGCAGCGATTTTCGGAGCGCTTTTAATTGTGCTTGTTTTTATGTTATTTCCGTCCGTGCCGGAAGATTTTTACGCTTCTGCCGGTAACGGAGTTTTATCTTACGCTTTTGCGATAAAAGCGACTTCGGATAATTCTTCTACGGATAGAATTATAAAAACGGCGGATAAAGCGTTATCTCTTTCCGAGCACGATTCCGAGTACGACGCGGACGCTGAGAAGTATTTGAAAAAATTGCTTACCCGTAACGACGTTGCCACTATAGTAAAAAGAATCGACGAAAGAAATCTTGCCGAATCGCCAAAAGTTCTTCACGTTAATTTGTGCGATTCGATAGATTATTACACCGTTTGTTTGTACAGAATAAGATTGAAACGCGGTTGTACGACGTTGTTTATTGCCGGAAACGATTGCGAAATTATTCGTCTTGACGAAAAAACGAGTTTGTTGACCGATAATGAAAAAGCTTATCTGTTCGATCAGCTTTCATATTACGTCGATTATTGCAGCGAGAATTCGGTAGCAAATAAGCTTGAAGCGTTGGGTATCGAAAGCTTTTATAAAACAGCACTTGACGGCGTAGTAGAGAGAATAAACGTGGTCGAGCCCGATTTGGACGATCTGTTTAAATTGAAAGCTTTATACAGATTCAGCGCGTCATATACCCTTTCCGGCGGCGAACTCTATTTTCCGGAGTCGGTCGAGGGCTACGATAATATAAAAGAATTGTACGAAGACTGTTTAAAAAATTATGTAAACTAAAGAGGCAGGAGGCAATCTATGAGTAAAATTGTTAAAGAAGGACTTACTTACGACGACGTGTTGCTTATTCCGGGAGCATCGAATTTCACTCCCAAACAAGCGGATTTATCCACGAAACTCAGCGAAGACATTAAGCTTAATATTCCGCTGATGAGCGCGGCTATGGATACCGTCACCGAATCTCGCCTTGCTATCGCGATGGCAAGAGAGGGCGGAATAGGCATTATACATAAAAATATGTCGATCGAAGCTCAGTCGGAACAAATAGACAGAGTAAAACGTAGCGAACACGGCGTTATTACCGATCCGTTTTTTCTGCATCCCGATTGCTTGCTTTCGGACGCTGTCGAATTGATGAACAAATACCGCATAAGCGGCGTTCCCATTACAGACGAGAGCGGTATGCTTGTCGGAATACTCACCAATCGCGATATGCGTTTCGAAACCGATATGTCGCAGCGCATCGGAGATATCATGACGAAAGATAATCTCATTACCGCGCACGAAGGCACGTCGCTTGCCGAAGCTCAGCAAATTTTGGGTAAAAACAGAATAGAAAAATTACCCATTGTAGATAAAAACTTCAAGCTTAAAGGACTTATTACGATTAAGGATATCGAAAAAGCGATTCAGTATCCCAATTCCGCAAAAGATAAAAACGGAAGACTTCTTGTCGGTGCGGCTATCGGTGTAAGCGGAGATTATCTCGACAGAGCCAAGGCTCTTGTGGACGCAAAAGTCGATTGTCTTGTCGTGGATTCTGCTCACGGACATAATATCGGTGTGCTTAATGCGGTCGAAAAAGTTAAAGAAATGTTTCCGAATCTTACTGTTATTGCCGGAAACGTTGCTACTGCGGAAGCGACCGAAGCACTTTATAAACGCGGTGCGGACGTAGTTAAAGTCGGTATGGGCCCCGGTTCTATATGTACGACCAGAATCGTTGCCGGAATAGGCGTTCCTCAGGTAACCGCTATTATGGATTGCGCGGAAATTGCGGATAAATATGGCAAGACGATTATCGGCGACGGCGGAATAAAATACAGCGGAGATATAACCAAAGCAATCGCTGCAGGTGCGCACGCGGTTATGCTCGGTTCGTTGTTTGCCGGAACGGAAGAAACTCCCGGCGAGCTCGAAATTTATCAAGGAAGGAATTTCAAGTCTTACAGAGGAATGGGCTCATTAGGTGCAATGCCTCTCGGAAGTAAAGACAGATATTTCCAGGACGGAAACAAGAAGCTCGTGCCGGAAGGCGTAGAAGGTCGAGTTCCTTATCGCGGACCGCTTTCGGATATAGTTTATCAATTGATGGGCGGCTTGCGTTCCGGAATGGGTTATGTCGGTCAGCAGACTATTGCGGATTTGAGAAAGAATGCTCGTTTCGTTAAGATTACGAACGCTTCTTTGATCGAAAGCCATCCTCATGATATTTCGATAACGAAAGAAAGTCCGAACTATTCGCCTAAGAATCAATAATCTTTATTTTATT
>CAZQAC010000021.1:0-28752 GCA_964591125.1 uncultured Lachnospiraceae bacterium
ATGATCGCAATGGCTTTGGCTGGAGAACCTCGTCTTATTATTGCTGACGAACCCACCACAGCGTTGGACGTTACCATCCAAGCCCAGATTTTGGATTTGTTTAACGAATTGAAAACGCGTATTAACGGTTCTATTTTATTGATTACGCATGATTTGGGCGTCATAGCCGAAATGGCGGATTATGTAGTCGTTATGTATGCCGGACGAATAATCGAGCAGGGTACCGCGTCGGAAATTTTTCATCATCCCTGTCATCCTTATACGCAGGGTTTGCAGAAATCGAAACCGACCATGAAATCGAACGAAGAAAAATTGTTCAATATTCCCGGTAACGTACCTAATCCGATTAATATGCCCGATTATTGTTATTTCAAAGAGAGATGTTCTCAGTGTATCGGTAAATGTTCGGGCGAGTATCCTTGCATGGTCCAGGTAAGTCCGACGCATTTCGTTGCTTGCCATTTATATGATTCAAAGGAAAGTTGATATGGAAAATCAAGACAACAAAAATAATATTTCTCAAATCGAAGAGGTAAACGATTTACAGTCGCAATACGACGACGTTGCCGAAAGAGACAAAGAAGAAAAGGAAAGAGCCGAGGCTATCGAGCAAGATAAGCTTTTGCCGCCCGATCCCGAAGCTATTTTGGAAGTCAGACATCTCAAAAAGTATTTCGTGTTGAAAAAAACTTTGATGGGCAAGCCGATTTCCACTCTTAAAGCGGTCGACGACGTATCGTTCAAAATCAAACCCGGCGAAACTTTGGGTATCGTAGGTGAGTCCGGTTGCGGAAAAACCACGATGGGACGTACTATTTTGAAATTGCATCAGCCTACCGACGGACAAGTATTTTTCAAAGGAGAGGATATTGCCGCTTGGAAACCCAAAGCAATGCGTTCTTTGAGAACGAAAATGCAGATTGTATTCCAAGATCCGTATTCTTCGTTACCGCCGAGAAGTACGGTCGGAGATATTTTATCCGAACCCGTAAAAGTTCATAATATCGTTCCGCCGTCGGAAGTAAAAGATTATGTTTTGAAATTGATGGAACAATGCGGTTTGCGCGATTATTATTACGAAAGATATCCGCATGAATTCTCAGGCGGTCAACGTCAACGTATTTGTATTGCGAGAGCTCTTGCCGTCAATCCGGAATTGGTTGTGTGCGACGAGCCCGTATCTGCGCTTGACGTTTCAATACAGGCACAAATAATTAATTTGCTTAAAAAGTTACAGTCGGAAAGAGGCCTTACTTATTTGTTCATTTCTCACGATTTGTCTGTCGTTAAGTATATTTCGGACAAAATAGGCGTTATGTATCTCGGCTCGATGGTCGAATTCGGAAATAAAAATGATATTTTCGATAATCCGTTGCATCCGTACACCGAATCTCTTTTTTCTGCTGTACCGAATCCGAATCCGGACGAAAAAGGCAACAGAATTATATTAAAAGGAGATATTCCTTCGCCGGCAAATCCTCCTATGGGCTGCAAGTTTCATACTCGTTGTCCCAAGGCGACGGAGATTTGTAAGCACATTGCGCCTGTTTATAAGGAGTATGAACCCGGTCATTTTGTGGCTTGTCATTGCTATCCTCAGGAGTAAGAATGTCCAAAAAGAAAAAAGACAAAGTTATTTATTATGATGACAATTCGACTGTTGCCGATATGTCGAACGTTACGCGTTCCGGCTTTTCGAACAAAAAATCGCACGACAATAAACCTCGCGCGACTTTCAAAGAAAAGTGGAAGACATATTGGCATGCGGTAAAATTGATGTTATGGCCAATGTGTTTTGTTTTGGCTATACTCGGGTTGTTGTATCTGTTAATGATGTTGATTTTTTCATAATAGATTATGGCGCGGGTGCGGAAACGTATTCGCGCTTTTATTTTTTACTCTTAATAGTAATAACTTGCCGGTATTAAAACCGTTGTGTTGTGGTATTTGGGAAAAACTCGGTTAAGAAATAGTTTGTTTTAGATAAAATATATTTTATATTAACTACCAAAATAGTATGATTATCAATTAAACGTACTATGTTTTTTGTGGATAATATTAAATATGATTTAAGAATAATGCAATAATTAATTTTGAAATTAGTTAAATGAGTCAAATTCGGTTTGTTTTTCGAAACAATAAATTTAACTCAAGCAACAATAATACAGAGGTGTTAGATGGATTTTAAAAATGTTGTAGTATGCAGTGATTATGACGGCACGTTGACTTGCCCGAATCTTGACATAAAGAAAGAGGCGAAGGATAATAAAATAAACAGCGTTTGCAGTGAAAACATCGCGGCGATTAACGAATTCGTAAAAAAAGGCGGAAGGTTCGTAGTTGTATCGGGTAGATCGCCCGTTGGGATGTTGCATTTGTACGATACGTTGACGCTGGATGATATTTTTGCAGGCGCGAACGGAACTGCATTGTACTCGGTTCCTCAAAAAAAGTTTGTTTATCGACATGAAATGCGAATAAAAGCAGTTGATTTAATAAGAGAAGCTTTTCGTGTTGCACCTGATTTGGCTCATTATCATATAACGGATTATGACGCGAACGTACATGTGTGGACGAAGGAAAAAGGCGATCCGATAGAATTTGCGATGAAATTCGATAAAGCTTTGAAAGTCGTAATTGTGGAATACGATATCGTAATCATGGATAAAGTCGAATCCACTTTGAAAACGCTTTTTGCCGACAAGTGCGCGTTCTCGAAATCATGGTTTAATTTGTTGGAATGTAACGATCTCGGCGCGGGAAAATCGGATGCGGTTAATTGGTTAAAAAAGCACGAACCCGATAAAAAAATAATCGCTATCGGCGATTACGATAACGATGTCGGAATGTTGAACGCCGCGGATTATTCTTTTTGTCCAGAAAATGCAACCGATTGCGTAAAAAAAGTTTGTGATTGTGTGTTCCGCGCTGCCGATAAAGGTTTTTTGTCCGATTTGTTCGAGCATATTGAAAAATTATGATTAAGAACATATCCAGAATAGATGTTGACGTAGTTCGTAAACGCGTTAAACACATTCGTCTTAAAATAGCTCGTGACGGAAGCGTCCAAGTGACTTTGCCATACGGCTGTTCCGTGAGCGTCGCCGAATCGCTTGTGAGCAATAAAATCGATTGGATAGAGAAACATAAAAACAGAGAAAAGGATTTTTTTGCCGAAATTAAAAACGGTTCGGAATTATCGGTTATCGGCGAGAAAAAAAAGTTTGTGTTTGTTTGCGAACAGAATAAATCCGTAATCGACGACGGAAAAGCTATTACGATTCGAGCACCGGAAAATGTTTGTATTAAACTAGCCGAATCTTATATTAAAAATATATTTTTAACCTATCTTCAATCGAGAATAGCTTATTTCGAAGAATTGACCGGATTAAAAGCTAACGAGTTATCCGTGCGAAAAATGAAATCGAGATGGGGTAGTTGTAACATTCGTTCGCATAAAATTAATTTTTCTTTTTATTTGGCTTTTCGACCGTTGCCGTGCATAGACTACGTGGTTTTGCATGAGCTTGTACATACGCGGATAGCCGCGCATAATAATGATTTTTATTCCGTTATTAAAAAATATATGCCCGATTATAAAGTCAGAATAAAGTTGTTGCGAGGATATTGAAACAACCGAGAGCGTGACGTTGCGTTCTCGGTTGTTTATATAAAAATTCGGTTGACGCGCCGATTACAATGAACAATGTTTTATGTTTTTGACGAGAATAAAACATTTCTTACTTTTTGACTGTTTTTGCCGTCAAATAAATCATAACAGTTTGTATGCTAAGATAGTGAATCGAAGCAAAAAGTAAGTTTATATATGCCGATTTAAGAAGAATTTCAAGAGTCATAATTTTTGTTATCATCGTCTAACGAAGATATAATTTAATTATATCCGTTAAAGAAATCGCCGATTGGCGATGCGAACCCCAAAGTTGTGCGAATTTTCGGGTGAGTTCATAAGTCGGCGGATATTTAATAAGAGTTATTCGTTGTATCGTTAAAGTCTTAAATAAATTCGGACGGCATTTTTTAGTTTAACGCGTTATAAAAACGATAAGCGCGTTCTATTATTCTACGATTTTTTGCAAATTCTTTTTCCATATTCCGGTTAAATAGAATACGAGCGATAATATCGTGCCTATAATCCAGCCTATCGGCCATGAAATCCAAATGGCGGTTACGCTCATGTACGGGAAAAGAATATACGAAACGACCACTCTTAATATGAGGTCGGCAAAAGTCGCTATCATGAAAAGTCCCATAGACGCGCTTCCTCTGAACACTGCGTCGGTGCCTATTTTTACCGTGATTACAGTGTGGAAAGGCATAACGATATAAATGAAATCAAGTCCGGTTTTTATTGCCATATCGGTCGGATTGTCGATAAACAACGTTATAAAAAATTTCGGAAACAGTAAAATCATTCCGCTCATAACGATTACGATAGCCAAGCCCATGAATAATGTGCATAGCCAGCCTTCTTTTATTCTTTTTATGTTGCCAGCACCTATGTTTTGCGCTGTAAACGACGACATCGCCGTTGCGAAAGTATTAAGACAGGTTATGACGAAAGTGTTTAGCTTTATCGCCGCGCCGTATCCCGCTACGATAGCCGGATCTCCCGGAGCGTTTACCAAATTCTGAACCAATAAATTTCCTACCGAAATGAAACTTTGTTGCAATATGGAAGGAATACTCGTCATGGCTATTTTAGACAGAATGTTCCAAGAGAAAACGGTGTTTTTTTGTTCTGTTTTAATATTATTCATTCTTTTAAACAGAACGGCAAGCGACGTTATTCCGGCTATTCCCTGAGCGATAAATGTTGCCCACGCCACGCCGGCTACGCCGAGAGGGATTACCGTCACGAACAAAATATCCAACACGATGTTGCCTATCGACGAACATATTAGGAAAACGAGCGGAGTTTTGCTGTCTCCGGTCGCGGTAAATATACCCGTGCAAATGTTGTATATTACCAAAAAGAATAATCCGTATATGTAGATATCGAGGTAACTTTGAGAGTCTGCGAAAATTTCGGAAGGAGTATTTACCGCTTTTAATAAAGGAACGGATAACAACGCTCCTGCGACGGTGAGAACGAAACTCATAACCGAAAAGGATATAACAGAAGTCCAAACGGACGTTTTTAGTTTGTCATAGTCTTTTTTGCCGTAAAATTGCGATATTATGACCGAACAGCCTATATTGCAACCGAGAGCGACCGCCATAAATATCATGGTTATCGGGTAGGACGCGCTTATTGCCGCCACTGCGTTTTCTCCGGCGTTTTCGATTGTATTCGATTTTATGAATTTGCCGGCTATTACCGTATCTGCGATGTTGTATAATTGTTGAAATATAGCCGAAAGCAGTAACGGAACGGAAAACGAAATCAATGTTTTCGGAACGTTGTCTGTCGTTAAATCTTTTTTCATATGCGCACCTGCAAATATTTTTTCGAATATTATACTATTTTGTCTGATTAAAGTCAAACGATAATCGTTGCGCGGAAAAATATGTAAACTTTTCAAACGCTACGTTATATCGTGAGACTTGACAATGTTGCGTTTGCGTGATATACTATTAAACGTATAAGCGGAAATGCGGTATTTTATCGCGTTTGCTTGCTTGTGCGAGAGAATTTTTACGGGAGGCGCGAATGAAAAATAAAAATCGTGCGATTTTATTTTTGTTGACCGTTATTATTGCGGTTTCGTCCTTAATGGCGGCAGAAATAATCGTCGATAATTACGATCACGATTGTATCGGCGATCAATGTCTTATTTGCGTAATTTGCGCTAAGTGTTCCGATTGGACCAATTCGCTCGGTTTGCCCGAATTATCCGCTGCTGCAAAGATTTTGTTTTGCTTTGTTTTGATTTTCGTTAAGGCAAAATCGACTGCCGTCGTTTTGTTCGACACTCCCGTGATATTGAAAGACAAAATATCCGATTAAATTATCGCTGAGCGTTTGTTTAAGTCAATAATTTTAATCGGAGGATATAATGAAAAAAATAATTTCGATAATTGCATCGCTTGTACTTTTGACAAGCGTTATGGTCGGTTGCGTTCCGACCGAACAGAAAAAAGGAAAATTCAGCATTGTTTGCACGATTTTTCCGCAATATGACTGGATCAATAACATAATAGGAGAAAATCCGGGCGACGTCGACGTCACGTTGCTCATTTCCAACGGCGTTGATTTGCACAGCTATCAGCCTACCGTAAAAGATATAGCGGCTATCGCTTCGTGCGATATGTTCGTTTGCATAGGCGGCGAGTCGGAAGAGTGGGCAGACGACGTAATAAAGACGTCGAGCAATTCTAAAATGAAAGCAGTGAAATTACTTGACGTTCTCGGCGACAAAGCGAAAGAAGAAGAATCCGTGGACGGTGACGAAGAATCCGAAGAACACGATCATGATCATGAGCACGACGAAAAAGAGCTGGACGAACATATTTGGCTTTCGTTAAAAAATGCAGATTTTCTTTGCGAGAAATTAAGCGAGCTTTTGTGCGAAATGGACGAAGAAAACGCAGATTATTATAAAAATAATTATAAAAATTATTCGGCGTCCGTTAAAGCGTTGGATGAAAACTACACAACCGCGATTGCCGGCGCGAAGGTGAAAACGCTTGTGTTCGGGGATAGATTCCCTTTTAGATATTTGGTGGACGATTACGGTATAGATTATTACGCGGCGTTTAACGGATGTTCTGCCGAAAGCAACGCAAGTTTCGAAACCATTACGTTTTTGGCAAATAAAGTCGACGCGTTGAATTTGAAATACGTTATGGCTATTGACGGCGGAGATAAATCGGTTGCAAAAGCAGTCGTCAACAGCACGAAAAATAAAAATCAGGAAATACTTACTTTGGATTCGCTGCAAGCGATTACGCAGGTTCGCATAAATAACGGAGAAAATTATTTATCGATTATGGCGAACAATCTTGCGGTTATAAAAACAGCGTTGGAGTGCGAATAATGTCTCAGATTGTATGTAAAAACTTATCGGTCGGTTACGAAGGTAAAACCGTTCTCGAAAATTTAAATTTCGAAATAAATCAAGGCGATTATCTTTGTATAATAGGAGAAAACGGTTCAGGTAAATCGACGTTAATGAAAACGCTTCTCGGGCTTCAGCCGAAATTATCGGGCGAAATTATTTACGGCGACGGCTTAAAGTCGAACGAAATAGGTTATTTACCGCAACAAACGGTGGTTCAGAAGGATTTTCCCGCTTCCGTATATGAAATAGTTATTTCCGGATGTTTGGGCAGAATCGGTCTTAAACCGTTTTACGGTAAAGCGGAAAAAGAACTTGCGCTCGAAAACATGAAGAAAATGGGTATAGAACATTTTAAGAACAGATGTTATCGAGAGCTTTCGGGCGGACAGCAACAACGAGTTTTGTTGGCGCGCGCTCTTTGCGCAACGCGCAAGGCTTTATTGCTCGACGAACCCGTTTCCGGATTAGATCCTATCGTTACCGCAGAAATGTACGAGCTTATCGAAATGCTTAACAAAGAAGGCATTACCGTAATTATGATATCACACGACATCGGCGCGGCGTTGCGTTATGCGACGCATATCCTTCATATAGGTTCGCATGTATTTTTCGGAACGACCGACGATTATGCGAACAGCGATTCGGGAAAAGTATTTATTCCCGGAAATAAGGAGGTTTGATATGAATATTTTTGTCGAATTGCAAGCTTATTTGCAGTTGCCCCTTGTTAGGTATGCGCTTATCGCGAGTGTTTTAATATCCTTATGTTCGGCGTTATTGGGCGTTACGCTCGTACTTAAACGTTTTTCGTTCATAGGAGACGGCTTGTCTCACGTGGCGTTCGGAGCGATGGTAGTCGCAATGATTGCGAACGTGTCAAACGATATGGTTATAACTTTACCCGTGACGATAGTATGTGCGATTTTGCTTTTATGCGGAGGAAAAAATACTAAAATCAAGGGCGACGCGGCTGTTGCAATGATTTCGGTCGGAGCGTTGGCGTTGGGGTATTTGCTTATAAATTTGTTTCCGACGTCTTCCAACGTAACGGCGGACGTATGCGGAACTATGTTCGGTTCGGTAAAAATTCTTACGCTTACTGCGACCGAAGTTTGGTTGTGCGTCGGACTTTCGGTGTTGGTAGTTGCTATTTTCGTGATTTTTTATAATAAAATTTTCGCGGTTACGTTCGATGAGAATTTTTCAACGGCAACCGGATTAAAAGCTAAATGGTATAATTTGCTGATAGCGGTCGTAATCGCCGTCGTAATAGTTCTCGCCATGAATTTGGTCGGTTCGCTTTTGATATCCGCTTTGATAATATTTCCGGCTTTGTCCGCGATGAGAGTGTTCAAAAGTTTTCGTTCTGTAATAGTGTGTTCAGCGGTTATTTCGGTCGTATGTACCGTGATAGGCGTATTGGCGTCCGTTCTTGCCGGCACGCCGGTCGGTTCAACCATAGTTGCGGCGGATATAGCGGCGTTTATCGCGTTTTACGTAATCGGTTTGATTAAAGGGAGAGGCAGAGCATGAAAAAAAGGCTTATTTGTTTTTTAATGATTTTTACCGCGTTGTTTTTGCCTGCGTGCGATAAAACGTCCGATTACGTTCTTACCGAAAAAACTTTCTTTTTGGTAATGACTAACATGCAGTTTTACCCCGAACAATATTTGGATTCGCAAATAGATTACGATTGTTTTACGTACAGACTTACCGACGTTGACGGGAAAGAATACGTTTGCGGAGTAAGAAAGTGTTCCGCCGGTTACGGTTGTACTTGCGGACAAGATACCATAATCGGATTTATATTGGATTACGATAAAGAAATTCCCGAGCCTAAGAATCAATCGGCGGATACCAACGATAAAACGTGGGTGCATGTGAGCGGCAGATTAAAAACGGGGAATTTCGTCGAAATAAAAATTCATTCGTATAACGAAGACGGAACTATAAATACGAGTCCCGAAAACGACGAAACTATAAAATTGTTGGAATTTAAAGTCAGCAGTCTTGAATTAATCGAAGATTATTCGGGCTTGAATTATTACGTAACTAAGTAAGGAGTTTAATATGGCAAACAAAAAAGCAAGAGAGCTTGAAATTAAGCAGGCAAACAAAAACAGGTACGACATGGCGAAAAAGACGCTTAAAATATGGCCTATCGTTACGATTGCGATTATTTTGGTGTCGGTTGCGTTTTTCTTTATCAATTGGATAGAAATTTACAATACCGAACTTAGTTCGCCGGTAGAATTGAAGGCAAGCGGATTTGAATGTATAGTGACCGCCCTTAAAAACAATTATACTTCTTCCGATTCTCCGTTGTTTATTTTTTATTACTGGATACACGACGAATACAACATGGTGTCCATAAATTTGTTCTGTTGGGCAACTGTCGTCGCAACGATATTCATGATTCTCGTCGTTGCATTGGAAATCGTCATGTATTTTACGAAGGATCATTCTTGGTCGTTGATAACGGCGGTGTTGTCGGCGTTCGCGTCGATAGCTCTTTTCGTGGCATTCGGAGCGGTTCTTTCCGTTTCCGGACCGATGTTAAAAGAATATTGTAGCAATAATCCCGCTTGTTCGATAAATTCATATGCGATAGTTTCTGCGATTATTATGATTTTTGCCGTTGTGGTCGAAGCTATTCATTATAAAAAATATAAGGAAACCGAAAAATATTCTGATAAAAAATGATTTGCTATCGTGAACAAGAAGGAAAATTCGCGTCGTACGGATATAAAGACGACATCGTAGATTTGCCTGTTCGGTTTCATGAAATAGGCAGACACAGCCCACCGTCAGGGCATTCGTTCGGGCCTGCCGTAAGAGATTATTATCTTATTCACATTGTCATGACCGGTAAAGGTTATTTTGTAAAAGACGGCGTAAGGTACGAACTTTCCGTCGGAGATTGTTTTTTGATACGTCCGATGGAAGTTACCGTATACGGAACCAATCCCGAAGAGCCGTGGTCGTATTATTGGATAGCTTTTAGCGGAAACAGCGCCGATTCTTTGTCGAGGTATGTTTTTTCGGATAATATTTGCGTGGCGAAAGCAGGCGAAGCTGCAACGAGAGAAATCGTGTCCGTATTTAAGTACGTTTCGGCAAATCCGTCGCTCGGAATATTAGAGGCATCAGCAAAGCTCTATTCTTTATTGGCGAAATTAAAAGAAAGCGTTAATCCCGACGAACAAAGCGTTCCCGATATTACGGAACAGGCGGTGCGCTTTATGGAAGCCAATTATTTTCGTAACATAAAAGTAGGTTCCGTCGCAAAAGAGTTGGGAGTTACGCGTTCCTATTTTACTTCGGTTTTTACTAAAAAAATCGGCTTGTCGCCTTACGAATATCTTGTAGGCGTCAGAATCGAAAAAGCGAAAAACCTGCTTGAAAACAGTAGCTTAAACATTTCCGAAATCGCATATTCGGTCGGTTTTGCCGGAATAGAAAGATTCAGTTCAATGTTTTGTAACAGAGAGGGCATAAGTCCCGCCGCATATAAAAAACAAAAAAGGCATTAAAAGAGGCGAAGCGTAGTAAAAAATATGCTTCGCTTTTATTTTATGCAAGCAAAAGAATTGAACTTTTTTGTAAAATATGATAAAATAAGTCTGTATGGACGAAATTAAAGTAAGACAAATGAATCCGCTTGTAATGGCTTTTGTGGGAGACAGCGTTTTTACGTCGTATGTTCGCGAGCGTTTGGCGCTCGAGAGCGATTGCAAAGCGGGAATTTTACACAAAAGAGCTAATTGTTTTGTGAAAGCGTCGGCGCAAGCGGCGATTTTCGCAAAAATAGAAGCCGAGCTTACGGAAGATGAACGAGCCGTTGCTCGACGTGCCAAAAACAGTCACAATAACACGCATGCCAAAAACGCGACTATATTCGATTATAAGCTGGCAACCGCTTTTGAAGCGGTGTTGGGATATGTTAAATTGAGCGAACAGAACGAACGGCTTGATTTTTTGTTGAAATACAGTTACGAGACGGGTGTGAACGAAATTAAAAAGGAGACGCAAGATGAGTAAGGCCGACGTGATTTTTTTGAATAACATGAAGGATATTATCGATAACGGAACATGGGACACCGATTTGCCCGTTCGACCGCATTGGGCGGACGGAACTCCGGCGCACACCGTTAAGAAATTTTGCTTGGTGAACAGGTACGATTTGAGTGAGGAATTTCCGATAATAACCGTGAGAAAGACCTTTTTTAAGAGTTGTATCGACGAATTATTTTGGATATGGCAGAAAAAAAGCAACAACGTTAACGACTTGAATTCTCATATATGGGATAGTTGGGCGGACGAAAACGGCAGCATCGGCAAGGCATACGGATATCAGCTCGGAATTAAACACCGTTACAAAGAGGGCGAATTCGATCAGGTGGATAGAGTTTTGTACGATCTCAAACATAATCCGCAATCGCGTCGCATTATTACGAACATTTACGTTCATTCGGACCTTAACGAAATGAATTTATATCCGTGTGCGTATTCTATGACGTTTAACGTTACAGGAAACAAACTGAACGGAATATTGAATCAGCGAAGCAACGACATGCTTACCGCTAACAATTGGAATGTTGTTCAGTACGCGACGCTTTTAATGATGTTTGCGCAGGTGTCCGGATTGCAACCGGGCGAGTTCGTACATGTTATAGCGGACGCGCACGTTTACGACCGTCACATTCCTATAGTCAAGGAACTATTTACGAAACCGATTTTCGACGCTCCGAAACTCAAAATCAATCCCGATATAAAGGATTTTTACGATTTTACGGTAGATGATTTCGAACTCGTCGATTACAAATTTTCTTCTTTGGATAAAAAAATAGAGGTGGCTATCTGATGAAAGCAATTGTTGCGGTGGATAAAAAATGGGGAATCGGCAAGAAAAACGGTTTGTTGTTTTCGTTGCCTGCGGACATGAAATTTTTCAGAAGCGTGACGCTCGGAAAAGTCGTCGTGATGGGTAGCAATACGCTGAAATCGTTTCCAAAAGGGAAACCGCTTCCCGATCGCGTAAACATAGTTTTGTATCCGGGTGGAGAAAAACGTGAAGACTGCGTTGTTGTCGATTCGCTCGATGAACTCGTCGAAAAATTAGCGGAATACGATAGCGACGATATATATATTATAGGCGGTGCGATGTTTTACAAAACAATGCTGAAATATTGCGAAAGAGCGTTGGTTACAAAGGTAGACGCCGACGGGGAAGCGGAAGTTTTTTTCGAAAATCTCGACGAATCGGGGGTATGGACTTTGCAAAAGGAAAGCAATATCGTCGAAACCAACGGTTTTAACGTTAAATTTACGGAATATGCGAATAATAAAGTTATTCCGTTCGAGAAGGAGAATTTATTATGAAAGTCGAAGGAAGGAACGCCGTTGTCGAACTTTTAAAAACAGATAAAACCATCGACCGACTTCTTGTCGTCAAAGGAATAAAGGACGCCGGCGCGAACAGAATCATCAATCAAGCGAAATCGAAAGGCGTTAGAGTTTGTTTTTATGAACGTGAAGTAATCGATAGAGCAAGTTCTACTGGGAAACATCAAGGTTTTATCGCCGAAGTAACCGATTTTAAATATTCGAGCGTCGATGATATTTTAGAATATGCGGCAAGTAAAAATCAGCCTCCGTTTATAGTTATTCTGGACGGAGTCGAAGATCCGCATAATCTCGGCTCGGTTTTGCGAGTTGCCGAATGTGCTGGTTGTCACGGAGTTATAATTCCGGAACGCAGAGCGGTAAGCGTAAACGAAACGGTTATAAAAGTATCTGCGGGAGCGGCTGCTCATATAAAAGTTGCAAAAGTGAATAACATAAACGAGACTATAGACGAATTGAAGAAACGCGGCGTTTGGGTATATTGCGCAGATATGGACGGCGAAAGCATTTATACTGCAAAGCTTACGGGCGCGATCGCTTTGGTCGTAGGCGGAGAGGGAACGGGCGTAAAAAGACTGACGAAAGAGAAATGCGACGGCATCGTATCGTTGCCTATGTTCGGAAAAGTCAATTCGTTGAACGCGTCGGTGGCGACCGCTCTCGTCGTATATGAATACGTAAGACAAAATAAAATGAAAATAAGTTAAAAAGTTTATCTTTTTGTTAGTTTTTGCTTGAAAAAAAGATTTATTTGTAGTAGAATATTATAAGTGTTCGGCTTGGAACGGAATGAATTGCACATCAAAAAAAACAAGCCTCGTTCTTATGATCGGAAATATTAATTACAGGAGTTATTTATAATGAAAAAACCAATAATCGCAGGAAACTGGAAAATGAATAATACCAAGGCGGAAGCCGAAGAACTTATGACTGCGTTGAAACCGCTCGTAAAAGACGTTACGAGGACGGACGTG
This sequence comes from uncultured Lachnospiraceae bacterium, assembly GCA_964591125.1. Taxonomy (GTDB): domain Bacteria; phylum Bacillota; class Clostridia; order Christensenellales; family Pumilibacteraceae; genus Neoclostridium. Next base: position 13,403 of record CAZQAC010000021.1, read on the forward strand.
GTTGTTTGCGTACCTTTTACTTGTATAGAAAAAGTTAAAAAACTTGCTAAGGGAACTAAAATAAAGGTCGGAGCGCAAAATGTTGCTTGGGCGGATAAAGGCGCTTTTACCGGTGAAATAAGCGCGGCTATGTTGAAAGAAGTCGGCGCGGAATACGTTATTATCGGTCACAGTGAACGTCGTCAGTATTTCGGCGAAACGGACAATTCGGTTAATATGCGTCTTGTTCAGGCTTTGAAAAACGATTTGAAACCTATCGTTTGCGTAGGCGAAACTTTGGATGAACGCACGTCTGGTAAAACCGAACTCGTTTTACGTACTCAGCTCGAAGGCGGTTTGGAAGGAATATCTCCGGACGATATGAAAAACGTCGTCATTGCTTACGAACCCGTATGGGCTATCGGTACGGGCGTTACTGCTACGGCGGAACAGGCTAATACGACCATCAAATACATTCGAAAAGTTCTTGCTAAAATGTTTACGAGACCGGTTGCGAATAAGGTTCGTATTCAGTACGGCGGAAGCATGAACGCTAAAAACGCAGCCGAACTTATGGCAATGAGCGATATAGACGGCGGATTGATCGGCGGCGCGTCCCTTAAAGCGGAAGATTTCTCTAAAGTCGTACATTTCAATAACTGATTATAAAATTTATTGAGGGGCGACGAATCGCTCCTCTTTTTAACGGGAGATATTATAATGAATAAAATTCTTAAAAAATCAACGACGGGTTTTGCGGTTAAAGGTCCTGTTTTGACTATCGTAATGGACGGAGTCGGAATTGCTCCCGACAATGCCGCTAACGCCGTTAAGCTTGCTTATACGCCTACTTTGGATATGTTAACGGAAAAGTATCCGACCGTTAAATTGAAAGCTCACGGTACTGCCGTAGGATTGCCTTCGGACGACGATATGGGTAATTCCGAAGTCGGACATAACGCGCTCGGCTCGGGACAAGTTTTTGCTCAAGGTGCAAAGCTCGTCAGTCAATCTATAGAAACGGGCAAGATGTTTGCCTCCGATACATGGAAAGAAGTTGTCGGAAACGTTAAAAAAACGGGCGGAGTTCTTCATTTTATCGGCTTGTTCAGTGACGGAAACGTACATTCTCATATTGACCATTTAAAAGCGATGTTGTCTCAGTCAAAACTCGAAGGAGTCAAAAAAGTCCGTATTCATACGCTTTTGGACGGAAGAGACGTAGGCGAAACGTCTGCATTGGATTATATTCGTCCGTTTGAAGAGTTTTTGAACGAGTTGCGTTCGGATGATTTCGACATAAAAATAGCTTCCGGCGGCGGAAGAATGAATATTACGATGGACAGATACGAAGCTAATTGGTCCATGGTCGAAAAAGGATGGGCGACTCACGTTTTGGGCGAAGGTCGCATGTTCTCGAGCGCGGAAGAAGCGGTTACCGTTTACAGAAACGAGCTTAAAGTAATCGATCAGGATTTGCCGCCTTTCGTTATTGCCGAAAACGGAAAGCCCGTCGGAACTATTAACGACGGGGACAGCGTTGTTTTTTATAATTTCAGAGGCGACAGAGCTATCGAAATTTCAAAAGCTTTCGACGACGATGATTTTGATAAGTTTGACCGCAAAAAACGTCCCGACGTTGTTTATGCCGGTATGTTGGAATATGACGGAGATTTGCATATTCCGAAGAAATATTTGGTTAATCCGCCCGAAATTACTAATACGATGAGCGAATATCTTTCGGATGCGGGCGTATCCGAGCTTGCTATATCCGAAACGCAAAAATACGGTCACGTTACTTATTTCTGGAACGGAAACAAGTCGGGTAAGTTCAACGACGAACTTGAAACGTATATCGAAATTCCCTCAGACGTAGTTCCTTTCGAACAGCGTCCTTGGATGAAATGCGCGGAAATTACCGATAAGCTTATCCAATGTTTGGAGAGCGGAAAATATAAATATCTTAGAGTAAATTTCCCCAACGGAGATATGGTCGGACATACGGGCAACATGCTTGCGACGCAGTGTTCGATGGAAGCGTTGGACCTTCAGTTGAAAAGAATAATTGAGGTAGTTGACCGATTAGAAGGAATTGCGCTTATTACAGCCGATCACGGAAATGCTGACGAGATGTTCGAAGTTGACAAAAAAGGCAATCTCAAAACAGATAAAAACGGTGCTTACAAAGCAAAAACGAGTCATACGCTCAACCCCGTTCCTTGCATTATCTACGATAATTTCTATCGCGACGGCTATTCCGTAAAACGCGACGAAGGTAAGTTCGGATTGTCGAACGTAGCTGCAACCATGGTTAATTTCTTGGGTTACGACGCTCCCGAAATGTGGGACGAATCTTTAATTTCGTTAAAATAAAAAATAACGTGCCGTTGCGGATTTTTCGCAGCGGCTCGGTTATATTTATCGGTAAGCTGCGATAAATTCGCGGTTTTATCGCTTAGCGAAAATTTATCGTTACGATAGTGTATAATGTGTGTTATAAAAGCAATTTTATTTTTTGCCGTGATTTTCCGAAGATTGACAATCAATCGCGTTTAAAAAGCTGTCTGGGATACGTAAGGCAAAGTCGGATAGCTGTTTGTTCGGCATAATACCGTCAAACGCCGAAGATTATAGATTTGTCTTCTATAACGAATTCGACAACGCGATTTTAACGAAAAATAATTATTTGCGTTTGACTGTTCGTGAATAAACAGATTTTATTGGGGGTCTCGCGGCGAAGAGTAAGATTTGATTGCCGCCCATGTCAGTCTGCCGACTATTCCGTCCGAAGTTAGTCCGGATTCTGACTGAAATTCTTTGACGGCGCTTTCCGTGTTCGGTCCGAAAATACCGTCGACCGTAACGGGATATAGTTTAGAAAGCAGTTTTTGTTGTAAATATCTTACGTAAACGCCTCGATTGCCTTGTCTGATGACGGGATAAGTCGTGTTGTCTTTTTGTAAAAGTCCGAATGTGACGCGTCCTGCGATTCCGTCTTGAGAAATTCCGTTGTCTGCCTGAAATTTACGCACGGCTTCGGTCGTTCGATTGCCGTAAATGCCGTCGGGGTTTATTTCGTAACCGTTTAATATCAGTAAATATTGCAATAGTAACACGCTTTTGCCTCTGTTGCCTTGCCTGAGCGTTCCGGGGTAATAAGGAGCGGAAACATACGCGACGTTTGTGTATAAGCAAACGCCTTTCGTTCCGCCTTCTCCGCACGCGGCGGTAAAATCGGGATCGAGCATAAGCCGAGCTTCGGTTAAATTGGTCATGAACCCGTTTTCTATAAGCGCGGACGGACAACGAACGTTATCCAATATGCCGATGTCGTTGAGCGTCGCAATTCCCAAATCGTCGACGGGTATCGATTTCGCCATTTCGCTCGACAGGTCGTAGGAGAGCAATCTCGAAGACGAGGCGTAAGCGTTTTTTGCAGAATAGAAAACTAAGAATCCGTTTGTGTTATTAAAAGTCGTTCCGTCGCCGTAAGCGTTGTATGCGTAAGTTACCAATAACGAAGGTCTTGCGCGATTTATTCTTGTTACTCTTGCGGAAATTCCGACATCGGTTGTTTCCGGTTTGACGTCGTATATTCCGAATCCGCAGCCCAAACATCTTATGATGAAATTGATTTTTGCGGCGCGGTTAAATTGGTTTTCGTATACAACCGTATTGATGTACGGCAAAACAGGCGTTCGTTTTCCGACGGTGGGCGGGTTCATGCCGTGTTCGTCGTTTGCGCCTATCAAAAAAATACCGGCGTATGCCATGTATACCTCCAAAACTTTGATATTGTAAAATATATGTTCAATCGCCGCTGCTTGTTACGCGGCATTAAGGAGAAATATGAAAGAAATTCTTGAAAAAATCAAACAAATAAAAGTAGTTCCGGTGGTCGTTATCGAGGACGAAAACAAAGCCGAATTTTTGGCCGACGCGCTCATAAAAGGAAATTTGCCCGTCGCGGAAGTAACTTTTCGGACTAAAGCCGCTGTGAACAGTATACGAAAAATGAGCTCGCGTTTTCCCGAAATGCTTGTCGGAGCGGGAACCGTGCTGAATACTGTTCAGGCTAATGACGCTTATGAAGCCGGAGCGAAATTTATCGTAAGTCCCGGTTTTTCGCCTGCGGTTGCGGCTTTTTGTAAAGATAAAAATTTGTTGTATTTGCCTGGTTGCGTTACTCCGACCGAAATTATGGCGGCGTTGGATGCGGACATTAAAATCGTTAAATTTTTCCCGGCGTCCGTGTTCGGCGGATTAAAAACCGTTAAGTCGCTTGCAGCGCCTTTCGGAGATATTAAATTTATGCCTACGGGCGGAATAAACGCCGAAAACTTGAAGGAATATTTATCATGCGATCGTATAATCGCTTGCGGCGGAAGCTGGATGGTAGAATCATCCTTGATAAATTGCGGCGTTTTCGATAAAATCGAACAATTGTGCAAAGAGGCTGCCGAGATAGCGGCGAGCGTAAAAAGATGAAGCTTCCTTCTCAATATATAAGCGAAATTACCGACATTCTCGGCGATTCGGCGACCGCTTATTTCGATGTGTTAGACAAACCGCCGGTAAAAGCGATTCGCGTTAATCAAGAAAAAATATCCGTAGCGGATTTCAAAGAAAAATTCGGTTGCGAAATTAAACCGCTTTCGTTTTCGGACAATTGTTTTTTGCTTGCCGAAACGGAAAAAGTGGGCAAAACCCATTTTCATCACGGAGGAGCATTTTATGTTCAAGAGCCGGGCGCGATGTTGCCCGTTCTTTCTGCTCCGATAAAAAAGACGGACAAGGTTCTCGATTTGTGCGCCGCGCCGGGAGGCAAAACCGTTCAAGCAGCGTTAACGGTAACGGACGGATTTGTTTTAGCGAACGAAATAGACACCAAACGCGCGGTAACGCTTGCCAGTAACGTTGAAAGATTGGGTCTGAAAAACGTGCTTGTAAGCAATTATTCTCCTTTGGCGTTGGCAAAGTATTATGACGAATATTTTGACGTCGTAATCGTCGACGCCCCTTGTTCCGGAGAGGGAATGTTTCGAAAGGAACCTTTCGCGGCGTCTAATTGGAGTAAGGAAAACGTTATCGGTTGCGCGGCAAGACAAAGGAATATCGTTGATTCGGCGGATAAAATGTTGCGTTCGGGCGGAATTCTTATTTATTCGACGTGCACTTTTTCGGTCGAAGAAAACGAAGACATCGTCGCGTATTTATGTAAAGAGTTGGGTTACGAACAAGTGAAACCGTCGGATGCAGTCATTGAGGCTTCGGTGAGCGGCGTTTCGCTCGACGGAATAAACGGAGAGTACGCACGCAGAGTTTATCCTCATAATTGCATAGGCGAAGGTCAGTTTTTCGCCGTATTGAAAAAGACGAGCGGCGGTTTCGGAAAAATCAGAGTCGGGCGCTTGGATTCTGCGGACAAAAGCAAAACTTTCCGCGCTTTTGTACAAAAAAACATGAACGAATGTCCTAAATGTTTTTTGTTCGGCAATAATGTCGTTGCTGTTGCGGCAAATTATCCAGACGGACTGAAACTGATTTCTCGCGGGGTTAAAGTCGGAGAAGAAACGGGCAATCGCTTCGAACCGTCGCATAATTTGTTTACCGCTTACGGACATTTTATGAAAAACAAATTGTTTCTCGACAGAGTCGGCGCGGAGAAATATTTGAGGGGCGAAGAAGTGGAGTGCGATTTGTCCGGTTATGTTTGCGTTTTCTATGAAAACGTGGCTTTGGGCGGAGGTAAAGCTTCGGGCGGAATGCTTAAAAACCATTATCCGAAAGGACTCAGGAATAATTAGTTGCGTTTGTCGCATAATAAAATCATGAAAAAGAAAAATTATTCGGATAAAATCGACGAGATAATAAAGCAAATGAGAAGCGAGACCGATCCCGAGGGTAGTTATACGGGCAATCCGACGAAAGGCGGGTATCCGGTTCAGGATGCAGACGATTTATAAAAGGTTAAAAACGCGCATTTTGCTTGACTAAAAGCTTTTTATGTGATATATTGAAGGCATGAAAGATAAAACAAGAAGAATTGTAGCGTGGATAGGCTTGATTTTTGCGGCTATGTTTACGGTGGCGATGATCGTATATTTGTTCAGTCCGAAATTGTGGGACGGAAAAGTAGGATACGTCGCTTTGGCGGCGTTCATCGTAACGGTTGTTTTTTGGTGCTTGATTTATTTTGACAACAAAGAGCGAAAGGAACGCGAGGCCGCCGAAATGGAAGAAGAAGCGCGCAAAGCCGAAAATAAGCGTAAACGTGCCGAAAATGCTAAAAAAAAAGAAAAATCCTCGCAGAGTGAAGCTGCTGTCGAGCAGACTGATAATAACGACGACGATAATCCGGTTTAAGTTTTGCCGGATATTTTGCCTTTTATGAAAGCCGATAGCGATAGAATTATCAAAACAGCCGAAAAGAACAGATAATAGACCGAAAAGGCGTTTATTGCCGACAATATAAGCATTATGCCCGCTCCTGATAAATATTTTCTTGCGTTTTTACAATCCAACGCAGCGGAAAAAAGCGTTAAGGCGCGTTCCTTTGCCGGAATCGGTTCGGGCTGTTTTATTGCGCCTGACTTAACGAGATATTCGGCTATTTTATCGAAAGTCGCGATTCGGATGTTTTTGTTTGTAAGGTTGGCTTCTCGAACGGCATTTTTTTCGGTTGATGAAACAAGCAGTAATGTTTTTCGTTCGGCGCGGAGAGCAAAATCGATAGCTTGTTGTTCGGAAAGCGGAACATGCTTGATGAAAACTATTATCGTTGCGTTTTTCGTTTGAATTTCGTTTGCGAACAACGAGCAATCGTAACGTTTTTTTAACGCGTTGTAAATGATTTCCGCATTGGATTCGTCGGAGCGGTGAGTGAATTCGATTAAAAAACGATTATAGTTTTCGGGCGGTTTTTTTCTGTAAATCAGCTTAAGCCAAAGCGCGCAAACGGCGAACGACGTCGCGACGGCGGCGAGAAAAACCAAGGTTTTGTCGTCGTCGAACTTCGAAAAGAGCAGATACGACAAAGAAAATATTGTAAACAAACCGATTGTCGAGTCAAAAAAGTAAGTTGTTTTTTTATTCATAATGATAATTATCGCCTATTCGCGCGTGTTTGATACGGAGAAACAATACAATGGACACAAAAATATTATATCCCGATAAGGAAAATCTCGAATATTGCGGAGAACTGATTCGCAACGGAGAGCTAGTGGCTTTTCCGACCGAAACGGTTTACGGTTTGGGCGCGGACGCGCTAAACGAGCAAGCGGTTAAAAATATTTATCTTGCAAAAGGTCGACCGTCCGATAATCCGTTGATAGTACATATCGCGGACGTTGACGATATAGATAAAATAGCGCGTTTCGTTCCCGAAAAAGCAAAACTCGTAATAAAGAATTTTATGCCGGGCAGCGTTACCGTCGTTATGCCTAAACGTCCCGAAATACCCGATGCGGTTACGGGCGGATTGGACACCGTAGCAGTAAGAATGCCGGCTCATAAAGTTGCGCTGGATTTTATTCGCGCTTGTCAACGCCCTATATGCGCGCCTTCCGCGAACACGAGCACTCGACCTAGTCCCACTTTGGCATCGCATGTATACGACGATCTTAACGGAAAAATCGCCGCGATTATAGACGGCGGAGCGTGTTCAGTCGGCGTGGAATCAACCGTAATAGATTTTGCGGGCTATAAGCCGAGATTGCTAAGAGCAGGAGGACTTCCGCTCGAAAAGCTCGAAGCGGTAATAGGTCCCGTGCAAAGAGAAGTGAAAAGCGAAGTTCCGCTTTGTCCTGGAATGAAATATAAGCATTATTCGCCTGCCGCGGAAGTGGTCGTGTTTTTGCCGAGCGGCGAGCGAGTAAATAAAATAATCGCTCGTTACGACGAGCTGGTCGACGACGGACGTAACCCGGTTATTATGACTTTATCGGGACATGCAAGCGAATACGGCGACCGAAAAATTATCGATGTCGGAGTCGATTCGGAAGCTTATGCGCATAATTTGTTTTCGGCTTTAAGAAATTGCGATAAAGAAGGGTACGATGCCGCGCTTGCGGAAGGCGTTGACGAAAGCGGATACGGTTTATCTGTAATGAATCGTATAATAAAGTCCGCCGGAGGTAACGTTATCGGCTGAATTTGTTAAATTTATATTAAGGAGTTATATATATGAGCGAATGTACACATGATTGTTCCACTTGCGGTGCGGATTGTCCGTCGAGAAAATCCGAGGATATGCGCGAACCGCTTCACGAGTTGAGCAGAGTGAAAAAGGTAATAGGAGTCGTTAGCGGAAAGGGCGGCGTGGGTAAATCCACCGTTACGTCTTTGCTTGCGGCAAAATGCGCGCGCGACGGACACAGAGTCGCCGTTCTCGACGCTGACATAACCGGTCCGTCCATTCCGAAAGCTTTCGGTTTGACCGAAAAAGCGCAGGGCGCCGAAAATATGTTGTTCCCCGTAAAAACGGAAACCGGAATTCAGGTAATGTCGGTTAATCTCGTTCTCGAAAACGATATGCAACCGGTAATTTGGAGAGGTCCTATTCTTGCCGGAGTGGTAAAGCAATTTTGGGGCGAAACGGTTTGGGAAGACGTTGACTATATGTTCGTTGACATGCCTCCGGGAACGGGCGACGTTCCGCTTACCGTGTTCCAGAGTTTGCCTCTTGACGGAATAGTTATAGTAACTTCGCCTCAGGATCTTGTTTCCATGATTGTCGCGAAGGCGGTTAATATGGCAAAATCAATGAATGTGCCTGTTTTGGCTTTTGTTGAAAACATGTCTTATTATTCTTGTCCGCATTGCGGAGAAAAGCTTTATCCGTTCGGAATAAGCAAGCTCGAATCCTTTGCGGAAGATTACGGGGTGGACACGATTGCGCGTATGCCTGTCGATGAAGAAATCGCGGCTAAATGCGATTTGGGCAAGGCGGAAGAAATAGACGTCGATTGTCTTAATTACGTGCTTGAAAAAATTTATTCGGTAAAGTAAGTATGAAGTTTTCGGATTTACGATTACCGGAATACATAAATCGCGCGATGGAAAGCAAGGGAATAAGCGAATGTACCGAGATTCAGGCAAAAACTATTCCTTTGTTGCTTTCGGGCGCAGACGTTATCGGAAGATCTCGAACCGGCAGCGGAAAAACGTTCGCGTACGCCGTGCCGTGCGTTACCGGTATCGACGTCGAAAGCGGAGATACTCAGGTAATGATAGTTTGCCCGACGCGAGAGTTGGCGGCGCAGGTTACCGAGCAGATACGCTTTTTGAATACGTATCGTGAAGGTTGCAAGGTGGTTCCTTTATTCGGCGGCATAAACATGCAAAGGCAAATAACGTCGTTGAAAAAAAATTCGGAAATAATAGTCGGAACTCCCGGCCGAATAGTCGATCACTTAAAAAGAAAAACGTTAAAGACGGATAATTTGAAAACACTCGTTCTAGACGAAGCGGACGAAATGCTTAATATGGGATTTCGCGACGAAATGGAAACCATTATCAAACATTGTCCGTCGTCCAGACAGACGGTTATGTTTAGCGCTACTATGCCGGAAGCCGCTTTGGCGATTTCTCGTAATTACATGAAAAATCCTTCCGTTGTCGAAACGGACGACCTTACGACGCGATCGGTTACTCAGTATTACGTCCAAGTCGGATTGAAAAACAAAGACGCTGCGCTTAAAAGCCTGATAAAAAAACTTAAACCCGTACATTCGATTGTTTTTTGCAATACGAAACGAATGGTCGATAAATTGTCGGCAAGTCTGACTTCGGTCGGCGCGCGAGTTTCGGCTATTCACGGCGATATGCGTCAAAGCGAACGAAAAGCGGCTATGGACGGATTAAAGAACGGTTCGGTCGACATGTTGATTGCTACCGACGTAGCGGCTCGAGGTATCGATATCGACGGGGTGGATATAGTGTTTAATTACGACGTACCGCAAACCGCCGAGTATTATACTCACAGAATCGGCAGAACGGGGCGTGCGGACAAAAAAGGTATTGCGTTTACTTTAATAAACACCGAATGGTGTATGACTGCGTTCGAAAGAATTCTCGAACAAACCGATAACGAAGCGGGACTTTACGAACTTTCGCCTTCTTTGTCGCCTAAAGATAAGAAGAAAGAAAGCTCTGCGGACGAAAAGAAAAAACAGAAAGAGCGTCGGGAAAAGAAAGCCGAATCGGAAAAGCCGTATTATTTGAAGAACGCGGGGAAACTTAAAGATATTCGCGAATTCATAGACGGCGAAAAAGCAAAGAAAGGTAAATCCGAGAATTTGCGAAAAAAAGGTAACGTTCGTGCGGATTCGAAAAATCGGCATTCGTCAAAGAACAAAAACGAAAATTTTAAAAACAATAAAAAAAGAAAACGCGGATTAAAAAACGGTTAAGGAGAAGAATTTATTTATGAAACAAAAATTCGATGTGACCGGAATGACGTGTTCGGCATGTTCCGCTCACGTTGAAAAAGCCGTTGCTTGTTTGTCGGGAGTGAAATCGGTGTCGGTCAGTTTGTTGTTGAATAACATGACGGTTGATTTCGATGAAACGTGCCTTACTGTCGAACAAATTATCTCGGCGGTTAAAAAAAGCGGATACGGTGCGAGTATTGCGGGAACGACGATAAAAAAAGAGGGCGACAAAGTGCTTGCAAGGCTTATCGCGTCGTCCGTTTTGACGTTGATTTTGATGTATGTTTCCATGGGCGGAATGATAGGTTTGCCTCGTCCGCCCGTAATAGTCGAAAACGAAATTGTCAACGCATTGGTCCAAATAGCGTTATGTTTGCCGGTAATCGCGCTCAATTTTAAATATTTTTTCAACGGTTTTAAGCGCTTGTTTAAATTGTCTCCGAATATGGACAGCTTGATTGCAACGGGATCTTCGGCGTCGTTTTTGTACGGTTCGGTCGTTACGATTTTGGCGATCGCGGATTCTGGTAACGTCGGTTTGTTGCATAATTTATATTTCGAATCGGCGGCGATGATATTGACTTTAATTACGCTCGGGAAATATTTTGAAAAAAGATCGGAAAAAAAGACGATGGATGCCGTCGAAAAATTGGCTAAGCTCGCACCCGAGTTTGCGACGATTATCGAAGACGGAAAAGAAAAAATTATACCGACCGCCGATTTGGAAATCGGTAACGTTGTCGTCGTTAAACCGGGAGAGGAAATACCGTGCGACGGTATCGTAGTCGAGGGAGAAAGTTTCGTTAACGAAGCCGCCGTAACGGGCGAAAGCATGCCTGTAGAAAAAAATGTAGGCGATTCCGTTATTTGCGGAACAGTAAATACGGGTGGGTACGTTAAGTTCGAAGCAACTCGCGTCGGCGGCGATACCACACTCGCAAAAATAATCGGACTGATAGAAAGCGCGAATTCGTCAAAAGCGCCCATCGCGAGACTCGCTGATAAAATCGCCGGTATATTTACGCCGACGGTAATGACGATCGCGACAATTACGTTTGTTATATGGATGATCGTAGCGAAAGGGAACGTTTCGATTGCAATAAATTACGCCATATCTGTGCTCGTAATATCGTGTCCGTGTGCGCTCGGACTTGCCACGCCGGTGGCGATTATGGTTGGCACGGGTTTGGGAGCGTCTCACGGTGCCTTGTTCAAGTCGGGCGAAGCGCTCGAACAGCTTGCTTCCGCGGACATCGTCGCTTTCGATAAAACGGGAACGATTACGGTCGGACAACCCAAGGTGGAAGAGTTGATTTTGCTCGATTCCGCCGCAGATTTGTCGGCGACGCTCGGCGCGGAAATCAAGAGCAATCATCCGCTTGCGAAAGCGATAGTCGAATATCTCGAACAAAAAGGAATAAAGCCTGTCGACGTAACTAATTTTTCTGAGGGAGCGGGAAAAGGCGTTACGGCAGATTATGACGGAGGTTCCGTTTTGATCGGCAGTAAGAAACTTATGTACGAAAAAGGCGTCGAAACGGACGAAACGAGTTTCAGACATGCGGAAGAAAAAGGAAAAACGCTTGTTTGCGTTGCTGTAAACGGAAAAGCTATTGCAGTATTCGTTATTGCCGACGAAATAAAAAAAGACGCCGTCGCAGCTATTAAGGCTATAAAAAACAGTGGAAAGAAAACTGTTATGTTGACCGGAGATACAGAGTATTCGGCGCGTTCGGTCGCCGAAAAAACGGGTATCGACGAATATAGAGCGGGGCTTTTGCCTGCCGAAAAAGACGAATATATCCGTAATTGCATCGAAAACGGAAAAAAAGTCGCTTTCGTAGGAGACGGAATAAACGACGCTCCGGCTTTGACTCGCGCAACTGTCGGAATCGCGATAGGCGCCGGCTCGGATATAGCAGTGGGGAGCGCGGATATCGTTTTGATGAGCGATAACCTTTGTTCGGTCGGAGAAACGATCGAGATAAGCAAGGCGACGATACGGACCGTTCGTCAGAATCTGTTTTGGGCATTCTTTTATAATTCGCTCGGAATTCCGGTTGCCGCGGGCGCGCTTGTTTTTGTAGGAATTACGCTTAATCCGATGATAGCAGCCGCAGCGATGAGCCTTTCGAGTTTATGCGTCGTTTTGAACGCGTTAAGATTAAGAACCGTAAAAATTTCATCAAAAGGAGATATAAAAATGAAAGAAATTATTAACGTTGAAGGTATGATGTGCGCTAATTGCGCTAAACACGTCGAAAACGCGGTCGCTTCCGTCGGTGCGGTCGGCAAGGTCGATCTTAAAAAGAAAAACGTAACCGTAGAACTCGGTTCGGCGTCTCTCGAAGACGTAAAGAAAGCCATTTCCGAAGCCGGATATAAAGTTAAGTAAATTCGGAGGAAGTATTTTGCGGTCTTTTTATGAACGATCGTCGAAAAACAGCTTTTTGTATCGGTTTGCGAAATTACGTTTGTGTTTAGATATTTTTATAAATAAAGAGATTGTTTTTCGGTCAAACGAAAACGTTTGTTTGTATGTAGAATCCGATAAATGAAATCGGTTGCGAAATCTAACAATAACGGTAAAAAAAATAAGAAAGAGCGAATTCGGAAAAAGTTTCGCGATCGTAGTTGAATACGAACGGAAACGAGTTTCTGGATATACGCTCTTTTTTTGTTTTAGAATCAAAAAAACTCGCTTATAAAATTTGCGAAAAATATTTTAAAGAAAATTTTTTAAAAACTGCTTGACAAACCGGTTTTTGTTATGTTATAATATTATATTGCGACTATGCTTATAAGTTTGCGTAAAAATATAATAGATTTAATCAAATTTTGACGATCGCAACTTATTCGGGCATCTTTTGCGTATAAAAAGCAATTAAACTGAATTTCTTATACAAGGAGAATTTTAATGGCCGAAAGAACTATTAAAAAGGTGAAATACGGAAACACCGAACGTCGCTCTTTTGCACAGGTGAAAGAAGTTTGCGAGATGCCTTATCTCGTAGAAGTGCAAAAAGCGTCGTACAAAGAGTTTTTGAAGAACGGCATCGGCGAAGTCTTTAAGGATTTTTCGCCTATTCGTGATTTCAGCAACAAGCTCGAGTTGTATTTTATGGAACACCATATAGATATGACGCCGAAGTATTGCGAAAAGGAATGTAAAGACAGAGACGCTACTTATGCCGTTCCCCTTAAAGTCAAGGCGAGATTGGTCAACAAGGAAACGGGCGTCGTCAGCGAACAGGAAGTATTCATGGGCGATATTCCGCTAATGACTCCCAACGCGTCGTTCATTATCAACGGAGCGGAGCGCGTAGTCGTTTCGCAGTTGGTTCGCAGTCCCGGCGTTTATTTCGGCTTTACTAAAGATAATAACACCGGCGTAAATTATTACGGTGCGACCAATATTCCGTCGAGAGGCGCTTGGTTGGAATTCCAGGAAGACGATAAGGGCGTATTGTGGGTACACGTCGATAGAGAAAGAAAGGTTCAGGCAACCGTTCTCATGCGTGCGCTTGCTTCTGTCGTTCACGGAGAATTCGAAGAAGCCTCTCCTGTTTTGGAGCCTATGCGCGCAATCGAATTTATGACGGACGAGGAGCTTGCTTCGTTGTTCCATGACGAACCTCTTATCGTTCGCACGCTCGAAAAGGATCCCAACAAAGTATCTCCCGATTTTACCGAAGTGGACGACAATCCTATGTTCGGCGACATCGAAAGACAGGTACGTCGCGGAGAAATTCGCGGCGAAAGCAAAGTTCTGACCGAAGAGGCTGCTCTTAAAGAACTTAACAGAAAACTGCGTCCCGGAGAAGTTCCTAATATAAATTCCATAAAGCTTTATATCAGAGGCTTGTTTTTCGACCGCAGAAAATACGATTTGTCCAGAGTGGGCAGATATAAATATAATAAGAAACTCGCGCTTTCGGCAAGAATCGCGAATCAGTTCGCAGCGGAAGATATCGTAGACAAAACCACCGGCGAGATCTTCGTAAAGTGCGGCGATTATATAGACGAAGCTACCGCTATACGTATTCAGAACAGCGGTATAAACGAAGTTACCGTCGAAGCAGACGACGCTCCCGAAGGACGTCATACGGTTATGGGTAATGCTCACGTCGATTTGAAAGGTTACGTCGATTGCGATCCTTCCGAACTCGGCGTCAACGAAAAGGTTTATTATCCGATTTTGAAAGCGTTGCTCGATAAAGCTGCCGGAGACGGCGAAAAACTTAAAGAGTTGATAAAAGAAAACGTCGAATTGCTTGTCGTTAAACATTTGCTCGTTAACGACGTTATCGCTACAATCAACTATATTACAGGCTTGCGTTACGGTATCGGCGAAGTGGACAACATAGACCACCTCGGCAATCGTCGCGTGCGTTCGGTAGGAGAATTGCTTCAGAACCAGTTCCGTATCGGTATCGCAAGATTGGAACGCGTTGTCAGAGAAAGAATGCAGATTCAAAAAGACAACGAACCGCCCACTCCGCAAACGTTGATAAACATTCGTCCTGTTACGTCAGCCGTAAAAGAATTCTTCGGATCGTCTCAGCTCAGTCAGTTCATGGACGAAACCAATCCTATCGCAGAACTTACGCATAAGAGAAAGCTGTCCGCGCTCGGTCCCGGCGGATTGAACCGTGACAGAGCTTCGTTCGAAGTCCGCGACGTACATTATACGCACTATTCGAGAATGTGTCCGATAGAGACTCCGGAAGGACAGAATATCGGTTTGATTAACTCGTTATCTTCTTACGCAAGAATAAACGAATACGGCTTTATCGAAGCTCCGTACAGAAGAATAGATAAAGAGAATCACGTCGTTACGGACGAAGTCGTTTACATGGCGGCTGACGAAGAAGACCGTTACAGAGTCGCTCAGGCTAACGAGCCGCTCGACGAAAACAATTGGTTCGTTAAAGACCG
>CAZQAC010000022.1:0-28336 GCA_964591125.1 uncultured Lachnospiraceae bacterium
TGGGACAGAGTGCAAGCGCGCAGAAAATCCGTTGCTACGGGCAGAAAAACAAAAACAGGCTTTACTCATCCCCTTTCGGGCTTTCTCTTTTGTGCCGATTGCGGCGGTAAAATGAAACTGTGTACTTCGATTCGGCGTAACGGCAAACGTACCTTTCACTTCGATTGCGGTTATCATATCCGCTACGGAAAAGCGTATTGTTTTTCTCATTATATCGCGGCAAGCATATTAGAGGAAATCGTTTTAGACGATATTCGCACGATGGCGCGAAGAATTTGAATGGTATACTTCGGTGGCAAGCGGATACGAGAGAAAGATGCATTCGTGAATTTATTAAAAGGCAAAGGAATATATTGAGATGCAAAGTTAACTCCCGAACTGCTCCGAGTATTTATCCGATCGTAGCGTACGAGAAGATGGAAAAGTATTCCCGAACAGTCGGCAACCAATCATCATGCACTATGCGTTACAACTTTCCGAATAAAACGGAGTTCCCACCGTAGAGTTCTGGCACAGACCGCAACAAAAACGGCTTAAAATGCAGTAGTGAGAAAGCATTTTACCTCCCCACTACTGACCACCAGCAATTCTCCGTTAAGAGCATCACTGAAACGTTCAAGACGCTTTTTTTTGATTGAAATTTTATAAGGCCATCAAAACGCCGACAATAATTCCATAGAGCATACTCACCGCAACAGACGAAATAAGACCGATCAAAGCGCCTTTTCCTGCCGAACACGCCTTTTTGGGCGAACTATCTTTATTGACAAGATACAAGATAAGCCCGACAATAGGACAGAAAAAACCTAAAACAGCCAAGCCTGTACTCGGTTGATCGTCGGCATTTGGCAAAACCTTATTGCCGTTATTTTCCGTACTGCATCCGCAATGAACGCATATAACGGCGTCGTCCATAATTTCCTTTCCACATTTCCTACAAAACATTGGTTAAACCTCCAAAAATAAATTACGTTACTATTATTATAGTCAGTTATTAACTTACTGTCAAGTAAAAACTGACTAATAATTGTATAATTTTTATTATGAAATTTACGGAAAGATTTAATGAAGTTTTGAAACAATGCGGAAAAACACAAGTGGAGATTGCCAAAGCCATAAATGTTACTAAGCAATCGATAAACGACTATAAAAAGGGAAAAAGCGTTCCGTCATTAGAAACACTGTACGAATTGTGTAAATTTTTGGACGTTTCTTCCGATTATCTATTGGGACTAAGCGATTATTGATAGCATTACGAATCGGAGAAATAACCGAGTTTCTCAATGCTATGCCTTTAAGCGTAAATAAGGAAAAAAGACCTTGCAACTTGCAAAGTCTTTTAAAAAATTTTCAAATCAAATAACCGACGTTCAAACAAAATTTCATCATTCTGTGCGGCGGTCAATATCATTTTACTTTAGTTCGATTATTCGCCGACATAAGGCAAAAGAGCCATATATCTTGCGCGCTTAATAGCCAAAGCCAAATCTCTCTGATGCTCTGCGCAAACACCGGACGTTCTGCGCGGAATAATCTTTCCTTTTTCGGTGATGAACTTTTTAAGCTTGTTTACGTCTTTATAATCGATAACTGCATTTTTCTCGGTACAGAAAGCGCAAACCTTTTTCTTGGGAGCGCGTCTTACTTTCTTGCTTTTATCGTCCGTTTCCGGTTTATTTAAATTGGTCTTCTTTTCCATAATTAATTACCTACCTTAATTGTTTTAATCAAAACGGGAAATCGTCTTCGTCTGTCTCGATGGGTTTCAATTCGGACACTTTTTTGTTTGCGGAACGCTGAGCGGGAGCAAAAGCCGCGGGAGCAGAAGAATCGCCTGTAGCGGCGCCGGAATTAATAAACTCGACGTCTTCGGCGACAATCTCGGTCGAATAACGTTTCGAACCGTCCTGAGCGTCGTAACTTCTCGTCTGAAGCTGTCCGCATACGGCAACTTTTCTACCCTTGGAAAGATATTTACTACAATTATCTGCCAAACCTCTCCAAGTAACGATGTTGATAAAATCGGCTTCTCTTTCGCCGTTAGCATTCGAATACGTGCGATTTACCGCAATGGAAAACCTACAATACGAAACTCCGCTTGCAGTCGTTCCCGACTCGGGATCGCGAGTAAGATTTCCGATAAACATACATTTGTTCATGTCTTTATCCTCCGTGTTACGGATCGACTATTTCTTAATAACCATGTATCTCATAACTTCGTCGGCAATACGCATCTGTCTTTCCAATTCCTGCGGAAATTCGGGTTTTGCCGTAAAAGTCATCAAAACATAGTAACCTTCGTTTTTGTAATCGATCGGATAAGCAAGCTTCTTGTCGCCCCATTTGTCAACGCTTTCGACTTCGCCGCCGTTTGCGGTAACAAGAGCCGAATACTTCTCGACAAGAGCGTCCTTAGCTGCACCTTCAACCTTAGAATCGATGATGTACAAAACTTCGTACTTGTTCATAATACTTTACCTCCTTGTGGTCTTGTTTGCCCCTCTTATTATAAGAGAGAAAGGATAACGATTTTATTAAAACCGGATGCGCACAATACGCAACTATAACAGTTTAACACATTTTAACCCTTTTGGCAAGCGTTTTAATCGCTTTTTTCGATTTTTCAAGCGAATTTGCGCTTTTGACGACTCGTTAAAAATCAATCGTATTCGATTTCGGACATATATGGTTCGTAACGAATCAATTCGGACATTATGGCGATAAAATTCGAGGCTGTCAAATATGTTTCGGCTGTAATCAATGGAAAATTGGCGATTTTATTTACTCCGTTCATAATCGATCTGAACGAAACGCTTTGCAACGTTTTATTCATACAGTTTATATGATTTTTTGAATCGTATCTGCGATTTTTAATCGTGCGTTTAGTAGAAATCTCGTCGGAATCTCCGATAGCTTTATTTATGATGGAATCGACCAAATACGAAAAGCCTTGCGTTTGCGGCGACAATCCCATCTTAATAAGCACAAAACTGACTTTTTTGTTTATTTCCGAGATAGTCATTCAAGCGACCTCCGCGCAAAACCGACACCAAGACTCTTTTAAGCCTTGAGGATCTCCGAAATTAATCAAATCTTCAAACCTGACGAGTTCGCTCATAACGGAAACGAAATAATTACAAGTCAAAGCGCGGCCAGCCGACAACAGCTCCGCCTCCGCAAGCTCGTTCACTCTCGATATTATCAAATTTTTCGGAGCGTTAATTATACATCTATGCATGCTTCTGTCGCGCCATGTATCCGAAACGGAATATTTGACGCATATCTTTCGATATATATCCGATAAAGGTAAATCATTGCTTTTCCCGTATTCGACGATAGATTCGAGCAAAAACGTAAAGCCTTGACTGCTCGGTCGGATTCCCATACTTATAAGCGCATAGCTGATTTTTCTGTACGTAATCTTTTCTTTATTGGTCATAAATCCTCACAAATCCTCACTTTATAAAACAATTGACTGTATCAATTAATGATATTATACAACAAAACACATTATTTGCACAAGAAAATCAGCTTAGTTTTTGAGAATTTAATAAAACTTTTACGTGTGCAAATGTCGATTTCGAAGGAAAATTGTCGAAATAAGCGGTGACAAAAACGATTCAGAACATATTTCGCAACGTCTCGAACTCGTTACTTTATTGCAGCGTTTTATGAAATTTTCGCCAATGAGCAATTAAAATAATAGCCGTTAAGGATATTATAACTTATTTTTCGATTATTGGCAACAAATTTAAACAAACAATATAAAATTATTATGTTTCTCGCCTATTTTTCGATAATATCGATTTGTTCTGTTTCATTGTCGTAAACGACATACAGAACTTTTTTCATGTCAACGACGCGATAACTCAATTCGGACATAAGCCACTCTTTCGATTTTCCTATTTGTTCGAGCGCAAACGGGCTTATTTCGCCGTCAACAACCAAATAAGTCGTAAGCGAAGGTTTTTCGTCCGGTATATTTTCAAAATCTTCTTTTTTCAACTGTCTTTTATCGTCGGACGGCAATATGCTGAGTTCGCCGTTGTTTTCAAATACGGCGTATTCGATTTCCGAAAGATCGAAGTACCCCTTCGCTCTTGCCAAACCCAACAAATCGTAAAAATCTATATTGCTTTTCTTTAACTGCTCGAAATCCACTTGTCCTTTATTTATCAAAATTATCGGAACTCCCCTTAAAAACCTTTTAAAAAAGTTATTTTTCCTACCCAAAACGGTAACCGCCAAATCCGACAAGAAAAAAACAGACATCGCAATCACATAATAATAAAAAGGCTCTTCCGTTTCGGTTGCCATTTCGGCAGCAATCGATCCTATCGAAATACCTGTGACATAATCGATGAAATCCAATTCGGCAATTTGTTTTTTTCCGAGCAATTTGGATATGATAAATAAAATAATGTACGACATTAGCGAAAACAGCAATACTTTTAAAATTTCATTCATATATCGATTATTACCAATCTAAAAATAAAAATACAAACGCGCATATAAAAAACGACTCGACGATTTTATTTGTTTTTATTATAACCGAGCGTTTCAATTGCAAAAAATTATATTTTGTTTAAACTGCTTGAAAAATTTATCGGTTTTATGTTATAATAAACAATGTAATTCAATCAAAATCCGCTGCAGCGTACAGTTTTTCGCAAAAATAGATTTTTCGCGCGGATTTAATCTTTCAAACGATTTCAACGAGGATAAACGGAACAAAAAAACGTTCCGCCGTGTCCGTCGCGGTATATACGGAGAATCGGAAATGAAATTTCTTAAACTTCTTTTCAGCAAAGCATTCGTCATCGGAGTACTGTTTATTTTACAAGTCGCGCTGATTTTGTCGGTCTATTATTATTTCAGCGCGCATTACGTTGCGATAGCAATAATTTTTTCCGCCCTTTCCGTTCTCGCTTTTTTAAGCGTTGTAAACAGAAAAGAAAACCCGGAATTCAAACTCCCTTGGATAGTTATATTTTTTCTGTTTCCTTTTTTCGGAATAACCGTTTACGTGTTTTTCGCACATCCGAAGCTGTCAAAAAAATACGAACAACGCCTCTCTTCCATAAGCGCGGAAATAAGCCTTTACGACAAAGCGACAGAGCAACAAAAAGAACGGGTTATGCACGTTCTCGAAACGCACTTCGACATCGAAAAATATCTGTCCACAACCGCTCACATGAACGGGCGAGTCGCCAACGATGTCAAATACTACAGCTGTGGCGAAGATTTTCTCAAAGATTTGTTAATAGACCTCGACGGTGCAAAAAGTTTTATTTTCCTCGAATATTTCATAATAACGCCCGGACAAATGTGGGAAGCCATACATGAAATTCTTCTGCGCAAAATAAGAGAGGGCGTGGAAGTGAAAATAATATACGACGATATAGGCACGTTGGGCAAACTAAAAAGTAATTTTTATTCCAAGCTTTGCAAAGAAGGCATACAATGTTATAAATTCAATCCGTTTCGTCCCGTTTTGTCCGGGATATACAACAACCGCGACCACCGCAAAATCGCCGTTATAGACGGAAAAACGGGCTATACGGGCGGAGTTAACATCGGCGACGAATATATCAATCGAATTTCACCTTACGGACATTGGAAAGATTCTTGCATAAGAATACGCGGTTCCGCCGTAAACAATTTGAGTAGCATGTTTTTGCAAATGTACGACATGACGGCAGGTTCGAAGTCAGATTACAAACGTTATCTCGACGTCGAGCATACCGAATACGACTGCGAAGGTTACGTCAATCCGTTCGGAGACGGACCTCGCCCGTACTTTTCGGAACAAATCGGCGAAGGCAATTTTATAAATATGATAAACGCGGCAAAAAATTATCTTTATATATCTACTCCTTACTTAATTATCGACAATAACATCACGACGGCAATTCGAAACGCGGCTTTTCGCGGAGTAGACGTAAGAATAATAACGCCGCATATCCCCGACAAAAAAATCATATTCAACATGACTCGTTCTAATTATCCCTATCTGACGGAATCGGGAGTCAAGATTTACGAATACGAACCAGGTTTTATTCATGCAAAAATGCTTATCGCAGACGATGTTCTCGCTTTCGTCGGCACGATAAATTTGGACTATCGTTCACTCGTTCATCATTACGAATGCGGCGCGGTTTTATATAAAACGCCTTGCATAAAAGACATCAAAAAAGATTTCGACGACACAATAAAAAAATCCATTCTCATAACCCCGGAAAACTTCAAAATCGGAAAATTGGAATCCGTGATAAACGCGGTATTGAATTTATTCTCACCCATGTTGTAACAAGGAACAAAAGCCATTCATCAGCTAAAAACAGTACGAATCAAAAAGACCCGTACTGTTTTTTATTATACATAAAAAATCTCGCTTACATGTGATAAAGATTTAATTTGCACAACATCTATAAAAATATTTTATTTCGCAGTATAAAATTTCAATCTAATTATTTTCATTCTTATAATTTACCTGCCGACATAAACCGCGAAATATTCGATATCGGAAATAACGTTATTCTCCGCATAAGCACTATCGATTCCCTGCATAATATTCAAACTTACGTTAACCTTCCCAGAATCTTGCAAATAATCAAACACATTATACACTCGGTGCCTTACGAATACTCTACATCAAAAACTCCATTCTTTTCAAGCGAATCGTTTTCCATGTCGTTTGAGCCATAAGAGAAAGTCGTCAAACCATCACCAACACACAAAAAAATAAATAAACATTTCATATACCCTACTCCTTATTGCTTAATAATGTTAAGCAAATAATTACTGCACATATCGAAATCACATAACAAAAATACTAATATTTTTTACAATTAAGCCATTCGCACTTATCCAAAAAAATACAATTTCGCTTAATCATCTCCTCTTTTATATAAATTATTATATATACTATATTATCACAAAAAACAATATGATTGTTAATATGCAAAAATAAAAACGAACGAATTTTTGCTATCCGTTCGTTTTTCAATATCGATTGATTTATAAAATTTTCAGTTATTACGCTTTAGGGCCGGCATTTACTATCTCTTCCGGCATATGCGTATACTTTTTGAAGTTTTCGACGAAATCATGCGCAAGTTTCTTTGCAGTAACGTCGTATTCGTTCTTATCCGCCCAAGTATTAATAGGATTAAGAATATTGCTTTCCACATTCGGGCAAGAGGTCGGAATCTTCAAACCGAAATAAGGCTCGGTTTCGTACTCTACGTTTGCAAGAGTTCCGTTAAGCGCAGCCGTAACCATGGCACGCGTAGCTTTTAAGCTCATACGCTTTCCTACGCCATATTTTCCGCCGCCCCAACCAGTGTTAATAAGATAAACGTCGGAACCATATTTCTCGATTTTTTCACCGAGCAATTCAGCATAAATACTCGAATCGAGCGGTAAGAACGGAGAACCGAAGCAAGTAGAGAAAGTACATACCGGATCAGTGATTCCGCGTTCCGTACCTGCAACTTTGGAAGTATAGCCGGAAACGAAATAATACATAGCCTGCTCTTTGGTAAGCTTGCTTATCGGAGGCAATACGCCAAAAGCGTCCGCAGTAAGGAATATTACGGTCTTAGGATGTCCGCCAACGCTCGGAATGACCGCGTTAGGAATATATTCTACGGGATATGATACACGAGTGTTTTCGGTAAGAGTTTTATCCGCATAATCGGGAACTCTGGTTTCAGAATTTACGATAACGTTCTCCACAACCGAACCATGCTTTATAGCGCCGAATATCTCAGGTTCTTTTTCTGCGGAAAGATCGATACATTTCGCATAACAACCGCCTTCGATATTAAAAATACCGTTGTCGGACCAGCCGTGTTCGTCATCGCCGATAAGTCCGCGGTTAGGATCTGCGGAAAGAGTAGTTTTACCCGTTCCGGAAAGCCCGAAGAACAACGCGGTATCGCCGCTTCCGTCTTTCGCCATATTCGCGGAACAATGCATTCCCAAAACACCCTTAAGAGGCAACAAATAGTTCATAACACTGAAAACGGATTTTTTCATTTCGCCGCAATACTTAGATCCCGCGATAACGACCAAATTCTTTGCGAAATTCAAAATAATAGCCGCTTCGGAATTAACTCCGTCAACTTCGGGATCGAGTTTGAGTCCGGGAGCGCAAATTACCGTGAATTCGGTATTGAACGAATCGAGCTCTTCTTGAGTCGGACGAATCAACATGTTATGCATAAACATATTCTGAGACGCATATTCGTTAATGACTCTGATACTCAAACGATATTCGGGATCAGCGCCGGCAAAACCGTCGAAAAGGAAAATATTACGGTTGGACAAGTAACTCGTCACCTTCGTATAAATTCTATCGAATTTTTCGGGCGAAATCTTTTTGTTTTCCGTTCCCCAATTAATCTTATCCGAAGTTGTAGGTTCGTCGACAACGTACCTGTCCTTGGGAGAACGTCCGGTGTACTTTCCGGTCTCAATCAAAAGAGCTCCGGTGTCGGTGAGTTTGCAGTCCTCGGTAGCAAGCGCTATCTCCGTCAAAACCGCCGGCGAAAGATTACGGTATACGTTTTTAGGCGTCATTATTCCGTACTTCTCAATGCCATAAGTATTCATTAAAATATCCTCCATGAATTTAATTTCTAATGTAAATATTAGGTGACCAATCTCCACCTGATAATAGTATAACACCGATTTTAAGCTTTTGCAAGCAAAAAAAGGGTGTTTTTAATTTTTCGTTTTTTTAACACATACGAGTTTCTTGCAATATCTCGGCAAGTTCGACAAACTTCTCTACCGATAGAGCTTCGCCTCTGACCATAAGCGGCAAATTAGCTTTTGTCAACGCGGCTTCGACTTCGGCGCGGTTCATTCCCATACCACTCGTCAAATTATTCGCAAGAGTTTTTCGGCGCATCGCAAACGCGCATTTAACCAACTTCGAAATAAGTTCGGGAGCAGCCTTACTTTCTCGACGCATGATATCCATTCGGACAATCGCGCTGTCTACGTTCGGAGCGGGAACAAAACACTCGCGATTGACTATTCTTGTAATTACGGGTTCGGAAATCAGCTGAATAGCCACCGATAAAGCTCCGTATTCGGCAGTATTTTCGCTTGCACATATGCGCTGAGCCACTTCCTTTTGAACCATAACTGTCGCGCTTTTCAGATTTTTACATTCCAGCAACTTAAATAGAACGGGCGTCGTGATATAATACGGTAAATTGGCGACTACCTTAAACGGACATCCGACAATCTCGTCGATACGCGCCGCGTCATAATCCATTATATCGCCGAAAATCAATTCCGTATTACGACAATCGGCAAGCGTCTCGTTCAATATCGGTTTAAGCGATTTATCGATTTCAAATGCTATAACGAAATCGGCTTTTTTTGCCGCTTGTTTAGTAAGCGTACCTGCTCCGGCGCCGATTTCCACAACGCAGTCTTCAGCACAAATACCGGCGTCAGAAATAATAGCCGAAAGCAAATTATCGTCCCCGATAAAATTCTGTCCGTACTTTTTTGAAAACCGAAACCCGTGTTTTTTTACCAATTCATTTATATTCATATATCAACTCGCGCTAAAAAAGCCAAAATTATAAGTTTTTATTAACCCAACTATTTTCACAAAAAAAGATTACTTACAACCCTTTCGTCAATCAATTTAGTTCGTTCAATATTTCGGACGGAATTTTTTTATCTTTGAAATAGAATTCCTTATCGCGATCTCCTATTTCTCTCACAATCTTGCAAGGCGAACCGACAGCCACGACATTATCAGGCAAATCTTTCGTAACAACGCTACCCGCGCCCACTACGACGTTATTTCCGATCGTAACGCCGGGCAATATAATTACGCCCGCACCGAACCAGCAATTGTTTCCGATGCGCACGGACATGTTGAATTGATAGCCCTGTTCTCTGAGCGGCGGCAAAATCGGATGCCCCGCAGTTGCAACGATAACATTAGGCCCGAACATCGTATTGCTTCCGACATAAATATCTGCGTCATCGACAAGCGTTAAATTAAAATTAGCGTATACGTTATTTCCAAAATGAACATGCTTACCTCCCCAATTTGCATGAAGCGGCGGCTCTATATAACAGTTTTCACCAATCTCGGCAAACATTCCCTTAAGAAGTTCGGTTCTTTTTTTCGCTTCAGACGGACGCGTAGCATTATAATCGTATTGTTTTTCAAGACATTCCGTCTGTTCTCTAACTATTCCGTCGTCCATCGGCAAATATAATTCGCCGTTTAACATTTTTTCTTTAACATTCATAAATATAATCCACCAAATAAAAGTCGAATATTTTTCGTGTGGTACCAAAAAACCGCATAAACGATATGTCCATGCGGTTCAGGATACAAAATATTGAATTATCTCTTAGAGAACTGAGGAGCTCTACGAGCTTTCTTCAAACCGTACTTCTTTCTTTCCTTCATTCTCGGATCGCGAGTAAGGAATCCAGCTTTCTTAAGTTCCGCTTTATAACCTGCTTCAGCCTCTACCAAAGCACGCGCTATACCGTGACGAATCGCGCCCGCCTGACCGGTAAAACCGCCTCCGCAAACGTTAACGTACACATCGAACTTATCCGAAGCGCCTACGAGATTAAGGGGCTGATTAACGATAAATTTCATCGTATCAAGACCGAAATACTCGTCAAGCGTACGTTTATTAACTATAATCGTACCGTTACCGCCAGGAACCAAACGTACTCTGGCAACTGCTTTTTTACGTCTGCCCGTACCCCAATACTGTAATTTTTTCTTCATACCGGTTTTTGCTGCCATATTAGTTATACCTCTTTACCAAATTGAGTAGTTCAGGTTTCTGAGCCTCGTGTTCGTGCTCCGCGCCCTTATATACGCGCAATTTTTTAAGCATCTGTCTGCCCAAACTGTTTTTGGGAAGCATGCCCTTTACAGCAATATAAAGAGCGTCGTCACTCTTCTCGGACATCATCTTTTTATACTGAACTTCTTTAAGTCCGCCCATATATCCGGTATGATATCTGTAATATTTCTGTTCAAGTTTTTTGCCCGTAAGGATCATTTTATCTGTATTGATAACGATAACGAAATCACCGGTATCTACGTGAGGAGTAAAGGTAGGCTTGTTTTTTCCTCTCAAAACAGCTGCAACCTGACTTGCAACTCTTCCGAGCGGCATTCCGCTTGCGTCTACCAAATACCACTTACGCTCGATATTCTGTTCGTTAGCCATAAATGTTTTCATGGTAATAACCTCATTAAAATTAGTAGCCGTAGACAACTGAAATTTCACGCTGACAGAGTCCACTACATTTTGCGATCTTGCAAAAAGGTTTGACGAAGGGCTAATCCGCCAACTCTTTACATGTCTCCACAAATGCTATATAATTTTACTATAATTCAAGCCTATTGTCAAGCAATTTTTGCCTAAAAAGTCAAATAATTAATGTTTCATCGATATTTTGGGCAATTAAAGCTCCAAAATGAACAATTCTAAATAATAAAAACGCGCCTTACAATGTTTTTACACTCTCGAAGACGCGCTATTATAATCTGTTTAATTTTTTCGACTTAAATTTTCTTCTTTCTGAACGAAATAAACAAAATCAACGATGCGGCGGCAATCAGCAATACCGCGCCGGCAATGCCCGCGCCGCTAATCGTAACCGTTCCGCAACCGCCCGTCGAAGAGCCGGAACTTTCGATAACGGCGATTTCGTAAGTAGCGCTTACGCCCTTATACGTTACTGTCAACGTTAACGAATCGGTTACGGTAGCAGTCGAAAAACCGCTAACCATATCGGACGTTACTTTAACGTTTTCTTCTATTACGGAAGTATCTCCGTCCTGATTCGCATATGAATAAGCCGTAAGCGTAAGACCTTCGACATTCAAGCTTTCACCGACGACATAAGTAATTTTCACACTGTCGGTATCGAGTTTAATCGAGCCGATATCGGAACGAACTTCGCTTTCGATGCGTTCGCCGACGAAAAACGCGTTGTTTGCGCCTTCCAATCCGTTTATATCGTAAAACAACGTATAACCCGAATACAAATCGTCGACTGTGCCGAAGAATACGACGTGATCGGCAACAAGCTCGGGAAAGAAAGTTCCTTCGGTAGCGTTATCGTATATAACCGTATTGTTTTCACCATTGAAATCGACCGAATTCAACGTAAGATTCGAATCGCTTGAAGTATAATAAACCTTATCGGTGGACGCCGTAGCAAACTTAGCCGAAGCCGCGCTTGCAATTACGGTAACAGAACCGTCGGGAGCATAAAGCGTCAAATCGTTATTCGAGGACGTCGAAGAATTCGCCGCGGTAAGCAGAACGTAAACCGCATTGGAATCGACGCCGTATCCCGGAACAAAGAAATCTATCGCCGTAGCAGAAGAAATTGCGGAAGAAGTCAACAAGACCTGATCTCCGTCGAACGCACCGGTATACGTTTTATCCTCATATGCCGCCGCATACGAATCGCTGCCCGCCATAAAATAATTGTGCATATCGGTTACCATGATGGACATTTCAGTGCCGGTGGTAAGTTTATAAAGAAGCATACCGCTCTCGACACCCAAAAGCTCTGCGTCTTTAGACTGAGAATGAAACATTGTGGTTTCGGTTCCGTCGGGACGAACGAAAGACATCGGTTTGTCGCTTCTGTAATTTTCAATATCGCTGCCTTCGCTACCATAGTAAATGAAATCGTAAACGGTGTTCGTATCGATACCCTTATAGTAAACGGGATTGACTTTCATTACTACGTCTGTAACTTTGTCTGCGATTTTATTCTTCTCGGTCACGTTTCCGGTAGATTCGTCTATAACCGCCGAAACAATATAATTATCGTCGCCCGTTTCCACGAATGTAAGATAAATCTTCCCGTTTCTGTAATAAAACGCGAACGGCTGTCCTTTGTTTGCGGTCGTAGAAGTAACAAGTTTCTGCGTTACTCCGGTTTTGAGATTAACGCGGAAAAATTCGTTGTAATCCGCCATGACGACACCTTCGCTATCCTTGGAATTACAAGGACTTGCAACATAAAGATACTCGTTGTAAATAAACAAACCGCCGTCGGCATAGCCTTCGCTTCCGACAGTTTTCGACGAAATCAATTGCACGTCGACTACGTTTATTTCCTTATTGTCGTAGCTGATTCCTTTTTCTGAAACAAGCTTAATTCCGCTCTCGGAATCTCTCTTAACGACGAAATTTCCGTTCGAATCGGCTTCGCCGACAAGCTCGGCGCGATAAAGAGCGCCCTTGATTACTTGTCCGTAAACGTTGTTGGTTCCGTCCGTATCGGAATAGCCTCTCGTTCCGTTAACGAAATAAATGTAATTTCCGTACTGAACGGCGCTGCCTCCGTTTCCGACCACTTCGTACGACGTATCTTGAACGCCGTCGATTTTCGCATGATTGTCATTGTTATAATGATCGCCGGCACAACCGGTAAATCCAAGCGTACAAATAAGAGCGATCGCTATAATTGTAATGATTTTTTTCATCTATACAAATACTCCAAATTTTGAATCATTATCTATTATAGCCGTTTAAGTCAAATAAGTCAACTGTTTTAAGAATAACAAATCCAAATAAACGTTTTTTTCACCGTCTAAACTTATTTTTTTAATACACAACGGAGATTTTCGAACGCTATTGAGGATTTTGCACGCTCTTTCCCGTAGCAGCGTCTTGATATAAAAGCCAAAGACCGCGTTCCTGCGGACGAGAAACGTCGTCGGGCAACCACTTGCAATTACGACCGAGTTCTTCTGGCGGAATGGGGGAATACGTTCCGGGTACGCCATAACATATGTAATCGGGA
Organism: uncultured Lachnospiraceae bacterium; assembly: GCA_964591125.1. Taxonomy (GTDB): domain Bacteria; phylum Bacillota; class Clostridia; order Christensenellales; family Pumilibacteraceae; genus Neoclostridium. Next base: position 13,843 of record CAZQAC010000022.1, read on the forward strand.
TTGTCGCCTATGATTCCGACAACGTAATATCCGTTTTTTTCGTACGGAATTTTTACCCATTTCGTCAACGGCATTTCGCGTTCCAATTTTTCAAAATGCTCACCGCGTTCGAACAATTTATCCAATTTAGGTTTAATTCGTTCATAAAAATCCGCATTAACGACAGGTACTTTTATTCCGTTTTTGGAAAACGAAACATTCTTCGATTTTCCCGACTCTATTCGTACCGCGCGACTCGAAGCCGATTTATTTGCGTCAACCGCTTTTTCTTTTATTCCAACGTTAAAGATTTTTTGATCTTCGCGATTGAATGCGCCCGCTTTCTCGTTACCGAAAAACACAAAACACTCGTTTAGAGGCTTTCGACAAACAAACTCCTCTCGAATCGACGCCTTTCCCAAAGTTTCTTTTTCCAATATATATTTTCTTTGCAAAGAAAATATTTTGCTCGCAGCGATATTCGTCTTTATCGTTTCTATGCCTTTAAGTTTCGCGTTGTATCCGACAAGATAGTTTCTTAATTTATCTCCGACCGTATTGCTTTTATTAATGTTGTAATCGGCAAACACTGTATTCATTCGTCTGTACTCGCGAGAATAATAATCGGTTTGAGCAATCGCTTCGTCGTCATACTCGAACTCCGTCCTCATCTTCTCCGTCTCGATTTGCGCAACAATCGACGGCGCATCAGACGCCGCGAATTTTTCTTCCATAATTTCAACTTCATTAATCACCCCGTCAATCATATTTGCAGCCCAAAGCTTTTCAGTTGCCAAAGTTCCGTATAAAACGACGTTCATCCCTTTAGAACTTATCACAGCATAATGAGCGTTGCGGCTCGGTTCAAAAGGCAGCTTTACGACGTTTTCGACAAGCCCGACATATTTTTTAGGTTTATCTTTAATGGCAAGATAAAGTCTTTCGCCGTCACCGCTTTTTACTCCGAGTTTGCACAAAGCTCCGCCCGACGCAGTTTCCACCGTCACCGCGCATTTGCCGCGTTCGCCGGTCAGAATAATCATGTTCTTTTTATACTCCATAACCGTCTCCTCTCGCTTATAAATATATATGAGCTCGATTCCCGATTATTGCATCAAAAATAAAAAATCGCAACGATTCGAACAACCGCAACGATTCGGTATATTTTTGAATTTCAGTCTTAAAAACAATCGATACCGACTCGATCTTTAGCAAAATATTTTCGGTATCGTAAGCAATAAAAATATTTACGACGTCAATGTCAAAATAAAACGACATTCGAACTTTGATTTTCGAACGCCGAATATATCATTTTTACTGAGCCGGAATCTGTTCAGGCAATTCGGTACGAGTATAGCCCGCCCCTTCCATCATCAAACACAACGTCTCGTCGCTGTACAATTGTTCCGCCGCGATTTTATACTCCGTTTGACAAATTACAACGGCAATATCGCTCGATTCTATCTGTTCCGCCACAACGCCGCCTATTCCGAATGGCAAAACAACGGAACAAACCAACAGCAAAACCGCACAAATCAACGCACCCTTTGCCGCGCCGATAACCATTCCGGCCAACCGACTGAGCGTTTTGGGAAAATCATGAATAAAAATAAGTTTTAATATATATCCCAAAATACTCGCAACTATTCTTGCCGCTATATACAGTATTACCGACAAAACGACGGTAAACAAATGCAACGAAACGGCTACCGAAAGATATTCTTCCACGCCGACATTCCATGCCGCAACTCCGCCGATTTGAGCATATCTCTCGATAAGCGGTTTATAAAGCATTTCGACAACGCCGGTTGCGTCGGCATTAATTGCCGTACCGATAAGGCTGCGCAACGACCAGCTTTCGCCCAACGCCAAATTTCTTATTACTTCCACTCCGAGCAAAAATTTCAGACAGTAATCGGAAACAAGAAAACAAACCACAAGCGCGGATACAAAACAAATCAGCTTAATAAGAGCTTTTCCCATTCCGTTCCAAAGTCCGACAAGCGCACTCAAAACGAATATAACAATAATTCCTATATCAACGTATGACATTAATTCCTCCTCGAAACGGTATACCGCGTCGTTTTCAGGTCAATACTCAGGCACATGAACAACTTTTCGCAAAATAATCTGAAAAATTTTATCTTATCGCAAGCCCGACCGCCCATAATCGTCTGCATAGGCAGCCCGAAAGCGGCAGGCGACTGTTTCGGCCCGCTGACAGGTCAGCTTCTATCCGATTTTTTTGACCTTCCTTCGCCAGTGTACGGCTCGCTCGAAAAACCCGTTCACGCGCTCAATCTCATCGAACAATTACAGCAAATAAAGTTTTGCCACCCGGACAGAAAAATAATCGCGCTCGATTCCGCATTGAGCGACAGCAACGAAATCGGTTCGGTTCGATTCTTTGTCGGACCGATTAAACCGGGGCTCGCGTTAAAAAAAAGGCTTCCTGCGGTCGGCGATTTTTCGATAACAGCTACGATCGGGAACGATTCACGCGCGCTTTTCGACGCGGACTACGGCAAAATCTATTCGCTTGCGCTTCGCACGGCTCTCGCTATCCGCAACGCCTTTCCGGATTCGCGATGTCGCGTCGCAAGCAACACCGATTTGATTTTGCGGCGTTAATTCCGCTCTCCAACCAAAACTCGACGACAAAAAACGCAACCTCGCGCACTTTTTGTTACGACTTTATTATATCGACTTTTAATTTATACTTTATTTTAACCTGTAATATACCGACCACGAGCAATCGTCCGACTTTTACTAAATTCTCATTCACTTCCGCAACACCTTTCCGAAACTCGATTTTTTTCGAACTACGATACGCGAAACAGCTGCTCACGGACGACTATCTAAACTTATCCGAAACACGACTTCTAAATCTCGAACAAGTTTCTTGCTCACATTATAATACAAACCGCTTGAAAAATCAACTGATTTTCCCTTATTTATCCCAATCGCAAATCGAATTAAGAATAAAGTCGATTTTCAAACCGCTTTCCTTTGCCTGTTTTTCGGTAGCCTCGCCGGTCAAAACAAGCGTCGTAACGAAACCGTTCTCGCCTCCGAATTTTATATCGGTTGCCAAACGATCTCCGAACATGGCGATTTCAGAAGAATTCAAATCAAACTTTTTCTTTATGCAATTTCCCATGACTTCGTAAGGTTTCCCGCACACGAGCAATGGTCTTTTTTGCGTTGATTTTTCGATCAAAGCGAGGAACGACCCAACGTCCGGCTTATAACCCGTTATCGTCGGGCAATTAATATCGTCATGCGTACATATAAAAGGAACGCCTTCACGAATATAATTACATAATTTTTCCAACCTCGAATAATCGAAAGTCGTATCGAAAGCGATGACTATCAAATCAGGATCGTTTTCGACCAAATTAACTCCGCCGCTTACAAATTCGTCGCGACACGTCTTATTCGCGAATAAAAATATTCTTTTTCCCGCATAGTTTTCGGTCAGAAATTCTATCGTCGCCATGGATGAAGTATAAATATTGTCAATCGAAACATCGAACCCCATTCTGTTTAGTTTTTCAACGTATGCGTCTGCGCTTTTAGAACTGTTATTGGTCAAAAAAAGCACTTTGCCACGTTTTTTCATTCTTTCGACCGCTTCGACTGCGCCGTCAAAAACACAGTCGTCAAGACAAACGGTTCCGTCCATATCCAATAAAAAGCATTTTACATTCAAAAACTTATCGTCCATAATTCATCTCCGGTAAAAAATTTTTATAAAAAACCGTCCAACACCCCGACCGTTTTCATAATTCCCGTAAACGTAAGCGACGTTCCACAAGAAAGATCGGGAGCAAGCGCAAGCGCAAGTCTGAGATCGGTAACATCAATACAGTTAAACGTCTCGAATCCGCAATTCGGTAACATTTTTTTCAATTTAACCAAAGCGCGGCGAAAAACAAGTTCATTAAAGCACAGTTCCGCCAACAATTCGCTTTTGTACGATTTAAGCGAGTACATTATCTCATTCAATCTTTTTTGATTGATTTGAGGCAAAACCAGCCGCAACGCATCGCTTTCGGACAAGCCGAGATAATCACAGATTTCTTCCAATCGTAAATTATTGTCCGGAGGATCGACCATGCCGAATTCCGTAAGAAGAAAACATTTACAAATTTTATTCAACGCCGTCGCGCAAATCAGTCTTACCGCACCGACAGGCATTCGTTTTCTTTTTTCGTAATCGAACAAAATATCGATAACGCGTTCCATTTGTCTTTCACCGCCCGTTATAGGAGGAAAATATTGTAAATTCGCCATCTCGGTCGCAACTTCGGTTATTCCGTCGATCGAAAAATTTTTATATGCGGCGATAATTTTGCTTCTTATCAATTCTACGCGTTTTTTTTCGTACGAATTGCCCGAGCATACCGCGTATACGCGATAATCGGTCAACAAAAACAGTTTAGAAACCATTCCCCCGAAAGCGGAGGCAAAAGTTTTTTCGTCGTCAATACCTATTCCCGAAACAACAAACGCACGCGTAGGTTTTTGCAAAGCGTTTAATTCCAATATTTGCTGAATTATATCTTCGCCGCGCAACACAAAAACATTTTTGCCTGCCGGAATAATTTCTCTCGCTCCGAAAAAGACGTTTAATCCTATATCCTCGCGTTCTTCCGAAAAAACACGATAAACAGAAGACAATTTCCTTTCGTAATAATCGGATTCGACCGAACCGTTTCCGTAATATCGAACGGCGACGCCGGCCGGACATTGCGCCAATTCGGGCAATTTCTCGGACTTATCTATAATCGTAACGGCAACTTGTCCAAAACAAAACTCTATCATAACCACTCCGTGTCGGCTAAAATCAGTGCCTCGAACGATTTTATTTAAATAAAATTCGCACTTATCGTCACTTGAACAAGCATAACACAACGCGGCAGTCGAATTTCGCTTTACTTTCGCTTTTTTTGTCCTTTTAATAAATAACAGCGGGCAAATCGCTTGGATCACCCGCTGATATCTTGTTTAATCTTATGCGCTAATCGAATCAACGACTTCATTATTTACGATTACGACGGACGCATTCGCGCTGTCGCCTTTGTAATAACGAGCAATCTGTTCTTCTCTCCACTTCGAATAAGCGGCTTCTTCCTTTTCGCTCAATGCTTCTTCTTCCATCTTTCCGTATACGGTTTGATAAGCGCCGTAAGAATAATACCCGTCAAGAGAAATTATTTCGCCCGCCTTAGGCAACTTGGAAAGGTAAAGAATATGAACGCCATAATCGGTTACTACCATGCCGCTTATCGCGCCTTCAACGCCACCCTCGTAAAGAGCTCTCGCCGCATCTGCGAATTCCTGCATGTAAGTTTCTGTAGAATCTCCGAGATCATAAAGTTCCATATAACCGTAGGTTTTGTCAAAGATTCCGGGATCGGTGTTATACTTATAAATCAAATCGTCGAACGCTCTTTCTTTTTCGTAAAGCGTAGCGGCGGCATTAACCTTTCCTTCGACTTCAGTGTAAATCTTATTGATTCCGATCGGATCGCCGTAATCTTCTCCGTCGACATGTTCGTATGACATGATTTCGTTAGCAAGACGATTTCTGAAATCTTCGTAATTACCCTCGATCACGTTTTCGACGCTACTCTTATATGCGGTCAACTGAGCGGTCTGAGCGTCGCTGAACGGCACGAGAATATGTTTTACGAAGAAATGATTGGAATCGGCAAAATACAAAATGTCATCATCGCCGTTAAGAGCGGTTTCGTAACTGCTCGTATCGGCAAAGGATTTAATCTGTTCTGCAAGAGTACGCTGATAAATGCTTTCGACATCGGAACGAGTAACTTCTACCGTACCGGTTATATATTCTTCCAAAACGGACAGTTTCTGTTGAGATTCGTAAGATTCTCCGGCATACAAATACGCGGTATGAGAATCTCTCAATGCTCCGTAAACATAACTTAATCCCTGTTTATTTTCGATTTCTTCGAATTTTTTATAATCGGCTTCGATTGCGGTTTTGTCTTCATCGGTCAAATCGTACAATCCCAATACCGATTCCTTTATCGACTTTAGCGCTCTCGAAAAAGCTTCGAGTTCCAAAGAACGAGTTTCTTCATCGTAAGTATTAAGTCCCGGATATTTGGAAAGAGAAGGCGTCCAAAGTTCGATATCTTTACGGTCGTCCTGAACGATAAGGTTTTTAAGCTGACGAACCGTAATTTTATCTATCGCGTCCTGAGCGGCATCGTCTCCTTTCGCCGGAGTATCGATCAAACCTCTTTCCCGACAAATTTCGACAAGAGTGTTTCTGTCCATTCCGTCATAAGCGTCGGAAGAAGAATCCTTAACGGGATAAGTCGTAGACTGTTCGTCGTCATCTTCGTCTTCCGAAGAACTGTCGGATACGATTCCTCTCTCTTCCAAAATAGCGGTTTTGCTGCTTTCGATAACGCTGTCCAAAGCGGCGTACACATTCTGATTAATCTGATTTTTCTCGTAATTTCCAAGCGAAATATATCCAAACTGAATGTAAGCGTCAGCAAGATTAAGAACAATACGTTCGGTGGCAAGTTCTTCCACAATAAGTTCTTTTGCTTTATCTTTTCCGTAATAGTATTCGTAATAAGCTCCGTAATAACTATATACCGACTGCAAACTGCTCTTATATATTTTCTTTTCCTTAGTAGTGTACGTTTGCGTTCCGTCGGGGGAAACGATATCGTACGAAGAAACGGTGATAGCCACTTTACGACCGTCACGCTCCGTATCGAACGTAACAAGATTACATCCGGCAAGAACCGAACAACTCATGACTACGGCAACAATTAAACATAAAATCTTTTTTAGCATTTTTATCCTCTTGATTATATCATCACTCGTTAAGTGTAGTTTCTACCGAGAATTGCCACGATAAGGCAATATCAGCGTTCAATATATTATATCACATTGTTTTTCATAAATCAAACGTTTTTTGTCCGTAAATTATGACATTTGAGTAAAAATTTCAGCAAATCGTTATTATTGTTGAATTTCAGCGCCGGCTTATCCGCGTTAACGAGTTTTGCGGATTGCTTAATTGCAATCGAATGAACGCTTGTTTCTATATCTATCAACAAATCGAAAACGACAAGACTTTCTCTTTTGTTCATTATTACGGCGGAGGCTTTTATTTCCGCTGCAAGATTTTTTATGAGCGCAACGTTGACCAAATTCTTCACGCTGTCGGGAACGGGACCGTATATGTCCGCAAGCTCGCCGATTAAAGTATTCCTGTTTTCCCACGTATTTACACGCGCGATTTTAGAATAAAGTCTGAGTTTCCATTCAGGATCGGTAATATAACCGTCGGGAACAAAAGTATTGTAGTCCACAGTCATTTTGACTTCGCGTCTGCGTTCGAGAGGCTTCCCGTCCATTTCGCCGAGAACTTCGGCAAGAATCGCGCAATACATGTCGTAACCGATTTTTTCCATATGCCCGTGCTGTTCCGCTCCGAGAATGTTTCCCGCTCCGCGTATTTCTAAATCGCGCATAGCTATTTTGAAGCCGCTGCCGAGCTCGGTATACTTGCCTATGGATTCCAATCTTTCAAAAGCTTCAGCCGACAACGTTTTGTTGCTTCTGTAAGTAAAAAACGCATAAGCCGATCGATTGCTTCTTCCAACTCTTCCCCGCAATTGATACAACGTACTCAAGCCCATGGTGTCCGAATCGATTACTATAAGTGTGTTGGCTCGCGGAATATCTATTCCGTTTTCGATAATGGTGCTTGATACAAGCACGTCGCTTTCTCCCGCAACGAATCCGTCGATTGCCTTTTCCAATTCGCCTTCCGGCATCTGTCCGTGAGCAACCGTCACGCCGACGTCGGGAACCAATTTTTTTATTCTCGCCGCAAGCTCGGGCAAACGTTCGACTCTGTTATATACGACGAAAACCTGTCCTTTTCGTCCTAATTCGCGAGTGACCGCGTCATAAAGAAGCGCGTCACTGTATTCCGTCACGTACGTCTGAACGGGTAAACGATTCATCGGCGGCGTTTCGAGCAGACTCATATCTCGAATTCCCACCATCGACATATGCAAAGTACGCGGAATCGGCGTTGCGGACAACGTCAACACGTTTACCTCGCGTTTCAAGTTTTTAATTTTTTCTTTGTCTCCGACGCCGAAACGCTGTTCTTCGTCCAAAATAAGCAGTCCCAAATCTTTGAATTCAACATCTTTAGACAAAATTCTGTGAGTGCCGACAACTATGTCAGTTTTACCGTTTTTAAGATCGTACAACGTTTTTTTTACAGCCGACGGCGAATCGAATCTCGTCAATCGGCCTACGTTCACCCCGAACGCGTCCATTCTTTTCACCACGCTTTCGTAATGTTGCTTCGCAAGCACCGTCGTAGGCGACATGAAAGCGACTTGTTTGCCTTCCGCAATAACCTTAAAAGCCACACGAAGCGCGACTTCGGTCTTTCCGTACCCAACGTCTCCGCATAAAAGCCGATCCATGATTTTGGGCGATTTCAGATCTTCCAAACAATCGACGACCGCTCTCAGCTGATCGTCCGTTTCCGTATATTCGAAAGTGTTTTCGAATTCTCTTAACAAACCGTCGTCTTCGCTATACCTATAAGCGTCCGCTTTGAACCGTTCGGCATAAAGTTCTTTCAAATCGAAAGCAAGCTTTTTTATGGATTCGCGAGCTTTGGCTTTTTGTTTTGCGAAATCCGCGCCGCCCATTTTATTTAATTTCGGCGTTCCACCCGAAACATAACGCGTCAAACTGTCCATGTTTTCTATTGGAACATACAGTTTGTCGCCGTCCGCATATACCACGACCACGTAATCGCGAGCCGCCTTTCCCACCGTAAGCTTGGTAACGCCTTCGCAAACGCCTATTCCGTGAACGTCGTGAACCACGTATTCGCCGATTTTAGGTTCGCCGATAAAATTATTTCTGCGTTTAATTTTCGGACTTTCGTTTTTTCGTCCGATAAGATCGTACTCACCTATAACTACGAATTTTTGTTCGTGAAAAACCTCTCCGTTAATTACTTTTTCGTCCGTAACCGTCAAATTGCCTTCGTAATTACCGTCGAAAACGATATTGTTTTCGGAGAACAATTCGCGAATTCCCTCTCGCAGCCGAGAATTTCCGCAACAAACGGCTATTTTTCGTCCCGTGCTAAGCCAACTCTTAACGTCACTTACCAACTGCCCGTTATTTCCCACGTACCTCGGCGCGGGCATCGTTCGAAAATTATAAAGTTTTACAGGATCGAAAAATCTGTTGGTAGACGTTACCGCATGAAAAGATACCGCCGCATTATCGTTGACCGCCGCTTCCTCAGGCGATATTACCTGACGAAAAAAGCCACGCAAAGTTTCGCCTTTCGCAAACAACGATTCGAATCTTTGTTTATGTTCGGCGAAATACACTTCCATGGAATCGTATACTCGCTTACATTCATCGACGATAAAAGTTCTTTTGCCGCAAAAATCCGCCAAACGCATATGACGAGAATAAGGCAATAAAAAACTTTTGTTTCCGTTCCCGACAAGAGCTTCGCTTATAAACGATAATAATTCGTCGCTTCGTTCACGATAATCCGGTTCCATTTTTTCGTTAATTTCTTTGCGAAAATCCGGAATTTCATCGCAATTTCCGAAAAATTCGGTAAAAGGATATATTTCTATTTCTTCGACTTCTCTTACGGACAATTGAGATTCGGCGTCTATTTCGGTTATTTTTTCGAGTTCGTCCCCGAAAAATTCCAATCTGTACGGACAAAACGAATTTACGGGATATACGTCGAGAATATCACCTCTCCTCGCAAAACGACAAGCGTCGGTTATTTGTTCGTCGCGTTTATATCCGCATTCCGTCAATATTGCCGCTATTTTTACAGGATCGTATTCTTGTCCTTTTTTCAAGGTAACGATATGCATAGAAAAGCTCTCTCTGTCCGGATACAATTGCATTAAAGCCTGCGCCGTCGTAACGACCACGTCCGCCTTTCCCGAACAAATATCTCCGAGCGCGGTAAAACGTTCGCGAGCCGAACCGGATACCGTTCCGTTATAAAGCAACACTTCTTCCTTTTCTTTAAGAACGACGACTTGCGGCGTAAAACAAGACAGAGCTTCCGCGAATTTGCCTGCAGTAAAGAAATCGGAACAAACCACCAATGAATTGCCGATAAGTGCGGACAACAAGGCTCGCGAAAATGTTTGCAAGCCAAAAACCGAGACTTTTTTTCCGTCTCGGTTGTCTTTTATTATTTCCTTAGTTTGCTTAAACGAATCGAAAATATCGTGTATCAAAATCAATCAGCCTTAATAAATTTCAAAGCCTCTTCTGCCGCTTGATCGAACGCTTTGAACATCGTTTCGCGATCTTTAGTCGGAACGTCCGCCAATACGTAATCGACAAGCGGAACGTTTTCGGGCGGCTTACCTATCCCTATTCTTATTCTCGGAAAATTTTCGGTTTTAATCTCCGAAATGATATTGCGCATTCCGTTATGAGTTCCGGCGCTTCCCTTTGCTCGAACGCGTATATTTCCTTTGGGCAAATCGATATCGTCGTAAATCACAGCCAACTGTTCGGGCGAAGCTTTATATTTACCCAAAAGCTGCTTAACAGCCACTCCCGAAAGATTCATATAAGTCAACGGCTTTGCGAGAACGACCTTATCTCCGCCAATATAACCAACCGCGACAAGAGAGTCACATTCTTTTTTATTGAACTTAAAGCCTAGTTTGTCCGCAAGACATTCCACTGCCAAAAAGCCCATATTATGATGATTATAAGCGTATTTATCGCCGTAATTTCCCAATCCGACAACTATTTTCATTAAAGTCCGTTATTGAAGCCGTTAAGCTTATCGAGCATTTCGTCAAGATCGATTCCGTGAACAGCCGCAGCCTGCTCTACAGTTTCTCCTCTGGCTATGGCGCAACCTACGCAATGCATCCCGAGTTCCATAAAAACGGGCGCGATGTCCGGATTTATCTGCAAAACTTCATAAATAGTCATGTCTTTAGTAATTTCGTTCATAAAAAGTCCTCCGACGATCTCTGTTTAGACCGTATAGTAAATTTTATCTCAATATCCTCGATTTGTCAACTCATTTTGCGCTTAAAGTCATTATTCTCCCGAACTCGGCATAAATTTGTACAAAAAACATTATGCGGAGGCCTTATATGCATAAATTAAGCGAAGTATTGTCCAAGCCGGTAATCAGTCTTTACGAAGCCGTAAGCGTCGGAACGGCGTATAATATATTTTTCGATGACAAAATGCAAAAATTACAGTTGTTGGAAATTTTAACGGACAACGATAACGACGTCAATAAATTCGTTTCACCGAAAAACGTTATTTTCCCGATAGCGGACGCCGTTTGCGTCAAAAATCTAAGCGTCGTTTCCTCTACGGCGGAATGTCAAAACTGTTTCAATCCCGTTAATCGACCTTGTTTCGACACCGACGGAAAATTTATCGGAAACGTAAACGACGTCTGTTTCGAAAAATGCGACGTTACCGAAATTTACGCGAACGACAAAAAAATTCTCCCCAAAGAGGTTGTCAAAATCAACGCCGATCTCATGTTGATTCGTGCGGAAGGGAGCAAATACAAACCCGCTCCGCCTTCGATCAAAATCAAAGAGAAACCCATAATTCAAAATTCGAACGAAGAAATCACGCCCAAAAAGCCTTTAACCGAAAAAAAAGTAGATATTCCAACCAAATTGGGAGCCGGAACGGTAAGAATCAACGCCGCAAACGACGACAGATTTAATTTCCTGATAGGAAAAACAGTTTCAAAAAACCTCGATTTCGGATTCCCCGTCGCCGCGAATACGACAATAACTCGGACACTGTTGACTCGCGTCGCAAAGGAAGGAAAACTCGTTACTCTTGCGCTTTACTCCGAGTAAACGCCAACGACTGCGCGTCACCGGCGCCCATAACCGCCACGCACGGATATTCGGCCTTTAATTTGTTGACCAAACAAGCGATCTCGTTTTTCGGAACAAACTCGCACAGACGACGGCTGCGTATCAGTTTTTCGATATAAAAATCGTCGCCTTTTCCTTCCCGAGCCGCATATGTTTGAGTAACAGCCACGTAATCGGCTTTATCGAACGCCTTTGCGAATCTATCGGCAAGCGCAATCGTTCTCGAATACGTATGAGGTTGAAAAATTACCGCCACGTTGCCGTATCTTTCTTTGAGTTCTTCTATCCGAGCCTCTATTTCCGCGGGATGATGAGAATAATCGGAGACGAGAACGTATTTCTCGGTCGCCTCGATAATTTCGCCCCTTCTCTTGACTCCGCGGAAAGCGCGTATTCCGCGCTCTATGTCCTTATAACATAGTCCGCATTCGAACGCCGTAACGGCTGCGGCGGCCGCGTTCGCTATGTTGAATTTGCCGTATGCCGCGATATTATAAGAACCCATAAACAAATCGCGATAAAACAAATCGAACCAACCAGTTCCGTACTTTCTTATTACGTAATCGTTATCGCTATCGAAACCGTAACTTGTTCCCTTCCCGAGATAAAGTTTTTTACAGTGAGGATCGTCTCCGTTATAAACAATCGTTTTCGCACGATTACCGAAACAATCGAACGCGTTCTCCACGTCGTTTATATCTTTATAAGTATCGGGATGATCGAAATCGATATTAGTTATCACAGCCACATCGGGATTAAGTCGCAAAAATCCGCGACGATATTCGCACGCTTCCGTTATGAAATATTTCTTGTCGCCGATGAAATCATTCGAATATTCGCCGCCGATATGCACGGTAGGTTTATAAAAAGAAAAAATCTCGCCCAACATAGCAGCGGTAGTCGTTTTTCCGTGACAACCGGCAACGGCGACGACCGTTTCGTACCTATCTGCGACATATGAAAGAAAATCGGCTCGTTCCATTACGGGAACGCCGATTCGTCGAGCATAAACAAGCTCCTCGTTGTCCTCGGGTACAGCGCCCGAATAAACAACGAGATCCTTGTTTAATATATTATCTTTATTATGTCCGTCAAGCGCACAATCCGATCCGCTTACGGTATCGCCTTCGCTTTCGGCGATTGCCGAAAGAACGCGCATGCTTACGCCGTTGCAACCGATAAAATGTATTTTCATAATACATTTATATGATCGCTTCGAAGCAAACGTTACGAACATCGCGTAATTTCTTATATCCGTCGAAAACGATTTGTTTTAATCTTTAGAATAAAAACGCTTCCGTTTTCGGAGACGAAACGACGCTTGAATTTTTTGCTTTTTATCCCGTTAAGCAAACGTTATCGGCAAGAAATTATTCCTGAGCGGCAACGGCAGCCTTAACTTTCGCATATTCTTCCAAAACGACTTTTTTCAACATTTCGCGAGTTTCGGTATTGAGCGGATGAACAATGTCCTTATATTCGCCCTCAGGCGTTTTTTTGCTCGGCATGGCTATAAACAAATCGTCGTTGCCTTCCAATATTTTTACGTCATGAACGACGAAACAATCGTCGATAGTAACGGATGCAACCGCTTTAAGTTTGCCTTCGTCTTTTTTTACTAGTCTTACGCGTACTTCACTGATATTCATGTTTTCATTCTCCCCTGTCGGTTAATAGCATTACGGAATAGAAATCTTCCGTTTCCATATTATTTTAGCATAAAATAAAAATAAATGCAATAGATTTACTTGTAATTTTAACACATTTTTTAAATATTATACACAAAAACAAACGGCTGCGCCGCTTTAATTAACGTTCTTTCTTTGACAAAGACAAAATGAGCACGTTAACGTCCGACGGAGTCACTCCGCTTATTCTTCCTGCCTGACCTATCGACATCGGTTTGATTTTATTTAATTTTTCGCGGGCCTCCAATCTCAAGCCGCTTATCTTAGAATAATCGATGTCGGACGGAAGAACGAAGTTTTCCAGTCTTTCCTGTTCTTTTCGAGCTTTTTCGGCGCGAGCAAGATATCCGTCATACTTAACAGACACAAACAAACAATTCGCAGCGTCCGCCGACATATTCTTAAAAACATCGAAATGTCTGTTAAAATCTTTTAACGTAACTCTATTTCTTTTGATAATGTCGCGTAAAGTCAATCCGCTTTTTGCCATAGGCTCGCCGATTTCCGCAAACAACTTTTCGTAACCTTTCGGAGGAATGATTTTCCCCAATTCGGCTTCCGCTTTTTTTATGTCATTCAGTTTCTTTTTATATTTGCGATAACGTTTATCGTCTACTAAACCGACCTTTCTTCCTATTTCGGTAAGTCTTAGATCGGCATTATCCTGACGCAACGACAATCGAAATTCCGCTCTCGAAGTCATCATGCGATAAGGTTCGTTCGTGCCCTCGGTTACCAAATCGTCTATAAGCACGCCTATATAGCTGTTGTCGCGAGTAAAAACGACTTGCTCTTTGCCTCTGTTTTTTAAGCTTGCGTTAATTCCTGCGACTATTCCCTGTGCAGCCGCCTCTTCGTAACCGCTCGTGC
>CAZQAC010000023.1:0-25663 GCA_964591125.1 uncultured Lachnospiraceae bacterium
ATAATTTTCAAACTTTTTGCGAAAATTGGATAAAAGAGTATTACGGCGAAAATCTTCTTTGTTATAAAAAGCAAGAATAATAAATCAAGACGGGGAACGTTCCCCGTCTTTTGTATTGCTTTCAAGCCCTATACCCTAAGACACTATCCCGAAAGCGCGTCGGAGTCGTCTTCGGGCGGTTCTTCCGCCCATTCGCTGACTACGCCGCATAGAGATTTTACAAGCGTCTGTGCCGCTTGACTTGTTTCTTCCGATACTTTTATTTTTCCGTTTTGAATTGCCATAAGCCCTTCCACGGCAGACGATAAAAACTTGTCAACCGTCTTAATATCCGTTTCTCGTTTCATTTCTATACCTACCTCGTAACGTTTAATTTCCTTTTGCCAATGACTGTTTTCTTTTAGCAACTCGTCCTGCGTAGCGATATAATTCGCAAAGGTTGTCATATCTTCCAAGCCGACGGTATTCAATGCGCCGCGGCTTTCCCATACGCCTGCCAAACAATCGGAACCGTTTCGTTTCGCGTAATCTTTTTTGTCTTGAATGTAATATTTCCGAGTTTGCACTTTCCCGTCCATTCTTCCTGTTTGCAACTCTATATGTAATAATCTGCAACCGAATGTATTTGTCGTACGTAAGTCCCAAACGCCGAAACGGGAACGCAATTTTTCGATAGCATTCGTTAATAAACGATTATCGGAACGTAGTACACGGTTGTTTATGTACAAATTATCCAATTTCGATTTTAAGGATAAAACAATCGGTGAAAACAACTTATACGGCGAAAAGAAAGGCAAAAGCACTTGTTTGTCGTCTTTTTCCGCAATAAGCGCAACTTGCCCGATTTGTCGTAAGTTTGCCGTAATATTTTCCACGCGTTGCATATCAGCCAAAATTCGAACGAAGTTTCGATGACGTATCATACAGGCGTGTCTGGACATTTTGAACAAAACGTGCAGTAAATCGTTTTTAGGATTGCATTCCTCGTCCGTCATTTTCATTTCCTGCTGTTCTAAGGTATTTTTTGCTTCTTTATCCAATTCCGTCATCACCCAAACGCCCCAACCGAAAGCATAACGATTCGGGTTGTTTTCAAGCATTTGTTTTCCGATTCGCAGCATATCGTAATCGAGTATATGACTATGTCGAGAAAAACTATTTAGCAAACGGCTGTCCCGATGAAAGAAATCGCAATCCCAAACAGGGAAATTTCCCAAATCGGTCATTAAACTATCGACGCGGATAGAATAATTCGATACGATAAGCGCGCTTTGGGTCGTGTAAATCGTATAAGCCAACGCATAATCCTGAATGGTTTGCCAAATGTCCTCGACGTAAAGTTTATTATCGAATATCAAAGGGTATTTTTCTATATCGTAACCGAAGATATTTTCTTGATACGGCGCATTCAAAAATTTTTTGCGTTGATTGCGTATGAAACGAATACAGCTCCATTTATCGTAAATTTCGTGTTTTGCATACGCTTCTTTTAATGCTCGTTCCAACGATAACCAAGGAAAATCCGGAAAACACGAATCGCATTCCAAAATAACTTCCAATGCGTCATCGCGGAGCTGTACCTCGTCGGATAACGCCATGCTTGTAAGCATGGTGGTTTTACCTTCGCCCATTTCTGCGTATATATACGTTACGATGCCGAGTTCGTTAATGAAACCTCGGTTTTTACGTTCGTTATGTTCCAAACGCTCATAGCCGATTTTTTTGGAATACCGCTCCAAACCAATGTATATAAGAATAATCCACCCGACGAGCGGCGTGCACTTAAAAATCGGCTGTAAATCCAAAAACAGTTTGTAGAATTGTTTGTAAAGGTTCAAAAAATCGAACGATAACGCAAAATACAGATAATAAGCTAAAAATTCAAGCAGAATCGTTAAAGCGTTAAAATATAACGCAAGTAAAAGAATCCAAAACTTACACAAGGATTTATGACCTTTGAGATATTCGATGAAAACAACGATTCGTTTTTTGACGGGAACTAATACGTTATCGTAAAAACGTCGCCATGCTTGCAACGGACCGCTTTCGGGAATTTCCGTGTTTTCAAGGTCGGTAACGTCGTTTTGCTTCCAATAATAATTTTCAAACAAAGTTTTCGCAATAAGATAAATCGGTAAAATCAACATTATCAACATCGATATATAATAAACAATGTCGGATACGTTCCATAAATACAGCTCGAAACACGTCGCATCGGCGAAAGCGGTCCAATAGGCAGACCAATTTTCCTTGAAAATTTCCCAATCCGAGGGGAGCGGAACAGACGGTTCGCTCGGTACGGACGGAATAGACGGAGCCTTGAATAACGCCAAAATCCAATCTCGAATATTCAAAAACGAGTAATTCGGATTCGAATTCACCGTAGGGGATATAGTTACGTCCAATTCGAAAAGCTCGCAGAAGTAATAAACGATTGAAACGCAGAGATCTCGAAAAGCTTCGACGACTCTGCCGATTGCATTCGGAAAACGAAAAAATCCCCAAAGAAGCAATCCGACGGTGATTAAAAGACACACATAAAAATATTGCTTTTTACGCAAATGATTTCCTAAATTTTTAATAAACGTTTTCATGGTTTTTATCGAATATAAAATCCTACAAAAATAAAATATCCGATGACGAACGCACCGAGTAAGCCGAGCAACCAGCCGAATATATATTTTGCGGATAAATGTTTTTTCTTAATAATTTTTCTTTGTTTTTCCATAACGTTATACCATACGCCAACTTTTAACGACGACGTCGTTTTGAAATAAATAGATATACTTGAAACCTTTCACGTCGGCTAAAATTTTGCGTTCTTTATATGCAACGGGTTCGGCGCTGATAATGTCCACGCTGTTCGGTTTTACCCGTTCGAAACGCGCTATCAACCAACGTAAACGTTTTTCTTCGTTTGTCTTCATATTTTTTTCTCCTATGTTATCTTTTTTGCTTGACTTTTTATTTTGTTTTAGTGTATACTGTATTCGAATTTAGATCCTGCGAGAAATCGATGTGTGAACAGCACGAATGTGCAATAAATTCA
Organism: uncultured Lachnospiraceae bacterium; assembly: GCA_964591125.1. Lineage (GTDB taxonomy): Bacteria > Bacillota > Clostridia > Christensenellales > Pumilibacteraceae > Neoclostridium. The sequence goes on from CAZQAC010000023.1 coordinate 3,050, forward strand.
AGTTAAAAGGTTGTCTTAGGCAACCTTTTATTTTTTATACTTTTTTATCGTTTCTTTATCTTCATCATGAATACGATATTTTCTGTCTGCTTCACGTAAATTCGTATATACAGACACATCGGGATTTTTCTTTACATAAGAATATCGTTTACCGTCTTCTTCGGGATCAATATTATGCTGTAATCGCTCAAAATCTTTTTCGTTCGTCGGTGTATGCGTAAAAGTAAGGTATTTACGATATTTGCCGCTTGTACCATATACATACACAGGGTGCCCTACTTGCCGCGAAGTAGACTTTTTGCGTCCAAAATAATGCGCTCGATTCCACTTTTTTGTTTTCTTGTTTTTCATTTTTACCTCATACCGCCCCTAAAAAAGGGGCGGTTTTGCATTTGCGTTTTTTTCGTAAAAACTTAATCGTTTACGACTTTGTAAATTTGTACTGCGCCTAACTGGGAAGAAGAAGTGTTATAACAAGAGAAGACTTGTACGTCTTTGTTATATAATATCGTGCTATGGTCCAAAGTAGAAACGATATGCGCATCTCCGCTTTCGTCGATGGTTATCGTCCACGTCGTTGACTTATCGTGAATTACATCGGACGTTTTTAACGTATTGTTAGTAGTGGTATACAACAATCCGTTTCCTACAAAGAAAGAATATCCGTCGGAAGTCACTTCGCCGTTTTCCTCATATCCCTTTCGCAATTCGAGAACCTGCGCGTCTTCGCCGAAGGTAAGCAACGATCCGTCGCGTTCGACGTTTGCAACGGCGCGATTGTTTTTATTTTGCGTGGTGCCTAATGCGACGTTATCGGCAACGGAAACGATTATGATTTTATCGCCGATTTTGAAACCCGTCCCGGTATCGCAAAGTACCGCCATGCCTTTTGGTTCTTCGTTATTGTCTTGTTTCCGATGCTTGACAAACATCACAGCCGTTCCGCCGATGCCGATTACCAATAATGTGCTTAATAAGATACTTAAAAATTTTTTCATGATTTATACTCCTTATATTTTGAAATGATATTATACGTCAGTGTTTGTTATTCTCGTCTATGGAAAAGCTTTTTAAGAAGTTTTCCGATCCAATGAAATATTCGAATAACGATATTCACCAGCATAGATACGATAGGTGCTACGACGGGGAACAATATACACACCATTGCAAGAATAAGCAATGCGGATAACAGTTTTTTATATTTTTGAAAGATAGACGAGAGTTTGTCCCAAAAACTTTGATCCGTTGTCGTATGTACGGGCGGAGTCACGGAGGGAACGACGTCTATCGGATCGGATACCGCGGGGAGAATCGTTTCCGTTTCTTCGCCCGTGAACGTAACGTCTATGATATCGAAATCGAGATTCACCGTTTCCTGAAAGAAGTATGCGTTCGTATCCGCTTTTTGCCAACCGCTTCCCGACAGAAGATTCCCGTCCTCAATATAATGATACAATGTTGCTTCTTGCGAAATATAATCGCTCGTTTGGTATCGAAAAAGGTAAACGGTGCTTTCGTCCTTATTGGCTTCGAAAAACCTCTTAAACTCTTCGCTGTCGTTTTCGGAAATATACAATCGTTTCGCAATTTCCGCATTCGTTCCGGTTATATCGCTTGCTTTTACGGGGTAGACGGCTTTAATCCCGTCAAACGTCGTTGCGGTAACTTTGTCGGGTGCATCTACTCCGAATAAACCGTTCCACCAAGCCTTGGTGATTTTTGTGTCCGTTAAAGAAAGCGTTTCGCTCGCCTGTACGTTTACTTCCGTAAAGTCTTCGTCCACACTTTCAAACACGGCTTCGCTGTATTTTCCGTTCACAAACGGCGCACCGTACGTCATATAACTTTTTCGCAACTCGGATAAAAGCTCCGCAGACGATATGGTGTAACCGTCCGCACTGTCCGTGCCGCTACCTGCGTAAAATAACATATACAACGTATTCACCGTTTTTCCGTACTCGTTATAGAGCATCGAATGTCCCGACCAACCCGACAAAGCATTATACGAATATCCGTAATAGCAGGTAGCGTTAGAAAATCCTGCCCCCGCACCCGTGCAGGCGCCGTAATACATATACGGCAAAGCTTCGGTATGCGATTCCTCAATACTGCGCGCTGCGCCAACGCTTTCGCTGAGATTATTGGCGTTATTATCCGTAGAAGGATCGTAAATATCGGGAAGCTCGGGGTTTAACGCTTCGCCTAAATATTTTCGAACGGCTACGTATGCGTCCCAATTTCCCGTAACGAGCGCAGGCTTTAACACCGCGTTCAACCACGTTGCGTGAATCGCCGTCATCTCGCCGTATCTTTGAATATACTCGTTCGGGACGGCAAAATAAACGCTATGTAAACTGTCCTGCGTGTAATCGTTTTTCCCGTTTGTACCCTCGGGGCGATATTGCGTGGAGTGTACTTCCAACGAAAGCGTTTCCGTTTGCTCGGCGGATACTTGCAAAGTACTATCGGCGTTTTCGTTACTTCCGTAACCTGCCGCATAACCGCTGTATTTGTAATTCGTGGCAGCCGTATAATCCGTTACGTTCGTTTGACCTACTGACAATAATTCGATACCGCTCACGCGATAACAACGCTCCGTGCTGTTTACGATAGACAAAATTTCCGCACGCTGCTCGTTTGTCAATACTACTTTGAATTTATAAAACAAGCGTTCGTAATTCGTTTCCGTACTGCAATTCAAAAAACGCAACGAGTATTTCGTATAATGCGTATTCGTATTTTCTCCGCATGCAAACTGTATACAATTCAAATCGCTGTCCGTATCGAACGTCAAGCCTTGTGGATTATACACATAAACGTACAAGCCGTAGTTATTCTGTTTTTCGGGATAAAACGAGTAACAATATTCCGCAAATGACAACACTTGCGTTTCTTTATTACTGTTAAAACCGTATTTCTTTAACGAAAACGATTCGCCGTTAATCGTCGAGTTTTCTAAGTCTTCCAACACGTTCCTGCTTTCGTATTCCGCGAGACCGTTCACGGTATCGGCTCTTACGAAAACGATGGTAGGGAATATCCCTACCACCGCCGTAAATACCGCAAGTATGAAAGACGTGAAACTCATAAAAATTCGTTTCCATATTTTTTTCATTCGCTTGCTCCTTATTCGCTCGTAACCGTCACACCCTTGACTTGTCCTGCCACGTATACGCTAATGACGGTAGTGCCTTTCCCGACAATCGTTACTTTGCCGTTGTCGTCTACGGTCGCGACGTCTTGATTGGTGGAACGATACCAAACGGGGACGTCCACGTCGGGCGTTATAATCGTAGTGATTGTAAACCTATCTCCGATTTTCAAATTATCGTGCATTAAAGCTTGGACTTTATAAGTATACGTACTGTTATCGTCCGTTGCCTCAGCCAAGCCGTTTGCATAATCCACGGAGCGGTTGACGTAGCTTTTCAGATTCGCAAGTTGAGATTCTTCAAACGTTTCCAGCCCGAGTGCATGTGCATTCAATGCCGCACTCGACACGTACGCAAGCGAGCGCGCGTTGTTCCTGTAATTCACACCGTCCGCATAACCGTTATAACGATACGTCGTTTCGTCGCCCGTTTTCGTTGCAAGCACCAACATGCACACGAGTTTTCGATTGGTGGCTGTATACGGAATGTTTTGAATGCGAAAACGTGCAGAAAAATTATCTCCGTCCACAAACAAATCGGACGAATCTATTTCCGTATACATCGGGTTTTTATTTGCTTCCTTAAATGCCGTCACCCAATCGATATACGTATAGCTCTCCGTATTTACAGCTTCGAAAAAATCTAACGGGGCGCAAAAGAATGCTAACGTTTTATTCTCGTCGTTTTCCACTTCCGATTTAACAGTCGCAGAAACGTTAAAAGTAAACCTAATTGTAGATGGATATTTATCGTCGTCAAGGTAAACCGACGCGCCGCTTGCCATGGTTATGCCTTCCTGCACAAGCTCCGACTTGTTGCTCGGATCCGTCAATTCTTTCACCGTTTCGGACGGCGTCGTATTGCCACTATCCGAGCTATTCGAGCTATCCGAACCGTCCGAATGGTTCGGCGTATTATTGCTCGAAGAACTTTCTTCGAATGAATCGGGTTTATTGTCGGAAGAGCTTTGCACTGCGGAACTATCGGGAAAATCGGGTACGTTGTTTTTGATCAAAGCCATCATTCCGCCGCAAATTCCCAAAACGAGCAACAAACTCAAAATAAAATTGATTGTTTTTTTCATTTGTCATACCTCACTTAAAAAATAACAGAAGGAACGTTTAACGTGATTTGTTTTACTTCCGTATCCTCGGAAGAAGAATTTCCCGAAGAAGTACTTTCATCGGACGTATCGCTAAACGAATTTTCGCTTGAAATATTGTTGCTATCGCTTGAATCGGGCGGCTCGATTTTTCGAAAGAGCATAGCAAGCGAACCTAATGCGATAACGCTTATCAATAATACAATTATCATTTTTGTTTTTTTCATAACCGTTTACCTAACTTAAAAGATAACAGAAGACGTATCTAACGAAATATTGCTTGCTGTTGCGGTTACGCAACTTTTCGTTAAAACAATCGGGAATGATTCACTATACAGTAAGGAGGGCGACGCGCTACTTGCGACTACTACTATTTTCCCGATTTCCGTACCGACGCCGAGGGTTGACATCGCCGTTTTGAAATCGCTTTCAAAGTTGGAACTGTCTACCAACGGACGTACCAAATTCACTATGCCGATGTTTTGACTGAATTCATCGGCTTTAACCTTTACGGTCATGCCTTGCGCTTTACAGGCGTTTACGAAGTTATCGTAAACTACAATATAATAAGCAATCTCATAATCAACGTTTACGGTATGAGCATAGTAATAAAGCTCGGAAGAACAATTCGATTGAGAACAAATTTCCGAGGAATAGGCATATTCGCACGAAAATTGATTGGAAGAAGAAAGGTGGGACGTATAAATGACTACGTCATCTATGGAAGCAACACGTTCATAACAATCCAAAGTGCATTCCGCGGAAACGGAACTGTCTGCATCGGCGGTTACGGTTAAAACAATCTGTTCACCGAACTGTTTTTTCATACTCACTTCCACTTGTAAAGCATTGCGTGCGTTTTCTGTTAGTTTCATGTAATCTTCAACGTCTTTTCCCGACGCCCATTTAGACGACGGATTTGCCCAAGATAAAGTCCACGTAACGCTTTGCTCTGCATCTGCCGGCGAAATGGTTGCCGTTATCGTTTTTTCTGTAACGTTGTATACGTATGTTTCAATATCAGTGTCTTCGTACGTTGTTGTCGTCAAAGTAATTCCTTGATTTTTCGTTTGTCGGACTTGAATATCGTTTGTCGCCATTTGTTGTACGGTTTGCGTAGGCGTATCTGAAACTTTGTCTGTACACGCGACCGTCGCAAATGCACAACTCGAAATCGTTGCTACTGCCAAAATACTCGATATCAATTTCTTCTTCATCTGTTTTTACCTCGTTATTTTTTATTGCTTATGCGTTTTTGGTACAGAGTTACTTTATTTTGGATTTTTTCAATCCGCTTGTTGTCGCCGTGACCTTTGGAATAACCGCATACGGCTGAGAATTTTCGACTTTTGCCTTTTTGCTTACCGCTGTCGTAATAGCCGCTTACGTAACCTTGATAATACGCAAGTTTTGCGTTGCTTTCTGCACCTTTCTTATTTGCCTTTGCCAATTTTTTGTACCTCGCTGTTTTTATTTCTTTTCTATACCGAAATAAGCTACCGTTTTTCTGTTGCGTTTGCCTTTTTCGTTATAGAAATGATTTACAATTTGTCGTTTTGCCGTTGCGTTCAAATCATACGTATTGCCTTTATACGTCGGCTTTTTTTATCGCTTGCCGTAACTATCATATTCGGTAAACGTGTATCCATTTTTCCGATAATGGTATACTTTGGATTAAGATGAAGTTTTCCGCTCTTACTTTGAACCCAAGCTGTTTCGGCGGAAATCAATCTTACGCCTTTGTGCTTCAAACTATAATTTACAGTTGACATTCTTTTGCTCCTATGTTATAATAATAATCGACCACCGCCCTAAAACAGGGTAGCAACGGCTGATGCGCGTTGACAGAGAAGAACGTTTGGTCTTCGTGCGTAGACTTCTCACCTAACCGTTCCGAAAGGAACGGTTATTTTTCATTCTTAATCGGGTTCGAAAAATCCGTCGCAATTATAAGAACCTTTAATTCGTCCTCGATGCTCTAAATCGAAATCTTTATCGATTGGATAAACTGGTTTATTTGTTTGTTTCGGCTTTTTCGTTTTGCTTGTTTTTGACTTACGCATTTCTTCATATAACGACTTTTCCGCTAAATAGCAGACCGTTTTGCCTTTGTTGTTTTTATCGTCCCAAAAGGCAAGCACACGATTTTTACATACCTTCGGTAAATCGGTACTATCTCGCACGAACGTCCGAGGCTTGTCCTTTTGTTTTTCTGCTGGTTTATAGATATACGGTGTGTCTTTTCCAATAACCCCATAGACACCTTTTCGCAGCTTCCCGTTCTTATATGCGACATTGTTGGGAACGGTATAAAGTCCTGCGAGATTTTTATCTTTTCTATTTCGTTTCATATCTTCTTTCACTTGACAATCTCCTGTAAAAATGTTATACTACTTTTGCACTGGTAGGTAAAAAGCCTAAAATCGCAGACAACGTCGTGCGACCGAGCAGAGTAGCAAAAGTGCTGAAACTCTTCGCCATAGAGCGATACGGGCTGTGAGGCTCTGCATTAACCGTTTCCGAAAGGAGCGGTTATTTTTTTTCTTATACGACTTTTCCGTCGAGATAAGAAATATTAACGGGTTACTCCGTTTTTGAATGTAGGTCGGCTACGTTTAATTGCTGAATATCGAATACGTCTGTTGAAACGGGATCACAAATTTTTTCGAACATAGCGCAAAAATTCGTAGACGTTTCTTTTGCTCGTTTTTGCGCAACGATATCGTTTTTGAATACTCCGCCAAGTCCTTTGGGATTCCCGTTGCCGTCGATTTGATCAAACACGTGTATTTCCGTGTCGGTAATTTCTACGTAACACGAAATACGCCGATATAATTGAATAAAGTCCTCTTGCGATACGCTGAAATATTTTCCGTCGGCGTTTTTGCCCCGGTACCAATAGCGCAAGGGAACAGAGGAGGTAATTACAATCATTTCTCCGTTAAAGACTTTATTCGTAAATCGAGATTGTACGCTACTTGCCGTATGATTATCTAAAAATTTGAGTAAATCCTCAAAATTCTTAAAACACCTGTCCCGAAAATCGTCCAACAGAATTGCTTTTTGTCCCATATAATCTTGTAAAGGATCGTTTGAAGACGAGGAAATACAAAAATCCAATTTTTCCGATTTTAATAATTGTTTAGCGTAACTCGTTTTCCCGGTTCCGCCTTTTCCGCAAATAAAAATAACTTTAATATTGCGGTCGGGGTGTAACGTAAGCCATTGACAATGTACTTTCCAACGTTTCGTTAAATCGGTGTACAGCGACGATTGTTCCGAACGAGGTCGGGAATGAATATATTCCAACTGTTCGGCGTAACTATGAATGTTGAAATCGCCTAAGACCATGCTTGCGGCTATCTCGCCTTGAAAATCGAAGTTCGATATGACTTCGTTTGTTGAATATTGATATTTGTTTTTTTGACTATCGTTGGAATGCGTTAGATACAGCAAAAGATCTACGCCGCGACCTTTGATTTTGCCGACGCAAGATTCCTGCAAACCAAACCATTCCGCCACTTGTTTCGTATCTACACCCGAATTTCCGAAATTAAGATATATATGATAATGCGGTTGGGTATCGTCCTTATCATGAAGGATATACGCCCATTTCTTTATTGTAGACCGACTTTTGATTATCTCTTGTATATCGCCTTTGAAATATTCGACGCGAGATTCGACTTCACAATGCTTCAAATACATATTTTACCTCTCGATTTGAACGTAAAGCCCTCGTTTTGCCTTTTTTTTGCCTATTTTTGCACCTTTTGCCTATACCGCTTGGACAAGCCCCAATCGGTATAGGCGTAGTTGCCGTTTTTGTTAGGCGGATTAAGGGTTTTAAGCTTTGTTGCCTTTATTGAATCGCAATTCGTTTTTGCACCTTTTGCACCTTTTGCCTAAATTTTAATCGTTGATGGAAATTTTATCGGGAATGCGTTCCGCAAACGTTTCCAATACAGCTTTTCTGCCTGCGTATTCGGGATCGCGTCCGTCACATTTTTCGTTCGGGAAATATCGAATATCGACAGGAATATTCTTGTCGCCGCATTGCAAATAGAAATTTACAAAACGTTTTTCTTTTCCGTCTTTTTTGTCCGTGTACTTGCCTTCTTGCTTAAATAATTTTACTTCTAATGCCATAATAGCTCCTTTGGCTTAACGCCGTTTGTATTTTTAGACTTAACAGTCTTTATAACGAAATCGGAGGAGCTTGAAAGAATTGAACTTTATCGCCATAGCAGCGACGGCACGTTAGCCCAAGCTCCAAGAGGAGCGAGGATATCCCTCCTCGCCATAGGGGAAAGCTTTTTTCTATATAAACGTTTCCGTAAAAAACATTAAAACGGAGCGAATGATACTTAAATACGACCATTCATACATAGAAAAAAGCGAAAAAAATTTCAGCCCAATATTGCTAAAATTCTTTTCGCATAAAATGATACCATATAAATCCTACAGAAACAAATTAAGTTTTTTTATATTTTTCTTGACACTGTGAAAAATGTGTGATAAAATATTGTGTGTTGTGTAAAGAATAAACAAAAGGTAGCAATATGTTAAAAATCGTAAAAGTAGAAACCAAAAAACAAAAAAAAGAGTTCATCGAATATCCTTTGCGTTTATATAAGGGGAATCCTTATTTCGTTCCCCCGCTCTATGCGGACGAAAAAGCGATGTTTACGGATAAAAACATTTACACGAAAACGTGCGATTCGATTTTTTTTCTAGCGCAAAAAAACGGAAAAACGGTAGGCAGAATCCAAGGGATTATTCAGAAACAATACAATGCGCTCCATGGCGCGAAACAAACGCGTTTTACCCGTTTCGATTGCGAAAACGATGCGGAAACGGCGCAGGCTTTGCTTTCCGCCGTGGAGGCGTGGGGCAAGGAAAAGGGGATGGAGTCCGTCGTCGGTCCGCTCGGTTACAGCGATTTGGAGCGTGAGGGATTGCTTATCGAAGGATTCGAGTATCTTTCCACTTTCGAAGAGCAGTATAACTATCCGTATTATGCGGAATTGATCGAGGGGTGCGGTTACGCAAAAGACGTGGACTGGGTGGAATCTCGTTTGTTTTCCACGCCGCAGCAGGACGAACGCTTGAAAAAATTTGCGCAGAGGGCGTTGGATCGTTACGGCGTGCGTTTGGTCGGCGAGGGAATGAGCAAGCGTGCGTTTATTAAGAAATACGCCAAAGGAATTTTTGCGTGTATAGACGAATGTTATCGGGATTTGTACGGCACCGTGCCTTTCACGCCCGAGATGCAAAAGCAGATGATCGACCAGTTTACGTTGCTTCTTAATAAGAAATATTTGTTGGTGGCTTGCGACGCGGAAGACAACGTCGTGGCGTTCGGCGTTTGTATTCCGGGAATCGGTCAATCTTTGCAAAAAAGCGGAGGCAGGCTCACACCTGCCGCGCTTGTACGTCTTTTGCGTGCGGTTAGAAAACCTCGCAGTATCGACTTGGGTTTGGTCGGGATTTTGCCGAAATACAGAATGTCCGGGTTGAGTGCGTACATTATGTTAATCTTGCAAGATTTGTTGGAGTCCGAGAAATTGGAGTACATGGAAACGAATTTGAATTTGGAAACGAACGGCAATATTCAGGCACAATGGAAGCATTTCGAGTCCATTCAACACAAGCGTCGTCGTTCGTATATCAAGCCCATACAATAAATCGGCAACGGGATCCGTGTAGAAATCGGGTCCTTTTTTGCTATAATTTTGCTATAATTTGTAAAATATCGGGAAAATCGTGAGTAAAACGCACGTTTTGATTGTTTAATATATAAATGCGCTTATAAATTATTGCGTAAAAGGCAATAATTCCCTTTGTAAAGCGTTAATTTTCGCGAAAACGTTGACAATACGACGGAATTTGTGATATAATCGAACGTGTTGGCTTTTGCTTAAAAGCAAACGTAAAATATTTTCTGTGAGATAGGCGGAATGTTCACATATTACTTACTTGCCGCAGGCGCGGCGTTGCTGTTTTTCGGCGTGTATTTCCTGTTGGAAAAGACGATAAAGGCATCGGAAGAAAAAAAATCTTGGATATCGAAAGGGTTTTCTCTTGCCTTGGCGGCGATATTTGCCGTTAGATATTTGGCGGGGGACGTTGCTTTGGAGACAACGCGCGGATTGAATATCAATTCACCGTTCGGGAAAGACGGCGGCGCAATCGTTTTGATGGTACTTTCGTTGCTCTTAATCTGGGCGACTTACGCCGTGAATACTTTGCTTGTAACCTATCCGTTTTTCAATAAGAAGATACGCTTATTGACGCCGCTCGTGAAAATTTTTGCGGGAATAACGTTATTGTTCGACTTTGCGTTGTTATTCCTCGTCTTTCGTTTATTCGACGAAGGCGCGACGTTGCAAAAATGCGCGTTTTGCGTAGAACTCGGTTTGAGCATGGCGATTACGGCGGTTTGTTGGCGAAAGAATCCGAAAACGAGTTTTTCGAAAAGTCGCGTTAAGATTACGATTTTGGCATTGGTTGCGATGTTCCTTTCCGCCATGCCCGTTTATGCGCCGCAGGTTTTGTTCGACGTCGGGACGGGCGCGGTGGTGTTGAAAGACTTTACTTTCGCGCATCGGTTGGCTTTGTACGGAGCGTTTGTCGTCCCTACGATTATCGTTGTGTCGTTGTCGAAATTCGATTACGAGCATAAGCGTTACGCTTTGTTGTTCGTCAGCTTGGCGACGATGGTTAGTTACAGTTACAATTACTCTTTCGCGACGTTTACGGATATGTCGGCGTGGCCGTTGCATTTGTGCAACACGGCAATGTTTATCATTCCGTTCTGTCTGATTTTCAAAGTCAATAAAGTATTTTATTTTACGTTGTTCATCAACGTTTTGGGCGCGTTTTTCGCAATGTTTTTGCCCAATTACAGCGACGGAGTGACTTGGCGGAGCGTACGTTGCGTACATTTCTGGCTGAACCATTATTGTGCGTTTTTTATGCCGGTCGTGATTATCGCCTTGGGATTGTACGAACGTCCGAAAATGAAGCAATTTCTGTATTCCCTGATAGGTTTCGGCGCGTATTTCGCGTTTGTGTTGTTTGCGAACGCTTGGCTCACGAATTGGCACGAAAGCGTGGACTTCTTTTTCATCAACAGCGATTTCATTGCCGATAAACTGGGACAATGGGCGAAGAATTTGCGACTCGTTACGTTGAAGATAAACGTTCGGGAAGGAATCGTGATGATATTCTATCCCGTATATCAAGCTTTATATTTCTTGGTGTATGTGTTGCTGTCGTTTGCGATGTGGTTTTTGTACGAACTGTGTTTTCAAGTCGCCGATTTGTACGTGGATATTTGGCATAGGAATAAGAAGATTAAGGTGGACCGACTGGCGTTGGAGGTTCATATGGCGGGAAGAAATGCGACGGAGCCTTTGAATATGGAAGCATCGAATAAATTGATATTGAAAAACTTTTCTAAAAAATACGCAAGCAGCGATACGTATGCGGTGAAAGAAGCGAATCTCGAAATCGAAGGCGGACAGATTTTCGGCTTCCTCGGTCCGAACGGCGCGGGAAAGAGTACGATTATCAAGAGTATCGTCGGGATACAGTCTATCACTTCGGGAAGTATCGAAGTCTGCGGTTACGACGTGGAACGCCAATCGGTGGGCGCGAAGTTGCAAACGGGATTCGTCCCCGACCATTACGCTCTCTATGAAAATTTGACGGGGCGCGAATACGTTAACTATATCGCGGATTTGTACGACGTAAGCAAGGAGGACAGAACGGCGCGTATCGAAGAATACGTGGAGCGGTTCCGTTTGACGGGTTCTTTCGATAATCCGATTAAGACGTACAGCCACGGTATGAAACAAAAAATAACGATTATGTCGGCTTTGGTGCACGATCCGAAACTTTGGATTTTGGACGAGCCTTTAACGGGGCTTGATCCCGAAAGTATCTTCCAAGTAAAGGAAGCCATGAAAGAACACGCTGCGAAAGGAAACATCGTATTCTTTTCCAGCCATATCATTGACGTAGTGGAGCGTATTTGCGACCGTATCGCCATTATCAAAAAGGGGAATATCCTTTGTTGTAAGACGGTAGAGGAAATCGAGGCGCAAGGCGTTGCTTTGGAAGATTTCTATATGAATATGATCGACGGTTTGCCTTTACCCGAAGCGGCTGCAAAAGAGGAAAACGTCCATGCATAACGAACGAGTAAAGCAAAGCTCCTTTAAGCGTTCTGTGTCCGTCTTAAAGACGTTGACGATTATGCAATTAAAGGAAAAAATGGACGTTTCTTATCTCCGCAACAAGAAAGATACGATATTTCACGCCGTATTCTTTTTAATACAGTTCGCGGCGATCGCGGCAATCTGTTACGTTATTTTTTGGGCGGTAAACCTTTTGAAGGTGTTCGAGGCGTTTACCGGTACGATTCCCGTATCCGTATTGACAACGGTTATGGCGGTGATGATAGGGCTTTCCGTGATTTTTACGACGATGGGGCTTGTGAAATCGCTGTATCTGTCCAAAGACAATTTGGTATTGTTTACCTTCCCGGCAACGCCGTCGTTGGTATTCCTTTCCAAACTGCTTGTCTATTACGTATATGAATTGAGAAAGAATTTTCTGTTTCTCGTGCCGTTTTTCTGCGCGTTCGGGTTGTTTCTCGGGTATAACGTCGGATATTATTTCTGGGTGTTGGCATTGTTTTTATTCATTGCGGCGTTGCCCGTATTGATCGGCGCGTTGCTGTCTATGCCGTCGTTGTTCGTGTATCAGTTCGTGAAAAAGCACAAATCGATGCAATACGTGTTGGTCGGTTTGTTGTTTGCGGGCTTGACGGCTCTGGTTTGGTTCGTGATCGGGTTGTTGCCCGAAGAAATAAACTTTATCAAAACGGGTTTTCCGAGAGAAGCCATCGGGCGATTCACGCAGAGCGTATCCGACGCGTGTCCGCCAATCGCATGGCTCACGAAACTGTTGGTCGGGAAACCTTATGCGCCGACGCAAACGGAAGAGGGAATTCATACCGTATATCCGTTGCTGATGACCGAGCAAACGTTGCCGATTGCGGCAGGTTTGTTGGTTTCCGTCGTCGTACTGTTCGTTTTGTGTTTTCTGCTTTCTCAACCGCTCTTTTATAAAATGGCGTCGAAGCCGTTCGAGTTCAAAAAAAGAATGCGCATCGAGGAAAAACCGAACAACAAGACGCCTGTCGTTTTGTCGGCGATAAAAAAAGAATGGTTGATTGCGCTGCGGGACAATTCGTTTTTGGTTTTGCTTGCGCAGTTGGTTATAATCATGCCGCTTTCCGTTGCGTTGCTCAACAGTATATACGCGGCGATGGCGAAAGACCATTTCGGCGTGCAAATGACGGTTGCTTTCAATTTCGTCATTATTGCGTTGATGTCGCTCTCTGCGAACGTCGACCGTGCGAGCGCATACAGCAAAGACGGCTTTTCGTCGTACTTAAACAAAGTGCAGCCTTCTACTTACGGGGCGTTGTTGTTTTCGAAACTCTGCGTGCATATCCCCGTCGGTTTCGTAGGAATCGCACTCACGACCGCGGTATATGCATTTTTCGCACAGCCCGGCACGGTGAACCTTTGGTTGTTTGCTTTGTCGGAATACGCCTTGTTTATCGCACATCTGTTTTGGAGCGGAGAGCTGGATATCATGAATCCGCAATACGCGCAATACGCGACGTTTTCGGAACAGTCGAATAACCCGAACGAGAATAAATCTTCGTTGTTGGTGTTTGTCGTTTCTTTTATCGTGGCGTTAATCGTGTTGTTCCTGTCGTTGGAAGGCGTGACGTTGGCATGGATTAAGGTGTCGATCGGCACGATTTTGTTCGCCGCGTTTCGCGTGTACGTGTATTTTTTGAAAATCAAAGTCTATTATAAGGAGAAATAAGCGTGAAAAAAACAGTTATCATTGCCATATTTCTCGTATGTCTGGCGTCCATCGTCGCGTTGCAGTTTTTCGGCGCACCGGCGACCGTTCCGCCGTCGGGCGTATATATCGATAGAATCGAAATCAAGGGTGTCAGCCTTTCCAACCGAACGGAAACGCAGGACGACACGGTGACGTACAGCGAAAAAATGGAGTTGTATTGGTTTACCTTCATTCCTTGCGAAAACGGGAACTATACGACGAGCGAAGAGAGTTTGGCGAGCAATCCAAACCGCGTGAAAATCGAATACGCGTTATATCCCGAAAACGCGGATAAATCGTTTCTGCAATATGTTTTGAATAACAATAAGGACGTCGTACTCTGCGAAGAAACGGACGAGGTGGTATTCTTGAAAGCGAACGTTAAATTGACGGTGACGTTGAAAGAATCCAAAGCAAATCAAAATGCACAGCAATCGGTAACGATTTATGCGACGACACAAAAACAATAAGTAAATTATATGCGTTTTCGAATAAAGGGAACGCCATAAATAAAAAAACTCAGGAGAATGATTATGAAAAGAAAGCAAAAATTGATTGCGGCAAGTATTGCGATGTGTTTGTCGATAGGCTTTTCCGTGGCGGCGGTCGGCTGCGGCGGTTCCTATCAAATGACCGACTTCATCGTCAATACGGCAAACGTGGTGTTGTCGTATGATATCGGCAATACGGTGGATTTTTCCGCATTGCAGATGACGGCGAAGTTTAGTGACGATACGGAAGAGAAAGTTGCTTACGGCGACGTTCGTTTCTATCTCGACGGCGTGGATATTACGGAAAATCTTTCCAAAATCACCGAAACGTCGGGAACGAAAACGATCACGATCAAATACGTCTCGGGAAAGATAGAAAAATCGCAGACAATCACCGTTTACGTGTCGGAAGATACGGAAAAGACGTTGACCGCACTCAACAGCTTTAACAGACCGCTTTTTATAGCCGATTACGAAGCGTCTTTGAACGCCGCGACGAACGATACTACGGCAAATAATTTTGAGGGCGTATTCTTCAAAAACGAGAATGATTATTACGTCGTCGGCGACGATAACGCCTTTAAGTTCTTGCCGCAGGCGAGCTATATCGACGTGGTAAAAGAAGAGGAGATCGTGCTGTCCAATTTCGTTGCGGACACGACCGCTTATTTGCTGGTAGACGGTTCGTTCGTCGCACTCGAAAAGAGCGCGAAGGAAGCGGAACACGTTTACGAGTATAGTCATAACGGCACTCGCTACCTGACGGAGTATGCGGACAAGAACGAATACAAATTCTCGAAGGGGGCACTCGATTGCGTGTTGAAGATTTCCGTCCTGCCCGATAAAAACGTATACGATTATGAGGATTTCAGTGCGGTCGGCATGGAATTCAAGGTAGTAGACGGATATAATATTTACGACGAAAAAGATCTCTGCGTGCTGGACAACAGCGACAGAGGCGTTTGGGATGGTATGAAAGGTCTGCTCGGTTTGGCAAGCGATTATTCCCCCAATGCGGTGATTTTGCATCAAAACACGACGCTCACGGAGGCGGGAATTCCCGACGCGTTGAAATACACCTTGCCCGACGATTATAAGGTATATTACAGAGACGACCAAGGCACGATAGGCACGCCCGAATCGTTCGGTTTGTCGAGAACGTACCTTTGGGACAAACAAAAGGGGAACAACGATAAAGACGCCGGTATTTACGCGCTTTACGAACATACGATAGCGGCAGGACAGAGTTTCGCGTTCTACGGAAATTATTTTAGTTTGGACTTAACGAAAGTGCCTCTGGTTGCGGCGTTCGAGCCGAGCGTTTCGACGGGCGACAATAAAGCGTATTACGGCAGCGATTTCTCCAATACGACCTTCTTACAGATTATCGGTAACGAGGATACGAGGGAGGAAAGTGCGGACGAGAGTTTGAAATTCCTCAACCTTGCCGTGAGCGGTAACGCAAACATGAGCAAGCAATACGTTGTAGACAAGAGTACCGACGGATATCAGGGCGATAATCTTATTTTCGGGGGCGGTCTTATCTTCTCGAAAGTAAAACATTTGCGTGCGGAATTCGATAACGTACGTACGTATAATTGCTTTATTTCTTACTTCTCCGAATACAACGCCATCACGAATTATAACCATACGAAGTGTTATGATTCTTTCCAAAACGCAATGTATCTTTGGGCGCATACGGACGTCACCATCACCAATTCTTACTTCAAACGCGCAGGCGGTCCGGTGGTGATTATGAACCATGACGATCCCGAAAAAGACGGTGCGGACGAAAGAATCCCGATGTTGGAAATCGACGACAACAGCGAATTGGAATCGTATTTGACGGGTTCTGAAATTTGGTTCAAGTCCGTGCAGGCAACTGCCGTTGTCGACCAAATTAAAGCGATGGACGCGATATTCAACAATTTCGGCAAAACGATTTTGAAAGACGGACAGTTGAACGTACTTGCGCTTGTAATGCGTGACGCTACGGATGCGGCGGCTGCGTTGAATCAAATCGAAACGCAGGGTAAAGTAACGTACAAGGACGCTTATTTGGACAGAATGGACGATTCTCAATTTGCACAGACGTTAAAAACGATTTTGAAAACCGGGGCTCCCGTGTTCAACGTGGGTACGAATTTGATGTATTATAATCCTACTGCGGAAAATCCCGTCAATTTCGTAAACTGCGAGCCGACGGCGTTTGCAAATCCTCAGGCGGAATATATTACCTTGAATATGGGCGGACTCAGCGTTATTCTCGGGTATAATAACTTGAACGCATAAAAAGAAAAAAGAGCTTTGACGATTCGTCGAAGCTCTTTTGCATAAGGAAACGGCGAAAAGACTTCGTTTTCGAAGCTTTCGCCGTTTTAATTCAGGTATCGAATTTGTTTTCCAAGAAACGTTTTACGTCGTATCCTTGGCGGTAAATCAGGTAGGTGGTGACGTTCGGTGCGGTGAAATCTTGTAAAGCGACTTCTTCCAGCGTGCCTTGTTCTATCTTGTCTTTGACCATTTTATAGGGCAGGAAAGAATAGCCCAACCCGTTTTCCAGATAGGGGAATAATTTGGAGGAATTGTCCACGTCTAAACGGAAAATATGATTTTTCGGAAAGAGCGAACGAATGAACAAACCCGCTTCGCTCAACGTGAAATCGCACATGAGATAGGGCAATTTCGCAAGCTGTGTTTTCGTGATGCCGTCCGGGTATTCGTTTTTGCCTTTTTGACAGACGAGGGCGGCTCGGTCGATATCGTATACATCGCACGTATACCCCGTCCGCTTTAACGGGATTGCCGAAAATACGGCGTCTAACATATTGTCCTGTAACTGTTGCAATAAATCGAGGGAATGTCCCAAGACGATTTTTACCGATGTCACGGAATTGCCTTTCAGACATTCGTCGATCAGCGGTTTTACATACACTTCGTAGGTGGCGTTGATTGCGCCGATCGAAAATTTTCGGCTGTGGCAAGAGAGTGCGTTCATTTCTTCGACGGAGGTGCTCTCCAATTCCAAAATACGCTCCGCATAGCGTAAAAATACTTCTCCCGCCTCCGTCAGAGAAACGTTTTTCGTGCCGCGCGTAAACAGCTTTTTACCGACTTCTTTTTCCAGCTCGCAAATGCGGTTGGTAACCGTGGATTGTGCGATGAACAACTGCTCTGCGGCGAGGGTAAAGTTTTTTACTTTCGAAAGAAATATAAACGTTCTGAGTTCTTCTGTATTCATTGAAAAAACCGATTATCCTTATCGTAATTATCTATTATATAGATTATACTCGTTCTAATCGGAAAAAGCAACAAAATTCACCTATGTGTTTGTAAATTTGTAAAACTTTTTGAATGAATGCGCGTCGGATTGACAAAACTTCGAAAATGCTGTATACTATACGAAAAACGGAGAGTGCGTATGCATACGGAAATTACGAAAAGAGTGCAGAGATTAAAAGAGGAACTCGCCCGAGGAAACGTTTTTCACGAACGGGTAACGCTGGTGGCGGCGACGAAAATGCAGACTGCGGAGGCAATCAACGAGGCGATTGTGGCAGGCGTCGACGCCGTCGCGGAAAACAAACCGCAGGAATTTCGGGATAAAAACGAGTATTTGTCGGCTTGTCCTCGGCACTTTATCGGACATTTACAAACGAATAAAATTAAGTACCTGCTCGGGAAAGTCGAGTTGTATCATTCTTGCGACCGTGAGGAGCTCGCTTCGGAATTGGCTCGGCAATCGCTCAAAAACGGTTTGGTTTCCGACGTTTTGATACAGGTGAACGTCGGGGCGGAAGCGTCGAAAGGCGGCTTTGCGTACGAAGTCGCGAAAGACGCGTACGAAAAACTTTCCGTCGCGGAAGGGCTTCGAGTGAAAGGATTTATGGCTATGTTGCCCGAATCGGACGACGAGGCGTATTTGCGCGCGCTTGTCAGAAAGATGCGTGCATTGTACGATTGGGCAAAGGCGGATTCCGTCGACGTCGAATATTTGTCTATGGGTATGAGCGGCGATTATAAGCTCTGTATCGAAGAGGGGAGCAACATGATTCGCGTAGGCTCGACGATATTCGGAAAAAGAGAATACGTGTAAGCGGAGGCAAAATGGATCAAAAAACGAATAAGAAAGTCGGTTGGTACTATTTTTATTTGCTGTTGGGGGCGGCTGCGATTTGGCTGTTTGCGGATCACGTCGCAGGGTTTCGGTATCCGCAATATTTCTACGACGCAAACGAAGGAATACGGAAATACATAGGGGTAAACGTGGTTTCCCGTTGGGCGGATTTCAGTTATTTTACCTATCAAACGTTGCTGTTTTTTGCTGCGTGGATGTTGTTGCTGTTTGTTTCGTACACCTTAAAATGGCAAAAATTACACAGATTTTTAACGCACGAGGCGACGGTGACGTTCATTTTGACAAACTATACGGTGACTTCGGTTTTGTATACGGTTTTCGAGTTGTCGAGCGGAACTCCCACCTTCGGATTGTACGCGCATACGAATGCCGCCATACATAATTTCGGGACGAATATCGTCGCGCATTACGTATTGTATCTTTTCGCCCTCGGGATCGGGTTGAAGACGGAAACGAACGGTCGATTGCGCAAACGACATACGGCATTGTTCGTCTTATATCTGCTCGCATATTATATCGGCGTCAAAATTACGGGTATGTATTTTTACGAAATCGAGTGGTATCCGTATATTCTTTTCGATGCGGAAGCGTTATGGAAAACTTTCTTTAAGCTGCCTTACGACAAAACGCTCGGGTATGTGTTCCTCGCGGGGATAGGCATTGCGGCGATTGTTTTGTATACGCTGTTGTTGCGTTTGTTTTCGGCGTGCAAACAACAGGGCTTTGTTCGTTCGTACGCAAAGCAGTCGGCACAGACGAAAAAAGACGACTACGCTTTGGTGACGGGCGCGACAGGCGGTTTGGGAAAGGCGTTTGTTTTAGCTTTGGCAAAGCGCGGCTACGATTTGATTTTGACGGGTAGAAGCGAGGAAAAATTACAGGCGATTCGTGCGCGGGCGAAGACGGAAAATCCCGATGTCAAGGTTTGGACGTTTGCGGCGGATTTGGCGGACGAAGGGGGCAGGTATGCACTGACTTCCAAAATCGCGGCGCACGGTTTTCGTATTTCTTTGCTTGTCAACGTTGCCGGCGCGGATATTCAAAAGGCGTTTTCGGCGTACTCGCAGGAGAAAATTGCCTTTCAATGCCGCGTGAATTTCGAGGCGGCGGTTTCGATGTGTCGCTTTGCGATCGAACGGAAAGCGGACTCGTTGCAAATCCTCAATATTTCCAGCGTTTCGGGGATTTATCCCATGCCGTATTTCGCCGTGTACAGTGCGACGAAAGCCGCTTTGACGGCATTTTCCGTCGCACTTCGCGAAGAGCAAAAAGAGAATCGCGTTGCGGTGACGGCGGTTTTACCGGGGGCAATGCCGACGCGCGAGGATATAAAAGAACAAATTAAAGGACAGGGGCTGTGGGGGAAGCTTGCGGCGAAATCTCCCGAAAGCGTCGTCGAGGCGTCGTTGAAAGCGGTCGATTCGAATAAGCCGAAAGTCGTCGTAGGTTTTTGGAATAAGGCGATGAAAGCGGCTACCTGTTGGCTGCCGAGCTCTTGGCGGTTAGCATTCATAGCGAAGCGTTGGAAAAAAATTTCCAAAGACGCGTTTTGAAAATCGTAAAATGGTGAGTAAAACAACCTTTTTCGGTGTTTAATCTATAAATACTTTCTCAAAATTCAAACGAAGAATACGGGAGATAACATGGACGGCGTATACGGAATCGGACATATTGTCTATTTATTGATTGTTGCGGCTGCGTTTTCGACGGGTATATATTTTTTACGAAAACGCAAAGAAGACGAAAAGTTTTGCACGATACTTTTGAAAGTCAGCGCATCGGCGTTGCTCGTTGCGATTACGATAAATCGCGTTTCCGTGACGTGCTATAATATTCTCGTGAAAAAGAACGGGGATTCTTGGTGGACGTTGCTTCCGCATACGTTTTGCGCTTTGTCGAGCTTGACGCTTTCGCTCACCGTTCTGTTCGGGAAAAAGGATTGTTGCGTATTGCATTGTATTGCGTATCTCGGGTTTTTGGGCGGTACGATCACGATGTTTTATCCGGATTTTTTGGATAGCCAAACCTTTTTCGATATTCGAAGTTTGACGGGGTTACTGCATCATACGCTCATGGTTTGGGTCGTGGTCGTCTGCATATCGACGGGACGTTTGCAGCCGTCCTTGCGTAAATGGCATTATTATCCGCTCGGGCTTTCCGTGATTATGACGATCGGATTGTTCGAAAAAGAGTGTTTGGGCTTTGAAAAAGCAATGCAAATCGGCGAACCGCTGTTAAAATCCGCCCCCGTTTTAACGGCTTGGTATACGGTCGGCGGGTTGTCCGTCGGTTTGCTCTTAGCCTTTTTATTCGTCTTTGAAAAGATACGAAAACAGAAAGCGAAAAAGCGTGACAAAACGCTTTCTTCGCTTTGAGCGAATTGTCGTTCTCGATACGGGGGCGACGATTTTTTTACGTTGTAAACGACGAAAAACGATATCGGCGAAAACCATGCGTTGTTATTAGAAAAATTTCAGTAAAAACTTTGTGAAAGATTTCCACATAGTCGTGAAAGAATTTCTATTGCAAAGGATTTTTTTGCGTAGTATAATAATGTAAAAATAAAATTTCAGGAGAACACGGTTATGAGAATGCCCGTATTAGACAAAAACTTTTATCCTATGAATAAAGCGCTTGCCGATTTCGACGCGGAAGTGAAGAAGAGCGGTAAAAGCGTAAAAGTGACGCTCGTTGCGGAACGCAGCAACGGCTATAATTACGTATACACCTACGAGGCGTTTGCGGACGGGGTTAACGATGCGTTGAATTTCCGTATCGCGGAACGTCTTGCAAAGACGATTTTGTGGGGAGTCGGCGGCTATAAAATTTACGTTGCCGGCAGTAAGTCCGTTTACGAATATTTGAAACAGGCGTATACCCTTCAAGGTCTTCGCGCGTTTGACGTAGACTTTATGAGCGGCGTTTACGAAAAGCCTTTCGAGGTGCTTTGGTTGGAGGCAAACGAGATTCCCGAACAAAAGAACGCTTCCATTCGCGTGGGTGGTTATTTGGACGGTTGCCGTATCGGCTTCGACGCGGGCGGTTCGGACAGAAAGGTGAGCGCGGTAATTAACGGCGAAGTCGTTTACAGCGAAGAAGTGGTATGGAATCCGAAGGTTACGGAAGATCCGACCTACCATTACAATGAAATTTTGACAGCGATGAAAACGGCGGCGTCCAAAATGCCTACCGTAGACGCCATCGGCGTATCCTCCGCAGGCGTATACGTAGACAACAAGATTATGGTGGCGTCCTTGTTTATCAAGGTAGATAAATCCAAACACGGCGATTACGTGAAGAATATGTATATCAACGTGGCGAAGGAAATGAGCAAGGAATACGGTAAAGAGATTCCGTTGGAAGTGGCAAACGACGGCGACGTAACGGCTTTGGCAGGCGCAATCGATTTGAATGACAACGGCGTGCTCGGTATCGCGATGGGGACGAGCGAAGCCGTCGGTTATATCAATAACAACGGCGGTATCAACGGCTGGCTTTCGGAGCTTGCGTTTGCTCCCGTAGATTTTAACGAGGACGCAATGCAAGACGAATGGAGCGGCGATTTCGGCGTCGGTTGCAAATATTTCTCGCAAGACGCGGTAATCAAACTTGCGGAATCCGGCGGATACAAGTTTGCCGAGAATTTGACGCCCGCACAGAAATTGAAAGAAATTCAGGCTTTGACGGAAAAGGGCGACGCGCTTGCAAGACAGATTTTTGAAGATATCGGCGTATATCTCGCGCATACCATTCCTTTCTATGCGAAATTCTACGATATCAAGCACATGCTGTTATTAGGAC
>CAZQAC010000024.1:0-24609 GCA_964591125.1 uncultured Lachnospiraceae bacterium
TTTCATGGACGGACATATTCACGTAGAATCTTCCATGTTGACTGTCGGAGAATATGCAAAAGCGGTCATTGCACACGGAACGTCCGGCATTTTCATGGATCCGCACGAAATATGTAACGTACTAGGTCTTGACGGCGTAAAATTTATGCTGGAAGACGCTAAAAGAACACCGTTAAAAACAATGATGACTACTCCGTCGTGCGTACCCGCCGTTCTGGGATTCGAAGATACAGGTTCAAGCATAAATTCGAAAGACGTTGCCGAAACAATGACTTGGGACGATTGCGTCGGACTCGGCGAAATGATGAATTTCCCAGGAATCATCTATTCTAACCCAGAAACTCATGCAATCGTAGGCGAAACGTTAAAAACGGGAAAAATCGTTACCGGACACTACTCTATGCCGGAAACGGGAAACGGTTTAAATTCTTACGTCGCGGCAGGAATAAGATGTTGTCACGAATCCACTCGTGAAGAAGACGCTCTCGCAAAAATGCGCCTGGGTATGTATGCTATGTTGCGCGAAGGTTCAGCTTGGCATGATTTAAAAGAAGTCGCGAAAGCAATAACAAAACATGAAATAGATTCAAGATTTGCTTGTCTGATATCCGACGACACCCACCCCAATACATTACAAACCAAAGGACATTTGGACTACATCGTCAAAAGAGCAATACAAGAAGGCGTCGATCCTATAACGGCTATTCAAATGGTAACAATCAACGTCGCGCAATGCTTTCAGTTAGATCATGAAATGGGCTCGGTTACTCCGTCAAAATGCGCCGACCTCGTTTTAATTGACGATCTTACCGATTGCCACGTAACCGACGTCTTCATAAACGGCGAACACGTCGCTCAAAACGGACAAACTATTTATTCTTTCGATAAATACGTCTACCCTCACCACGCCACTCACTCGGTTCATTTAAACACAACCACAGCCGCCGATTTCGCAATCGCCGCAAAAGGTCAAATCAATAAGATTCACGCAATCGAAATAATTCCGGCAAAGGTCGGTTCTATAGACAGACACGTAACACTTAAATCGGACGACGGATTTCTTCACGCCGACCCCGAACAAGACGTGTTGAAAGCGGTCGTTTTCGAACGTCATCACAATACGAAAACAAAAGGCATGGGCTTTGTAAAAGGGTTGGGAATTAAGAACGGCGCGTTGGCGCAAACCGTTTCGCACGACGCTCATAATTTGCTCGTAGTCGGCAGCAACGATAACGACATGGCAATTGCCGCGAACGCTCTCATTGAATGCGGAGGCGGACTCGTAGCCGTTCAAAACGGCAAAATTATCGGTATAGTCGAATTGCCGATAGCCGGACTTATGAGCGATCTAACACTCGAAGAAATGAGCGAAAAAATCGCTCGCCTCGAAAAAGCTTGGAAAGATTTGGGGTGTTCGTTCCCCTCTCCGTTTATGACGATGGCGCTTATTCCGCTTGCATGTCTGCCCGAAGTTCGTTTAACAAACCGCGGACTCGTCGATTGCAGAACGTTCGAGCTCATAGATTTATTCATCGAAGAATAAATAATTTAAACCGTACCGCCGAGTTTTAGTCCATTTAAGACTCGGCGTTTTTTGTTTTAAGTTTACTTACCCAATATTTCACATTCCGATATTGTGATATCTACTTGATTTTATTTTGCCAATATGATAAAATAACAAGGTTCCATAAAAATCGTTAAATTTAAAGAAGGTGAATCTTATGGGTTATATATTCTTAATTATTGCTTGTTTTGCGGGGATATCGAAAGTTATCGCAATGAAAAGCAGCGGAAAAGTTTGTTCAGGCGAGTACAACAGCATACGAATCAATACTTTTCGATCTATTATTTGCGGCTGCGTAAGCGTTGTTACTTTTTTAATAGCCGGTTCGAGATGGAACGGAGATTATTGGTGGATATGGCTCTTATCCGGTCTTTCAAACGCGATTATGATGTTCGTTTGGATACTTTCGACTCAACGCGTCGGGCTTATTTTTATAGAAGCGTTTTGTCTTATCGGCTCTACCGCTATACCGATGATTGTCGCGCCTTTTTTATATAACGGCGATACTGTAAGCGTATGGCAATGGATCGGCATGGCGTGTTTATTTATCGCGGTCGTGCTTTTATCCGTTAAACCGAAAACGGATACCTCTAAAGATTTGACTATCGAAGACAACGCCGAGAAGAAAAATTCCGATAAAAAGAATTCGTTTTTGACTTGGCTGTATATCTTTTTGCTCGTAGTATCAAACGCCGGTGTAAGTATTACGCAAAAGCTGTATCCCGATAAAGTCGGTAAAGATTATACGGCGTTTTTTAATTTGATGACTTTTGCCGTCGTCTTGGCTTGTTTTTCTATAATACTCGTGTGCGGTAAAATTATCGCAAAAAAGAGTTTCTTGCCCGAAAAAACCGAATCGGCGAAAAAACTCGTCATATTCGTTACCATAGCGGCGGTTATGATATATATCTATCAATATTTCAGTACCACCGCAGCGGCACTTTTGCCTTCGGCAGTTTTTTACCCGCTAACGCGCGGCATCAGCATGTGCCTCACCGTGGCAAGCGACGTGATAATCTTTAAACAAAAGATAACCAAAAACGTATGTATAGGTCTGTTTTTTATTTTTGCGGCTATCATACTCACCAACCTATAATTAAACTAAGAATAAAAAACTATAATACAATCTCAAAAACCGTCGAAAAACGCTTATCTTCGACGGTTCTTCTTTTAATAATTCGACAAAACGTCCAACAAAATCGAATTACCTTTTTGCCATAAAAAAACAATTCGGCAAATCGGTCAAATTAGGTAAAGAAAGATAAAGTTGACAAAACGTCAAAAAAACGGTATAATAAGTTATATTCATATTAAACCAAGGAGAAACATGATGCTCAAAAGATTTTTAGCATATTACAAACCTCATAAAAAAATTTTTATTCTGGATATGCTCGCCTCTCTGTGCGTTTCTCTGATCGGAATTTTATACCCGATCATTACGAGAAACATGCTAAACGATTATATTCCGAATAAAAACGTCAAAATGATAATTATTTTCGGAGCGGCATTGCTCGCCGTATATTTCATCAAAATGCTGCTTAATTATTTCATTCAGTATTTCGGACATATAATGGGCGTCAAAATGCAAGCGACGATGCGCAGCGATATGTTCCGTCATCTCGAAAAATTACCGTATTCTTTTTTCGATAATCACGAAACGGGCAAAATTATGTCGAGAATGACCAATGACCTAATGGATATAAGCGAACTTGCTCATCACGGACCCGAAAATCTCATTATCTCGTCCATATCTATAATCGCGTCGTTTATTTATTTATGCACGATTAACGTTTTTCTTACGCTTATCATATTCGCCTGCGTTCCTTTTCTGCTCATAATTACCATGTCTTTAAAAAAGAAAATGCACGCGGCGTTCATGAAAAGCCGCCAATCGATCGCTCAAATCAACGCTTCTTTAGAAAGCAGCGTATCAGGTATTCGCGTAACCAAAGCCTTTACCAACTCCGACGTTGAAGAATCTAAATTCGAAAAAGGCAACGCTCAATTCGTGGAAGCAAGAACGTGCGCATATAAAGCAATGGGACAATTTCATTCCTCAACTTCATTTATTATGGACGTATTCAACGTCGTAATATTAATCGCGGGCGGATTGTTTATGTATTCGAATGCGATAGCTTTAGGCGATTATACGGCATTTTGCCTCTCTATAGGCATGTTTATTTCGCCGGTAATGACTCTTATCAATTTTATGGAACAATATCAAAACGGCGTTACCGGATTTTCGAGATTCCTTGAAATAATAGACGCGGAACCCGAAAAAGACGCCGAAAACGCCGTAGCCGTCAATTGCGTAGACGGTCATATTGAATTCAAAGACGTTTGTTTTTCTTATACAGACAGCAAAGAAGTCTTAAATCACGTTAATCTCGACATAAAAAAAGGAACGACTTTCGCATTGGTAGGACCTTCCGGCGGCGGTAAAACAACCATTTGCCACCTTATTCCGCATTTTTACGATATATGCGGCGGAACTATTCTTATCGACGGGAAAGATTCGAACGAAATCACTCGAGAATCTTTACGTAAAAACATCGGCATAGTTCAACAAGATATTTATTTGTTTAACGCAAGCATTCGGGATAATATTTTATACGGTCATCCGAACGCGTCCGAAGACGAAATAATTTCCGCGGCAAAACGAGCAAACATTCACGATTACATAATGACTCTCGAAAACGGATACGACACCGTTATCGGCGAAAGAGGCGTCAAGCTGTCCGGCGGACAAAAACAAAGACTGAGTATAGCGAGAGTTTTTCTTAAAAATCCGCCTATACTTATTCTCGACGAAGCCACCAGCGCGTTGGACAACGCCACCGAAATACTTATTCAGCAAGCTCTGGACGAACTAAGTAAAGGCAGAACCACGATTGTAGTCGCGCACCGTCTCTCAACCATTAAAAACGCCGACGAAATAGCCGTAATTTCCGACGGAGAGATCACCGAACTCGGCAATCACGACAGCCTTCTCGCTCTTAAAGGAACATATTACAAATTATACATGCAACAATTCAGACAAAGCGATAAAGATCTTGCTTTTTCTCAAATGTAAACGCTTTATCTCGAACAAATACAGTCTAAAAAAATCGAATAAAATACTCTTTTTCATATAAAAAATCGCTCGCACAATTACCGCGAGCGATTTTTTTACGCGCCGACCTTAAAAGACTCTGACGCCGATTTATAAAATTCAATATAATAAAGTTCCTCTTCTCGGAACGCTAAAAGCATTACTCTCGCAACCTTTTATGCTAAAACCTTCGCCTACCTCGTTTTCGGACACAAGATAAATTCGTTTATCTTTCCAATCGGATTCACACACGCTTTCGAAATATCTGCTTGTAATCATGTGTCCCGCAAGCTTGTCGCCAACGTATATCAACGCACCTTGATACTTTTTATCACGAAACAAAATTTTGAGCGAAGCGAGAATTTTCCGGCATTGATAATCGTATGACTTCGTCAAAGAATGTCCGTGACAATGCGGACACTTATCCAACAGAACGGTAGAAATTTCTCTACCGTTCTTTTTACGCGTTATTTCCACCAAACCGAGAGAAGACATTCCAACTACGCGCGTTTTAGTTCTGTCCGCGAATACGGCTTGCCGCAATTGCTCGAGCAGTTTTTCTTTATTGGACTCCTCTGCCATATCTATAAAATCTACTATAATAATGCCGCCTATGTTTCTTAACCGTATTTGTTTGGCTATTTCCCATGCGGCCTCGATATTCGTATTAAAAACAGTTTCTTCTCTGTTGTCCGATCCCACATATTTAGACGTGTTCACGTCGATAACGGTGAGCGCTTCCGTATAATCGAACACAAGAGATCCACCCGACGGCAATGCGACTTTGGGCGAAATAATTTTATCCACCTGAGATAAAACGTTGTATTCGGCGAACATATCGCCTTTTTTATCGTAATAATGAATTTTTTCGGCAAGTTTCGGTTGCGTCACAAGCGCACTGTCTATAATCTTTGCGCACAAATCGCGATCGTTGCAAATAACCGCCTCTATATTATCGTTAAACATATCTCGAACGGCACGATAAACTATGTTTCCGCAATCGTAAAGCATAGAAACGCCGTCGGAAGAATCGTAATTCCTTTGAATTTCTTCCCAAACGGCAGTCAACTTCTTCACTTCTTCGAGAATTTCGCTCTTTTTTGCTTCTTTACAAACCGTTCGCGCGATAAGTCCGCCTCCGTTCGGCTTTACTTTTGTCAAAATTTCCGTCAATTTCTGTCGAACGGGGATATCAAGAATCTTATTCGATACACCGACGTAATCGATGTTCGGCATATAAATAACGAATCTGCCGGGTATGGAAATATTCGTCGACAATCGCGCTCCTTTTTGTCCGACAGGCTCTTTCGTAGCTTGAACCATTACATAATCGCCGGCGCGTATGGCGAGTTCTTTAGGCATAACGCCCGCCTCGCTTATTATCGTACTGTGCGCAATCGTTTCGCTGACAGATAAAAAGCCGTTCTTACTTCCTCCGAAATCTATGAATGCCGATTGCAACCCCGGTAGAAGATTAACGACTTTTCCCTTATAAATATCACCTACTATTTCCGTTGAATTTGCATATTCGACGTAGAACTCTTTCAATACGTCGTTTTCCATCAACGCGACGGAAACAATGTACGATTGCACGTCAATCAATATATATCCTGATCTCATATGCTCCAATCCCATGCAGTTTAATTGCCCGAATTTTCTTCATAACGCGATAAAGTTGAGCAAAACAAAGCGACAGAAAAATCAAACGTTGACATTATATCATAAAAACACGCCGAAATCAAGCAAAATCAGTGCTTTATTGTACCTTTTCGCTTTTTTTGAGCAATTGCAATTTTTTAACTGTCATGTTTTTTTCTTTTTCGCCCAGCTTATCTAGATCGTATTCGTATACGACGCCCTCGCCGTCAGTTATCTTAAATATACTGAAATAATTTCCGCGTAATTTGTTTTTCAAATATTTAACCGGCGTATCGTTTAACACCGCGTAAACTTTAACGGGCAGGCACCTTTTGATTTTTTCCGTTCGATAAGCCATATCGTAAAGTTTTTCGTAGCGACAACGTTTTTCGGGAATTAATGCACTACCGGCAATGAATATCGCAGCAGTAAGAAAAGTTACGTTAAAACCGTTTTTCGAACAAAAGAAAAAAATCGCGATAAACGTTGCGGCTATCGTCAAATTTCCTATAAGCATTATTTTTCGAACGTTATCGACTTTCTGTTTCAACAACGCGTAAAACATTCTTCCTCCGTCAAGCGGATAGACGGGTATTAGGTTAAACGCAGCAAGAAAAACATTCGCTCCGACAAAATCCGACGTAAAAAAATACGTTTCCGGAACAATCCACCATATCGCAGTAAACACAGTAGCAAAGAATATATTGCAAAGCGGTCCGATCGCGGCTATTTTCAATTCGTCGCGACTTGTCATTCCGCCGAACTCACCGTTCAAAGCAGCTCCGTACGGCATTATTTTTATCGACTTCAAAACATATCCCGACCGTTTTGCGCATTCCGCATGCGCCGACTCGTGCAGAATCATTGCCGCCAAGTATGACAAAAAAAGCTGAATTCGTCCCGTAAACGCCGCCAATACACCCAACAACAAAACCAACGGAGATATTTTAAGTTTCATTTTTTGACGCCCGCTCCGATAATAAACGCAACGTTTTTGCTTATTTCGTCGTCAACAAAAGCAAAACAAGCAATAAGAGCAACCGCCGTCACAAACAAAAACACCGCATTAAAAAAACGCTTATGAAGTAGCGGCATTCGTTTAGCGATTGTTTTTACGCTGCAGTTCTCAGTAAGCTTAACTTCGACTTTTTTCATTCCGTAATATTTGTCCATACCGTATTTTATTCTCGACAAATCGGCTATATTACAAAGTTTTGCCGAAATCGATCAACCTGCCGCTTTCCGCTCGAACGTTAAGCACATATTCGCCGTTCGTCGTCAAATCCATATAAACATTCAGATTTTCTATATTAAGATACATATAATTGGTCAATAGTTTGTAAATTTCGCCTTTCATCGAACGCAGCATGTTTTCTATTCCCGCAAAATTATCTCCGACTCTGACGTTTTTTAATCTTTCCGTCGCTTTAGATTGTTGCATTTTATTCTCCTTACAAATGTTTTTTCAACGCACGTTTTATTCCACCGAATAATCCCTTATATCCGCTCGTAATATCGTAAACGTTCTCCGTTCCGTAAACGATGTTTCTACATAACATTTCAAGAGCTTTACGACCTGTCCCGTCTTTTTTTAATCTTTCTCCGGTCGCGGACAATCCGTTTATTTCATCGTTTTCCGGAATAACACCCATTAGCGAAATTCCGAGAGCAGAACGAACTTCTTCCGGCGACGCCATGTCCCCGTCCATAACCATATCGCCTCGCACACGATTAAGAATAAGTCCCACTGGCAAAGAATAACTTCCGAGCAGTCTTATTACTTTTCCGGCGTCCTTTATCGCGGATATATGCGGCGTCGTCACGACAAGAGCTTCGTTGGCGGCGGCAACCGCACGATGAAACCCCAATTCTATCCCTGCCGGACAATCTATAAGCACGTATTCGAAGCTCGAAAGCCCCGTTATAACCGCTTTTAGATTTTGACCGGAAATTTCGCTTCTTTTATATCCGTGAACGGAGGGCAACACAAAAAGATTTTCGTTTTCTTCGTCTTCGACCAAAGCCTGTTTAGGACGACACCGTCCTTCAACGACGTCCGCAATATCGAATACTATCTTATCTTCTACGTTCATCAGGACGTCAAGATTGTTCAGCCCTATATCCGTATCCATCAACACGGTTTTGCAACCCATTGCCGCCAAACAACGACCTATGCCCAGCGTGAGCGAAGTCTTTCCGACGCCGCCTTTGCCGGAAGTTACCACAATTACTCTTGACATGTTTGCCTCCCGTTTTACTACTATTCGATTATAACATTCGGCAAATATAAAAAAACAGCCGTTATTGTCGTAATCGGCTGTTTCTTGTCATGTTTAATTTTTCAGTTGCTCAATATCTTTTTCAATAAAGCACGATTGCTTAACAGTTTGCCTCCGCCTATCACCGCAGAATAATCGGGAGCGTCGCACATATGCACGTCAAGCTCCAAGGCTTTTTTTAGCACTCTTTCCAATCCGAGTATTTTGGAGGCGCCTCCCGTTACGTAAATACCTCTTTCGGATAAATCAGCGGCAAACGATTTAGGACAGGTTTTTATTACGTCATGTATCGCTTCGGCAACTTTACTGTAATAAGGCATAAGCGCCTCGTACACGTCGGTAGCATATATCGAACAAGTTGCAGGCACCAACGTTTTAGAATTAACGCCCTTGATTTCCATTCCGGCATTATCGTTCGGATACAAGCTGCCCACTTCTTCTTTTATTTTACGAGCCAACGCACGGCTTATTCTCAAACCGTATTTGCCGACTATATAATCGCTTATGGCAGAGTCCATCATATCGCCGCCTATACTTACCGAACATCCCGTTATTATTCCGCAAAGGCTTATAAGAGCGATTTCTGTCGTTCCGCCTCCGATATTAACTATAAGATTTCCCGACGCCGAATCGACGGGTAAATCCATAGCCAAAGCCGAAAGCATAATATTGTCAACCATCTCCACAGAGGAAATACCCGCTTCATAACAAACGTCGCCGTATTGTTTACGTTCTTCCACCGACAACCCCGTAGGTATCGCGACAATGGCGTTTATTTTCGTAAAAAGAGAATTATCGTTATCTATTTTATTAACGTATTCTCTCAACATCATCGTAGCTGCTCCGATATCCGCAATATAACCGCCGCTCACAGGGCGAACGACCGTCGTGTTTTCGGGTGCCTTTCCGAGAATGTCGGCCGCGTCTTCTCCGACGCAATCGGGTTTTCTTAATTCATCGCGACCGGTATATGCGATCAAGGTCGGTTCGCGCAATACGACGCCTTGATTCTCGGCATAAATCGACGTAAAACTCGTTCCGATATCCAAAGCTATATTTAATTTTGCCATCAGTATTTCTCCTCTAAAAGGTTTTTTAAAAGTATAACGGGCAATCCAATAACGTTATCTCGATCGCCTTCGTCGACGTCTACGTACGGTTTTAACATTTCGTCCTGAATTCCGTACGCCCCGGCTTTATCCGACGGACTTCCGGACGCCACATATCGGTCTATAAAACTTTCCGACAAACAACCGAAGCGTACCTTGGTTTCGCAAAAGGCACATTTTACACTTCCGCTTTTCATTACGCAAACTCCCGTCACAACGGAATGAGTCTTACCCGAAAGTTCTTTTAACATATTTTTCGCGTCAAGTTCGTTTTGCGGTTTTCCCAAAACTCTATCCGTAAAAACCACGGTATCCGCTCCGACGACCACTCCGCCGTGTTTCGAGAAAACGTCCGCCGCTTTATTCTTCGCAAGCAAGCACACATAATTACCAACGTTGTAAAAAGGTGCATTCTCCTCGGACGAAGAAGGAATAATTTCCACCTCCAAGCCCGGTATCTTTTTAATGAGTTCCTTTCTTCTCGGCGACGCGGACGCAAGTATTACATTCATATGATTTCCAAATTTTTTCTGTAAGCGCGAGCAAATTCCGCCGCAGCCTCGCTTGCCTCTTTAAGTTCGAGCGCGCAATCGCCCTCCGTTTCCGTTTTCATAATGACGGAATCGCCAAGAACGTCGCAATTAATGTCTTTTACACCGCTGTTCATGGTACGGTCCAAACTCTCGGCTATGCGCAAAATAACCGACAAACGCATTACCGCTGGAAGATCTTCTTCGCGTACCAAATCTTTATATTTATTCCATTCGGTCATGTTCATGTCGTCGCTGTGAATTCCCAACGCCACAAACGCGGCAAGCACTATTTCTCTGTGCGTAGCTCCGTACAAATTGGAATTCAATATAAAATAATACGCGTGTTTATATCTATTATAAAATTTAATTCTAGAACCGGCATCATGAAGCAATGCGGCGATACGCAAAACTTTCATGTACTGGCGAGGCAGCTTATGCAACACTCTTAATTGTTTGAACAACTGAATCGAAAGCGAACATACCTGCTCGGAATGACGAATGTTTACGTCCGAAAAATACATGGTCGTATATGCCGAATAACCCAAAATATCCGTTATAGGTTTTTCGACCGTAGTGGGGACGGCATGATTGAACATAAAGCCTTCGCGAACGCCGCATCCCGATACCGTCAACTGTTCGAAACCGGCAACTTCGAACACGCTTTTAATGCAAGCAAGCGCTGCGGGAAAAATATCCGCTCTACCGCTGCCCAAACCTTTCAATTTAGCTCTCTTTTCGGGTTCGAGCGAAGCTATCATGTCGTAAATTTGATTGAAATGCTCTATTCCGACGGTATAATTGTGCAGCATTTCGAGAGGATAATGTTTTACTCTGCGACTTATTCTCGCCAAATTACGGAACGCTCCGCCCACACCTATAAACTGTATATCGGGTTCGAGCGTTTTAAGCCATTCTATTTTAGACAATTGAGTATAGACGTATTGATAAATATTATCCAATTGCTCGGCCGAGCTAACCGACGGATCCCTAAACAATTCAGTCAAAGTAATGGTCCCGAAAGGCAAACTTTCGCGATTTAAAATATTCCTGCGATTGTAATGAATGAACTGCAAACAACTGCCGCTCAAATCCACTATTACTGCTTTGGGGATTTCCAACGAATTAATAACGCCGTAATAAATATGTTGAGCTTCCTCTTCTTCGCTCAAAACTTTAAACTTAAAACCGCATACGGTGTTAACTTCCTCGATAAAGCTCTTTTGATTTTTGGCACGACGAACGGCATTTGTCGCAAAAGCGTAAACTTTTTCGATTTCGTAACTATCGCACAGTTTACGAAACATTTTAAGCGTTTTTATTGCTTGAGCTACTCTTGACGGTTTCAAAAATCCGTCTCTGTCCATATCTTGTCCCAATCTGACCGTTTCTTTTAATTCGTCAAATACCACGTAATGTCCGTTTGGCAATATTTCGACCAAAACCAGTCTTGCCGAATTGCTTCCTAAATCAATAATAGCGATTTTTTCCAAAACTTTATCTCCTTCCGTCTTAAGCAAAACGGATACTTCAATGAATCCAACGCGAAAACAGCTTCGAAACACAAAAACATCGGCGTATACTCGCCGCGTTCAAAGCATATTCCGGTTTTGTCGACAATTGAAAACAATCCAAAAACCGACGTATATATTATAACACATAAACTTCGACTTGTCCATACCCATTTTAAAAATTTTTTTACTTTTTTATGCTTTTTTTGAGTAATTCGATTAACATATACCTCTCTTTTGGGATTTTTTCGTCATTTATTTGTTTTTTTCGTAACACGATTAAGCAATAAGTATTTACATTTGCGATTTTTTATGGTAAAATATATTCATGAAACGATTTTTGAAATTGATTTTAATAACGGTTTTATCCGTAGCGTCCGTTTGTTTTACGATTACGACGGCATTGGCAGAAAAAACGATAGTTGCAGACAAATACACTTACATAGGCAACCCGACTCATGTTTTTTGCGGCGACGATAATATATTCATTTCCGGAAGCGGAAAACTTTTCGTTTATTCTTACGACAATATACTTCGCGCTGAATACGACGTTCCGGGAATAGTTAAAGCCGAATGTAGCGAAAACTACAAAATAATAATGACCGACGACGGCGTTTATCGTTTGTGCGAAGCCGAATCCGAACAGATTGCAAGTTCGGCAACCGATTTCTGTCTTTCGGGCGATTTCGTCTACGTTGCGAATAATCATACGATACTGAAACACGACCTTACAACGGGCGAAAATCAAAGAATCCAAACCGGCAAACAAATAGTTTCTATTGCGTCGGTCAATGGCACAGTATATTATTCCGTTAAAGTCGATATGTTCGGATACAGCGACGTTTATAAATTAGACGGAGAAATTTCGACAATCGCTTACGATTATTGCAAGAATCTCGAATATCTGATCGGAGATAAGGAGCTTACGTATTACGGAGCAGGCAAAGCCGTCGTTCCCGAAACAAAGAAAACGACGGTTTTCGGCGGCGACGAAAGTTCGGTTTCCGTACACGACGGAGTCTACTACTACGTTACCGGAAGCGGCGAATTTTATAAAAACGTAAATAACGTCAACACACTGATATTCGGTTGTACGAGTTCGGATAAAGGTTATTTCGCTTTTCCAAAAACGACTTATTCGGATTACGGAAAATTATACGTTCTCGACTATGCGAACGACCGCGTCGCCGTTATGGAGAACGACGTCAATTACATTTCGATAAAAAGGCCCACGGCAATCACCTCCGACTATTCGGGAAATATTTACGTTGCGGGAAAGGAAGGCATATTCACCGTAGACGAATCGGGTTCGATAATCAAAACGACAGCCTCGGATAAAAGCTCGATTACTTCGATGGCGTACTCGAACGACGAGATTTATTTTGTTGCGGACGGGAAATTGTACAAAGGCTGGAACTTCGAATATATTGCAGACGCAGACAAAATATGCGCCGAATATTTTAAAGGCAAGCTTTACGTTTTAAGAAACGGCGGAATATATTCTCTCGAAGATAATTTGCCGATCGTCGGTCAAAACGAAATTTTGGACTTCGATTCCACTCACGACGGAAGAATATTTGCCATTAAAAAAGGCGAACTGCTTACCTATAATCACAAAGGCGAACTGCTTTATTCAAGCAAAATCAGCGAAAGCGCCTCTTCCGTTTCCGTTTCGATGGTAACCAACGCGTATACCGATTTCGGCAACATAATCGTCACTTGCTCGGACCTGCATAAGGTTTACAATCTCGTTCCGGACGAAATAGTCGCAATGCCGGAGCCCGATTTATCTTACACCGACACAGATTCTATAATAAGGACGATATTGGACAATGCGTTCATTTATGAAAATCCGTGCAGCATCAACAAGCTCTGCTCTGTAAAAACAGGCGAACGCATTATAGTCGGTAAATATGCTCTTTACGAAACAAATAGAATGAGTTACGTTCTGTACGAAGATTTTTCGGGACTCAAAGCCGGTTACGTCTATAAAGGGCTTATCGGTGACGCGGAAAAAGAAACAGTCCCCGTAGCGACGTCGGCAAGCACGTTATACGACAACACCGCTCTATACAGATTTCCTTCTGCCAAGAGCGAAAAAATAATATCTAAAATCAACAAGGGTGCAAAAATACAATTACTGAATTTCTGTGATTATGAATACGACGGCATTACTTGGTTTAAGGTTCGTTACGATAATAAAACAGGTTTTATTTCAAAAGACATGCTATCGTTCGCGGCGCAAAATTCAGACGAACAGCGTCCGCAATATAACGCGAAGCTGACCTCTGCTTCCGCCGTATACGAAAACATCGGAGGCGTTTACGTCGAAACGGGCGATTATCTAAACAACGGCGACAGCGTCGAAATAGTCGGAATTTTCGATCAAGGACAAAAATACACTTTGGTTAAGTATTTCGATTCGGTTTCGGGGACAAAAGAAGGCTATGTTTTAACATCTTCTCTTACAACTTACGAAATTACCCCGCTTCAAATAATTGGTCTTATATGCGTCGGAGTAATTCTGCTCATGCTTATCGCTGTATGCATACTGAAATTCACAAGCAGAAGAAAAAGATAAAACCGACCGAATCCGCAAAGAACACGGGATTTACGATCGGTTTTGCTAGTATTTATAAATATAAAGCATCAAACGTTTTATAAAAAGTATACCTTTATATCGTTTTTTACAAACAGTCGCCAAAACGCGGCTGTTTTATTTTTAAAATTTTTCGAAACAGCGTAAATTTTTTGTTTTCGAAACAAACATAAAAAATCATTAAATTAACATTCGACTTTTCGCAACGTTAAACGCCCATCTAAATTCGGCTTAAAATTTTACGTAAAACGCTTTCGGATTCACGAAGAGCGTCAATACAATTTTGAGCACCCTCGAACTCGACGTCAACGTTTCCGTCATAACCCGCGCGTTTCAAAACGGCAAGACATTGAGAAATAGGAACTACGCCTTTACCGATCGTCGCGCCCGTGAGGCGATTGCAACAACGCGTCATGAAACCGACCGTTTCGCTCTCCGTTTTTCCGAACGGAACCGAATAAAAATCTTTAACATGAACAACATATGCCAAATTAGCCACTCTCGATACGGCTCTTACAGGATCTTCGTCGACGCACAAAAAATTACCTATATCGACCAATAAGCCGTAATTAGGATGATTTACCGCAGCCGCCAATTTTTCCATGCGATAACTGTCCTGCGCTATAAAACCGTGATTTTCGCTCATGGTACGTATGCCTTTTTTCGCCGCATATTCGGTAACGGCTCGAGCTGCGTCCGCTATTACGGGCAAAGCCTCGTCAAAACTGCGAAAAACGTCATACGACCACATTACGTCGTGACGAAGATTTTTTGTTCCGAGAGCTTCGGCAACGTCAACTTGCTCACAAACACGCTTAATTTCCGACGAAACATCCTTTACCGCAAAATCCGCACGGATAACATATGCGGATATTTCCAACTCGTTTTCGTCTGCCAACGCGCGTAATTTTTTCGCATTGTTCAATTGTTCCGCATGAGAGTTCCCCGTCATGTCCGTGAATTCTATTGCGTCGTAACCTATTTGTTTTGCTTGCGAAATAGCTTCTTCGTGCGAAAAATTCTTAAAAGAATATGAGCTTACTCCTAATTTCATAAAATATTTTCTCCTTAGGTTTAATGTCCGATTTAACGTTATCTAAATAAATTTTTTACTACTAACATTAAAAGGATAATTAATACGAATACTTTGTTTATTATATTCAAAAAGACGCCCTGTTTTTTAACAAAGCGTCTTTTACTTTATCTGAATTAATTAAGCGGTTTGATTCCTTCGGGAAGCACAGCCAACTTCAATTTATCGTTAATATTCAGCTTCGGAGCGCCTTCTAACATCGCGGTAAGATAAGATTCCATACCCAAAAGCTTGGTGTATACAACCGTATTGCTACCGAGGCAATCTGCGTCGCCGACCGTCATAGACAAAATCATGTACGGATTAGCCGCCATAACAGCCTTGTCGGTAGTGAACGCTTTATAGTCGATCGAAACAGGATATTCTCCGGATGTAAAACGATTCTCGGTATCTTTGAACGCAAGCTTGGTCTTTCCAAAAGTAATCGTGCATTTTTCGCCGGACTTACTAACCTTTGCGTTTACGATATTATCACTTATCGGGCTATATGCGATAAGAGCGTCGCCCGTTTCCAAATCATAGAACATCAATTTGTTGGGATCGGTATAATAAGTAACGGTTTGTCCTGCAGATAATTCGTCTTCCAAAGAATGTTTTGCTATAAAATAATTATCCTTTCCAACAAGGTTGCTGTATACCGCATTAAATCTCGGATACGCGTCAGTAAAATCAACGGTAGCGGTAATTTTTCCAAAACCTTCTTCCGGTTGAGTCAATAACATATCGGGAGAAATACCGAGTTTAATCGTTCTGCCGTCAATAATAGTCTTATCCACAATACGTTTGGAAACGCTTTCGGGAAGAGCGATATCGAAGTTTCCGAATTTTACGCCCAAAGAACCGTCTGCCTTGGAATAAACGTTTGCGGTAAGCGTATTATATGCGGGAACGCCTATAATCGTCAATTCGGTAAGCGGATCGAACAAATGAATATGATGAGAATCGACTGCCAATTTAACCGTTTCGTTTGCTTTGAGTTTAGTACGAGCGTCGATACGAGCTATCGTATAATCTTCTTTGCCGTCTACTTCCATGTAAAGATATGTTTCGTTTCCGAGTTTCTCCATAACGTCTACATGCGCTTCGATAATCGTGTCGGGCGAATTAGCTATAAACACTTCTTCGTCGTGAATATCTTCCGGACGAATACCCAAAATTACGGGAACGTTGAAATATTTTTCGTTAATGATACGCTTTGCTTTTTCGGGCGCGATAAGAATCTTATTCTTTCCGAAACTTGCATAAACACATCCGTTTTCTTTGGACAACGTTGCATTGAACAAGTTCATTTGCGGCGAACCGAGGAAGGTCGCTACGAACAAATTCTGAGGACTGTCGTAAAGGAATTGCGGAGTATCTACCTGCTGCATTATTCCGTCTTTCATGACGACGATACGAGTACCCATCGTCATTGCTTCGATCTGATCGTGAGTTACGTAAATAAAGGTAGTAGCGAGCTTATGATGCAATTTCGTAATCTCGGTTCTCATCTGAACACGCAATTTCGCGTCGAGGTTACTCAACGGTTCGTCGAGCAAGAATACCTTAGGTTCACGAACGATTGCTCTTCCGAGAGCGACACGCTGACGCTGACCACCGGAAAGCGCTTTAGGTTTACGAGCAAGTAACGGCTCTATACCCAAAATAGCTGCGGCTTCACGTACTCTGTTGTCGATTTCCTGCGGATCCATTTTACGAAGTTTCAAACCGAACGCCATGTTATCGTATACGGTCATATGCGGATACAACGCGTAGTTCTGGAAAACCATCGCTATATCTCTATCCTTAGGATCTGCGTCGTTTACCAATTTGTCGTCGATATAAAGTTCGCCTGCGGTAATTTCTTCAAGACCGGCAATCATACGCAAAGTAGTCGATTTTCCGCAACCGGACGGACCGACGAATACGATAAACTCTTTATCGTCGATTTCAAGGTTAAAATCGCTTACGGCTTTTACGTTACCGGAATAGATCTTGTAAATGTGTCTTAATGATAGACTTGACATAATTTTCTCCTGTTGAAATTTTTATTTGTATATATTATATAATATTCAGACAAAAAAATCAAGCAATTATTGCACAATTTAAATGTGATTTTTTGTGCAATTACAACACAATAGAATAATATCACGATTGTCCGCTGCATAGATTTCTATTTGAATAATTTTGCGGATTTAACGGAACAATCGAAGGTACGTTCGAATCGAGCGACAACCGAACGAAGGGCGGAATTAGCCAAATCGTCTTCCGGTTTGAGCGACGACAAACCGTCGAGATACTCTGCCGCAATAAAATCGACAAGAGATTTTGCGTCGATTATTTCTCTCTTGTTTTTTATCGGACGAAAAAAACCCGACATAAATAATATTTTTTGCATGAATTTAATCGCAACAACACGAGAATCACAATATTCGTACGCTACCGCTTTAAGACATTTCAGCAAAGAAACAAACAATTCCGAACAGTCTACCGCAACGGAAGCGTAATCGGCACATTCGAGCATAATGCTACATGCCGAAAAATCCGATACGCTATGCGCGAGCACGGAAAAATCTTCTATACACGAAGCTCCCGTAACCACGGGCACCTCTCTGCCCGCAAGCTCGTAAACGCAAAAAGCAAACGGTTGCGCCGCGAATTTAAGTTTCGAAGTGGATTTTCGAACACCGCGCATTATCGCCGTAATTATTCCCTCGCCGGAAAAAAGTCTGACCAAATAATCGCTGTCTTTTCGTTCTTCACTTCTTATTAAAATCGCGGTAATGCTTTTTTCCATATCATTTAAATATCTCGTCGTCGTTAATCCTGATTTTTAAAAACCTGTAAAAAGAACCGGCACACTGTCCGTCAAGCAAAGCCAGCGTCATGGCGTCGAAATCGTTTACGTTGGTTTCTATTCCGCCCGATTGAAACTCGCCCGGAACTTTGTTACCGTAAAGCATATTTTTTCCTCCTACGCGAATAGTATGCGTAAGCGACTGTTAAGCTATGCTTTTTACAGATTTTTCTTGGCGTTGTAACCTATATCGTTCAATGCGGCGGAATCGTTTCTCCAATCTTTTTTTACCTTTACAAACAATTCCATATAAACGGTCGAATCGAGCATTTTTTCGATATCTCGTCTTGCCTGCATCGCTATGGTTTTCAATTTTTCGCCGCCCTCACCTATAACGATAGGTTTATGAGAATCCTTTTCGACTATAATATCGATTGATATTTGCGCGGTTCCGTTTTCGTCGTATTTCATATCTTGGATATACACGCCTATTCCGTGCGGAATTTCGTCGTTTAGAAGCATCAACGCCTTTTCTCTAACTATCTCGCAAATCATATAACGTTCGCTCTTATCGGAAACTTCGTCTTCGGGATACATGAATTCACCCTCGGGCATATATTCAGCAAGATATTTTTTAAGGACGTCTACGTTTTTGCCTTTTTTTGCCGAAAGCGGAATTATTTCCTTAACAGCCTGTCTGTCGCCTTCGGACTGCGTCAAATAGGACAATTGCGACAATACAGGATAAATTTTTTCAAATCCGCACACGTCAGTTTTGTTAAGCACAAGAAAAACGGGCGTTTTCGTTTTAAGATATTTTTCGACAAAACGCAAATCCCTTTCCGTTATTTTTTTACACAAATCGAGTACTATAACGATAACGTCTACTCCGCCGATTGCCGAACGAACGCATTTTTCCATATACTCGCCAAGCTTGTTTTTTGCTTCGTGAATTCCCGGCGTATCGACAAAAACGATCTGATAGTCGTTTTCGGTCAAAATGCCGCATATTCTGTCTCTCGTAGTCTGAGCCTTCGGCGACACGATTGATACTTTTTGTCCCACAAGCGCGTTAATAAGGCTCGATTTGCCGACGTTCGGTCTGCCTATTACGCTTACAAATCCCGATTTCATAATTTCAACCCCGCTTTCTTCATAATTTTATTTTCAAGTTCGTGCATTTGATCGTATTGGGATTCGGTAACGTGATCGAATCCCATCAAATGAAGAATACCGTGCGCGAACGCTCGATAAACGTCTTTTATGTATACGGTCATATCTTCGGCAGCAGCTTTTTCGATATATTCGCAACAAACGGCTATGCAACCCAATTCGACCGCTCCGATACGAAAATTATAATCGTACGGAAAATTTTCTTCGATAAACGGAACGCCCGTGTTTTCGACGAACGGATAGCTCAAAACGTCCGTCGGTTTGTCTATTTGCCGAGTTCTGCAATTGAGTTCGCGAATCTCCTCTTCGTCTAAAAAATCCACGTCTACGACCGCCGTTCCTTGAACGTCAAGCAATTCGTCCGCGGCGGCGGCAATTTTTTTGAACATTGTTTTATGATAATCGCTTCTTACTTTTATCATTTTCTCACGTCTCCCTGCGGATACTGTACTCTCGAATGGACTATTCCGCCGTACGCGCTTTTGATTGTTTCGCGTATAGTATTCAAATCGCTCATGGTTATATCACAATCGTCAAATTGATGCAGTTCTATTCTTTCGCTTATTATTCCCGTAAGCAACTTATCGACCTGTTCCGCAGAAGGTTTCCCCATCGACCTGATCGCAGCTTCGGAAGCGTCGCATATCATTATAATCGCAGCGATTTTCGTAGTAGGCAACTGCCCGTGATACCTGTAATCGTCAAGATCGACGTCGCTGTCCGTAAGTTGTTTCGCTTTATTGTAAAACACCGCCATCGGAAGCGTTCCGTGATGTTCTATCGTAATAGTACTTATTTCCTCCGGAATATTGTTCTGCTTGCATAATTCGTAACCGTAAGTCGTATGTTTACGCAAAATGTCAGCCGACACTTCCGGCAAAAGATTATCGTGCGGATTGACCTCTCTGTTTTGATTTTCGCTAAAATACATCGGGCTGGAAAGCTTACCCATATCGTGATAATAAGCGCATGCCTTTGTCAAAAGAACGTTTTCGCCTATCGCCATCGCGCATACTTCGGCAAACGACGCAACCGACAAACAATGATTGAAAGTTCCCGGCGCTTCGTTAATCAAACGTTTAAGCAACGGCGCTTCGTGATCGGTTATTTCTCGCAATTTCGCATTAGTCAAAATACCGAACAACGATTCGAATACCGGTTGCAAAACGATCGCTATTATTATCTGTCCGAAATTCACCACGCTCAAAATTCCGAGAGAATGAACGAAATCGAACATATCGCAAAGTAACGACACAACGAACATGAATTCCATATTAATCAGCCCGATAATAAGGCTTCTGACAAAAAACGTCAATCTCGACGTTGCTCCGGTCAAGTAATAAGTAGCAAGCGCGCCCATAAGCAATCCAAGCACAAACAACAACAACGAGTCCAACTGATCATATGTCACGCCCGTAATTTGTCTTTCGAAAAATATCGTAATATAGGTAAGCAAATTTACTACCAAATTACATATAAAAACGTCGCGACGGTCGACAAGACTGACCAATATAAAGGCAACGAAAGTGAACGGTATGTAATATATGCTGACTTCTTCTATGACAAGGTTAATCGAATAGCCGATCAGCAACGAAACTGCGACTGCAAAAAACTTTCGCATCGACATCCATCTTTTCCAACTCGTCAAATGCATATAAACGACGAACGTCAACATAACGCTCAATACCGAACCTACGTACGCAACGTATACGGTAAGGTTGTCCCAATATAATTCGATTCCGAAATATGTAAACATTTTGAAAAACATTTCCAGCGCGAACAGCAATATCAATGCAAAAACTATCAGCACCATATTGCCGAATTTACGATTATCGAATAATGTTTTTTTTGTAACGATTTCAGTTTTCATCAGATTTTTTCTCCGCTTTGGCATACGCGTTTACTATTTTGCGAACCAACCGATTTCGCACGACGTCTTTTTCGGTCAGTCTGCATACAGCCACTTCTTCCATTCCGTCGAGAACGTCCAAAGCCGTAATCAATCCGCGTCCGATCGATTTAGGTAAATCGACTTGACTCAAATCACCGTTCACGACCGTTTTGCTGTTTTCGCCCATGCGAGTCAAAAACATTTTCATTTGCTCATCGGTTGTATTCTGAGCTTCGTCGAGTATGATGAACGCGTTCGACAGCGTCCTGCCTCGCATATAGGCAAGAGGAGCTATTTCGATTACTCCGCGCTCTATGAGTTTATCGTAAGTATCTCCGAACATCGTTTCCAAAGCGTCGTACAACGGTCGAAGATACGGATCGACCTTATCTTGCAAATCGCCGGGCAAGAACCCGAGTTTTTCACCCACTTCTATTGCAGGTCGCGTCAAAATAATTTTTTCTATATTCCCGGCTTTGAATTCTCTCGCGGCAACTGCCACGGCAAGAAAAGTTTTTCCCGTTCCCGCCGGACCGACGCCAAAAACCAATTCTTTTCTTTCGATCATCTTTATATAATGACGCTGCCCGATTGTTTTTGCGTAAATCGTTTTTCCTTTCGCCGTATGCGCAACGGGTTGCGTGGAAAGTTCGACAATCTCGTCCGTTCGACCTATCGCAGCCAAATCGACGCTTTCGGCAATTTTTTCGTCGTCAACGTCGTAGCCCATTCCTATCAATTTTATAAGGCTTCGGAACAGTTCTATCGCACGATCTTCAGCTTCCTCGTCATCGGAATAAACGAGCAATTTTCCGTCGTCGGCTCGTAATCCGACGCCCATTACGCGTTCGATAAGTTTTGCGTTTTTATCAAACGCTCCGAATAGCTTGATTATATTCGTATTTGAAATTTCTATGCTTTTCATATATCTCCGATAAACAATCTTATCCGCTTATTTTCTTTTC
Organism: uncultured Lachnospiraceae bacterium; assembly: GCA_964591125.1. GTDB lineage: Bacteria > Bacillota > Clostridia > Christensenellales > Pumilibacteraceae > Neoclostridium. The sequence continues at coordinate 22,220 of CAZQAC010000024.1, forward strand.
GACAAGCACATACACGCTCACTTTTTTCAATCCGTTTCCCAGCTCCAACACCGACACCCTGCTCTCCTTTTCTACATAATCCGCCCCGAACGTCCTTAGTTCGCGCAACAAATCGGACGCGGTATCTTCGAGCGAAACGATTATTTCTTCCGTAATCGTTTCCAAATAAGTTATTTTAGTATATATCAACGGCAAGAAAAGATTCATTTCGCAAATTTCGACATACGTCTCCGCTTGAAGATAGGGACATTCCGATCGAGGAGAATACTTGCCGTACAACAAAAACGAACGAGAGGTTTTTCTTCCCGTAAAACGCTTTACGACTTTTCTTTCGCCGACGATTGCGGAAGAACGCAACGCGACTTCTCCGTAAACCGCGCCGCTCGGGATAACCGTTTGAATTACGGTTTCGTCGCTTACGGATTTAATTTCTCCGCTTATGAGCAAATCTCCTTTTTTCACGACGTCGCCCGGTTTAACGAGCGGGGTTCCTGAATTGGTTACGATTCGCGTTATTACGGCATCGTCGCTTGCGACTATTTCTTTTTGCGAAGTTTCGCGTTCGACCTCTTTACTCGGCAACGCGTCAACTATAATGTAATTGCCTTTAACTCGCACGTTGCACTGCGCGACGCCGTCCACCGAAAGTGCGGCGGACTTAATCTTTTCGAGCGAAAGAGAAGAACTCCACGACGGAAGCGAAACGGTTTTTTTTACGATAAGCTCCACTTCGGCGGATGTAGTCGAATCCAATCCGACCGTTTTGACAAACAACGCGCAATTAGATAAAAAAACAACCGCAATTACGCCCAAAACAGCGCCGAGCGCAACACCCACTCTCGATAAAAATTTTTTTAGTGTACCAAGAGCGCCGTAATCCCACTCTATCGTATAATTATAGCACAGTTTTTTTAAAATTGCAAAAGTTTTTTGCTTATTCGCGCCGCTTATCGTAAATTTAATAGGTTCACCGGGAATATTGCTTACATTTTCAAGACAGACGCCCTCTTTCGTCAATTGTTTTATAAGTCGCGTCCGATTTAAACCTTCGACCGCTATCCGCGATTTATTCAGATTCATAAACACCCTCGATTTTACCTTCTATAAGAGCAGTTCCGTCGGTAATTCTCGTAACAACCAGATTCTTTCCCGCAACCGTCAATAATTTTTTTTTGCACAAAAATTCCATTTGAGAATCGGTTAATTTGGTCGCGCGAATAAACCCTTCAAGATAAATCGCTTCGCCCGCGTAATTAATTATTTGATACTCAAAAGGCTCGCGTATTTCACGAACTATATACTTCGCCGCTTCCGCAATAAAACTCATAAATCGACCTCTCTTTCTTTTTAATATTTTATGCGAAAAGAACGGAATTAAGCACGCGTATATCAAAATAGTTTTTTCTTTCAAACCGTTGTATTCGGCTTTCGATTATGTTATAATATAGCAAGAATTCATTTTTGCGGGAGAAAAAAATGATTACTTTCGATACGGGAGCGCAACTGACTTTTTCAAACATGGGACTTTTTATCGGCAATGAAGGCTGGATACATCCGGAAGCCAATCTTTCCACTCACGAACTCATATTCGTCGTCAAAGGCAACGTTTTTTTACAAGAAGGCGACAAATACTTCGATTTAAAAGAGGGCGATCTTATTTGTCTGAAACCCGAACTGACTCATAAAGGAACTAAAAAAAGCGACAACGCGAGTTTTTTTTGGTTACATTTTTGGGCAAACAAATACGAAGATTTCGGCGTATACGAAAGTTTCGTTCCCGACTTATATAACTGCTCGCAATTTTTCACGACGTTGAATCACCTTGCGATAACGGGGACGGACAAACGGCTGATAGAATGTCGCTTGGCCGCCTTCCTGCTCGAACTGAAAGTCAATAACACCATGAAAAACAAATTGTTTTCCGACATAAGCGAATATATACGAGTTAATGTATCGAATGCCCTGACAGTTAGCGATATTGCACGGATTTTCGGATACAACGCGGATTACCTATCCAAACTCTTTACGAAATTTTCGGGCTTACCGCTGAAAAAATACATCGACAACGAACGTTCAGCATACATAAAAAATTTACTGCTAACCACGTCGATGACGTTAAAAGAAATAGCTTCTCAAACGGGATTCGAAGACGACAATACGTTAATTAAGTTTTTCAAAAGAAACAACGCATGCAGTCCGTCACAGTTTCGAAACAGCCATTATGCGTCGCATACTAATAATAAATGAGGTTTTTTGTAAAAATTAAACAAAAATCAAACAAAAACACAGTTTCACGTTTTACTCTATCAGACATAATACACGATTTTCGGTCTTCGAATACATAACCCGCAAAAAACAAACAGAAATGACAAAAACCGCTCTCGACGATT
>CAZQAC010000025.1:0-24607 GCA_964591125.1 uncultured Lachnospiraceae bacterium
CTTTGCCCGTAAACGAATACAAATACATACCCGTTACCTTTACGTTTAATATTTTTTCGACAGCATCTGCATAATAATTCAATTGATTTGCATACGCTTCTTTTGATAAATTCTTTTCTCCAGTCAGTTTATAATCCAAAATAATCGCGTTGCTGCCGTTTATCAGCATTAAATCGATTACGCCCTGTATCAACGTTCCGTTTTCGTTCGCGGCTACAAAACTTTGTTCTCGATAAACCTTTCCACCAAAACTTTCAATCAGATTTTTCACGGCAATTTGCGCGTCGCGTATTTCGGACGGTTCTATATCGGAAGTAAACATATCGTTTAACCTCTTTCTTTCATTTTCGAAAGAGTCGAAGAAATTTATTTTTTCCATAACGGCATGGTATGCCGTTCCTTTTTTCATAACCAATTCGTTGTTACAGAAACGGTCGTCGTCAGGAATTTTTTCCGTCGCAGAAAAGCCCTCTTCCGCAGAAAGCCCAGTTACCGTCGTTTTGATTTTCACGTTATTTCGGAATACTTTTCGATTAATTCTTTGCTTAATTACCTTAGTCAAATTTTCGTCGTGTCCTCCAAAATGCTTTCCCGACGAAATTCTTTCGTTATCCGTTGTTTCCGTAGAAAAATATTCGATTTTATCTTTTGCCGTCGGATAAATCCAATCGAAAAAGCACGACGCGTCTTCGGGACGAATCTCATCGTCAAACGTTTTCGAAGAATAAATATACAAACTGTTTTCCGCTCTCGTCAAAGCCACGTACAAAAGACGCATTTCTTCTTCTTTGATTTTTTTCGTTTTCCGAATCTTAGCCGCCTCGCTCATCATATTCGATACGAGTTCTCCTTCAATCGCGGTTTTAAGACAAAGTCCAAGTTCGCGATCGAATATATACCGCGAGAAACAATCTGTTTTATTGAACTGCTTTTGACTTTCTATTAAAAATACATAAGGAAATTCCAAACCTTTCGACACATGAACGGTCATTATTTTCAGCGCGTCTTCAGGCGCTTCCGATTCGAACTGTTCGCTTCCGCCGTCCATATACGCCAAATATTCGGACAAAGACGACGCCGATTTCAATTCCGAAACATACTCTATGTATTTTATGACCGTTTCCGCTCCGAGCGTACCGTTTTCGGCGGCAAGCAAAATAGGAACATAGCTTGTTTCCGCTATAAAAGAGGACAAAAGTTCGCCGACTGTCATTAAACGAGAAAGTTCGCCGTATTTACCAATAAGCTCGAACGTATTCTTTATTTTCGATGAAATCTCGTCGTCGTTTTTTTCCGCATACGATACAAGACTTTCATAAAAACCATTATCCGAATTTCGCACAACCGAGTAAAGTTCTCTCTCGTCTAGCCCTCCAAATGGAGATAAAAGCACCGAAGTCAAAGCTATTTCGTCTTTTTCGTATACAAGGAGTTTTAAAAAATTCTGCAAAACGCAAACTTCGGGCGCACTGCCGAAATAATTTTTTTCACGCAAAAAAACATTTATTTCGCGTTTTCCGAGTTCATCATACAATTCTCGAACAACGGGCGACGCTGACCGAAACAAAACCGCTATATCGCGAGCCTCCACTCTGTTCCCTTTTTCATCGACGGAATCGATAAGATTTTCGATTTTATCCGCAATGACGACGGCTATATTTTTTTCATTACTGCCCTGAATCGTTTCGGCATTTTTTACGCTGTACACGCCTTTCGATTCTGATATCTCGTTTTTCGGTTTATCTGTCGCGTAAATCCGAACTTCGCCTCCATCATAACCGCGGCCCGCGGTTAAAGCGGCATTTTTGTAGTTCACACCTCCGAAATCAGCCGACATAACGCGATAAAAAACTTCGTTACAAAAATCTACCACACAATTACTGCTACGAAAATTATCGCGAAACTCAACCACTTCGTCTATTCCGTATTCTGTCGGCTTGTTATATTTATTCAAAAAAATTTCGGGATCGCTCATGCGAAAAGCGTAAATACTCTGTTTAACGTCCCCGACTATATAAAGTCTTTCTCCGACGGCTTTCTCTATAAGCGCGTCTTGCAACGGATTAACGTCCTGATATTCGTCGACGAAAACGTATTTGCTCGACAAAAGTATTTCGTTTCGAGCGTCGAAATTATTTAATATTTTATAAGCAAGATGTTCGATGTCGTTATAATCGGCTACCGCTTTACGTTTTTTCTCCGCAAACAACATGCGTGACAACTCTTTAGCGAAAACCGCCGCGACTTTCACCTGAGCTTTTACCTCTTGTTTCGGCTGAAATTTTTCGACGCTCTCCATATAATCCTGCAACTTTTTTATCTTGCCACGAATCGAGTCCTTCTTGTCGTTCAGTTCTGAAAACTGCTCGTTTCTCCTAAACTGCGGAAATCTGAATTTCGAGTAAAGAGCACTTTCAAGTACGGAACAATATTCGTTCATTGCGGAATAACCGACAATCATACTTTCTTCTCTCAGTTTTTCTATCTCCGACAAAATAGATTTCTGCTTATTTTCGATTTCGGAACGAACTATGCCGTCGGAAATCGAGCAATCGTATTTTTCCGCGCACGAATCCAGCCAAAGTTCGGGTTCTTTTTGAGTATTGGCAAAACGAAGAAATTCTATAATAAAATTCTTAAACGCCGTATCTTTCCGATTATATACAAAGGAATCGTATAACGCAAAAAAATCGGGATCGCCGATATATTTGTCGATGAGCGAATCTATCGCCGCCTCTGTCATCGCGCGAGATTCCGCAGCCGAAAGAAGTTCGAAATCGGCATCGAAATCGGCTATAAAAAAATACTTTTTAAGCAAATTCTGACACCAACTGTCAATCGTTCCTATTTTTGCGGAAGGCAATGAACGTATTTCGCGAGCATAACGAGAATCCGTTTCGGCAAGTTCCGAAAGCGCCTTGCTTATTTTTTCGCGCATATCCGACGCAGCGGCTTTGGTAAAAGTTATTATCAACATTTCGTTCAAATGCGCGCCGTCTTTAATATGTTCGATTATGCGTTTAACCATGACAAACGTTTTTCCGCTGCCCGCAGAAGCGGAAACGAGTATATTTTTATCTCGCAAACAAAGCGCTTTATTTTGTTGTTCGGTCAAATTCATTCTCGCTCACCGCCTTAATTATTTCTTCCTTTTTGATTGTTCGTTTGATTCTCGTTTTTTTGTTTTCGTCGCACAGCGTTCTGAAATCGCAATAATCGCATACGGAATTTTTTCCGTCGCTTTCGACAGGACTGGATTCTATATATCCAGCCCGCATTTCTACTACGGCTTTATTTGCCGTTGCGACTGCATAATCCAAAAACGCGTCGAATTGTTCACGGTCGACAATGTTTTTATTTTTTTTACCCGCTTTGTATTCGAATATGTCGCTGTCGGAATCGGGGAAATTGTAGTCCGTAGAGCGTAAAACCGTGTCGTCGTCCACTGTATACCCTTTAAGTTTCGGTTCCTCGTCGCCGTTTACCGGGAAATAGTACATTCCGACGGGATTATACCCCGCGTTTTTCAAAACGGCGGAATATACCGGAAGCTGTAATTTTTGTCCGTAATAAACGTCTGAAGCCGTCAATTCAGGTTTATAACCAGTCTTGTAATCTATGACGCGCGCTTCTTTACCGTTTACGTCCACGCGATCGATTTGCCCGTTCAGAATAATTCCGTTCGCTTCGACTCCGCCGATTTCGCTACCTTTTCCGTATCGAAGTTCGGTGTATTTACAAACAAAAGAACCTCCCGAAAGCTGTCGAGCAACACATTCGCAAAGTTTTATCGCATCGTCGATCACATAGCCTCTCAACCTCGCATTTTTCTCGAAAAAGTATTTTTCGTCTCTCGATATTTCTTTTTCGACTATTTCAACGGCAGTCTTTGCCGGCGATGAAAAATCGTTGCGTTTTACGAAAATTTCGACGACTTTATGCAAAAGCGTACCGACATCGGAAGCTTCTATTTCGCCCGTTTCGAATTTTTTTATCCTGAGAACATATCTGAAAAAATGCTTTTTAGGACAATCGAACCAAGTTTGCAAAGATGATGCCGAAACGTTTTTAATAGCTATGCCGCTTTCGATTTCGCGAATTTTTTCCTTTTTTGACAATCGCTGCAAACAATCGGCGGTGTCTTTAACCGCATAATAAAGCGAAGATGCGTTTCTTTGTCCGTATCCGAGCTGAAAAGCTTCCAAACACAATGCCTTTGTCGGAACGGCTTCGGCTATTTCGTTCGGAGAACCGGCCGCAAGCGTGCCTATAACGGTTTTACGGTCAGATTCGGTCACCCTGCCGGTGTTTTCTCGTTCTAACATTCTCAACAAATACGATTTTTTATTTTCTCCGTCGGAAACGTAACTGAAGCAAATGTTCTCGGAGGAATGTAACAATTGCAACAATTCGTCGCGAAAACGCTCGTTCATTCCGTCTCCGTTCGGTTCTATAACAACTCCTTTGCTTCCGAGATTTTCAACGTCGTCGTCGCTTATAAGGCTTAACCCGTCGCATTGTTTGGGCAACACGCCGTCATTAAAACCGACAACGAACAATTTTTTATTCAAAAATCCACGACGAGCGTTAAGCGGGCCTACAAACACCGTATCCGTTTCGTTCGGTATGACGGAGATCTGCGTTCCGTCCAAAGTTTCCTTAAACGCGCTCAAAAGCTCTGAAAACGTATATTCGGCATTTCCGTAAACGGAGGCAAATATGTCTATAGTCTGTAAAAGCAACTGATAAAGTCTTTCGTTTTCCTCCGTTTTTATTTCCGCACGAACAATTTCGAGCGCAGATTTAATCGAAGAAACGAAACGCGTCGCGGTTTGTTTTCCGTTTTTGAAAAAACATGCTACGATATTCGTCAAACGAATTCGCGCCGATTCAGCCGTTCCGTTTTCTTCTTTGTCGAACGAACGCAAAAATCCGCCGAAATCCACGCCGTACTTGCTTACGTAATAAAAGAAATCTTCTCTCATCGTTTTATCCGGAAGCGCGAATCCGTTAAAGCTAAATTTTATGACGCAATCTTTTTTAAAATTTTCCGAAGCGCAATCGGCGGCGAGCAAAACGAATCTGCCTATTTCACTTTCGGACAACGCTTGTTTATTATCGTAATAAAAAGGTATTTCGTTTTCGTCGAACACTCGTTTAAGAGCCTCTATCGCAATATTTTCGCCCAACACGCAAACGTCTTCGTAACGATGTTTATCGTTTTCCAACATATAATTCCTTATCGACGCGGCAATATGCTTATATTCGTCCGATTTATTATTTGCTGTATAAACGGACATATCGGCTTTCGTTTTGCAATCGTCGATCAATCGCGAGCAATATATAAAAGTTTTTGCCGCTTTGCCGTCTATTGTTTCCAACAGCCTTCGTTGAGTAACGGTAAAAACATCGAAATTAACGACAAACACCGCGCTTCCGTCCAAAAAACTATCATTTTCGCGTATAAATTTTTCGAGAGCGACCGTTCTGCCGTTTGAATCTATCATTTTTTCCTTCGTCGCGTCCAGATACTCGGAATAAATCGTACGTATATCCGCAAGCTTACGATTTAACGTCGGAATGTCTGATTCAAGCAATTCGGGAGATATTCCGCTTCCCGTAAGTTTCTCGACCGTTTCGTACATTTTAGCCGCGAAGCCGCGTTTATCGTAAGCATTGACATAATATTTAAACTCATCGCGTTTATCGTAAATAATACGCCTTACGAGCGCTATGGCTCCGTTGCGGCTCAACGCTGTTTCTTTCGGACATAATTCGCGATACAGCTTGGAAAAAGAACATACTCTTACGTCAAAAGAGCCTCTGTTCATTCCGTAAAACTCTCGTTCTGCGGCAAACGTATAAACTTCCGGAACAATGACAAGCTTCGGAAGGTCGAGATCGGGAGGCATAGCGGCGATTTCTTTTTTCAACGCTTCCACAGCGTCGAAATAAGAGTTGTAAACAATATTTTCCATGAAATAATTCTACAACATTACAGGTCGTTTGTCAAGAGCGAAAAACAATTATTCGTTATACAAAGTTTAAGCGTATTCATATACTTTTTATTAAATCGCTTTGAATTTTCACTTTTTTGTGTTATAATTTAACATGAACGCTAAAAATTCATACATTGAGGTGTTTTATGAAAAAATTTTTATGCTTTATGTTTGTCTTAATCGCCACTCTTACTTTTCCGCTCGGCGGTTGTTACAGTCAAAGTTCTACACAAAGCAGCACTTTTACTTTAAGTTCCGAAAAACCTTGGAAAAACTATCGTGAAAAACTTACTTACAAATACGAACAAACAATGCCGGACGGAGAAATTCTCGAAAGCGGGATTTACGTCGTTGAAATTTCCACATCGGGAGACACCACCGAAATCAAATCGACCTTGAAGATAAAAGGAACAACAGATAACGAAAATTACGAAGCGATGAATTCGTTCGTATCGATGGATTCGGTTTCTCTTTACCCTTCTTACTCCCAAAAAACGATTTGCAATCAAACCGGTAAAAACGAATACGAAATAATCATGAATTATTCGGAAAGAACGTCAAGTTTCCTTTCCGGTTCAGACGCGAACGACAAACAAACGCTCGGAGTTCCTCAACTCGGTCAAGATACCTTCGATAACGAACAATTCTATTGGATAATACGTTGCGCGAACAATCTTACCGAAACGGACAACAGCGGCACATTTTATATGATTAACGGCGTCGACAGTTTTCTTAACGATTCTCTTAAAACGTATACAATGCGTTATACTGTGGGCGATAGCACAAATATAGCCTGTCCTGAACTCGCATCGCGATTCGGCGTAAATCCCGACGGCAGAATTCCCTGCAAAACGGTTTCCGGAGAAATATCCAGCAATCGCACCGGTTCCAAAACAACGCTGTATTATGCTATAAACGCTTTCGAAAACGGCGGTGAAAAAGTTTTGATCAAATTCGAACGTCCTAAATACAGCTTGTCTACATTGAAAGTCGAAAGCAATTCGGTATTTACTTTAATCGATTATGCCGCAGTGTAATAAAACATTTATCAACTATCAAAAAAACGAATACTCGACAAAATCAGTCAAGTATTCGTTTTTTATTATCGACGAAAAAGCTTTCTTTTTTCGTTTTATAAATCGTTGCGACTATACGGCTTCGTTAACTCTTGCGAGAGATTCGGCAAGTCTTCTTACAGACTCGTCCTTTCCGAGCAGTTGAGCCATTTCCACCGCTCCGCCGGGCGTGGATTGAGCTCCGGTTATCGCTATTCTGAATATCCAAAGCACCTGACCTTTCTTATAACCGTTATCTTCTCCGAATTGGACGAGCGCGTCGTGGAGCGTTTCGAATTGATTTCTCGTAAGCTCTATAAGTCCCGGCAACATATTTTTCGCAGTTTCGATATCGGTTTTCCATTTTTTATTTTCCAAAAGCGTTAGATCGTAATTATCAAATTCGGTCAAAAACCGGGTTGCGGAAGCGATGTCGTCAAAAATTTCGATTCTGTTTTGCAAAAGCGAAGCGAGCAATCTAAAATCGTAGCCTTTAAGATGTTCGACCTTTTCAAAGAATGGCAAAGAATATTCGTAGAATTCTTCAAACGGCATTTCTTTTATATAAAGCGAATTAAGCCATTTAAGTTTGGCTTCGTCGAAAATAGATGCGGATTTGCTTAATCCGGACACGCTGAACAATTTTACCATTTCATCGAGCGTAAACTTTTCACAATCGTTTTTAGGCGACCAACCGAGCAAAGCGATATAATTTATTACGGCTTGTTTAAGAAAACCGCGCTTAATAAAATCATCGTACGACGCGTCGCCGTAGCGTTTGCTGAGCTTTCTCGTAGCGTCTTTCATTATCGGTTGCAAGTGCATATAATGCGGTATTTCCCAACCGAACGCCTTATAAAGCAAATTATACTTGGGGGTAGACGAAAGATATTCGACGCCGCGTATAACGTAATTTATCCCCATCAGATGATCGTCCACAACATTTGCGAAATTGTAAGTGGGCATTCCGTCCGACTTTATCAAAATATTGTCTTCCAGATCCTTGCAATCGACCGTTATATCTCCGAACACCATATCCGTATAAGTGGTAAGTCCGCTTTCGGGAATATTTTGCCTGATAACATATTTGTCACCGCGTTTCAATCTCATTTCAATTTCTTCTTTAGAAAGACCAAGACAATGCTTATCGTATTTTGTAGCGCCTTCCTGGTGAATTTTCTCGAGACGCTCTTTATCGCAGAAACAATAATATGCGTCGCCGCTTTCGATAAGTTTTTTTGCATATTCGAGATAAATTTCGCGTCTTTCGCTTTGTATATAAGGACCGTAGTCGCCGCCGACGTCCGGACCTTCGTCATAATACAGTCCCGAATCTTTCATCGTATTGTAAATTATATCCACAGCTCCGTCGACATAACGTTCGAGATCGGTGTCTTCGATTCTCAAAATAAATTTACCGCCGTTCTGTTTCGCATAAAGATAAGCATACAACGCCGTTCTTAATCCGCCTATATGGAGATAACCCGTTGGCGACGGAGCAAATCTTGTACGTACTTCTTCCATTTTACCTCTCCCGCCGATTGACATTTTTTTTATAAAGTTATATACTTTATATATCTGATCGGTCTTGCGCTTCAACGTATCTCAAAATTACGACTAAATTACGAAGCTGTAATTATTATAAACAAATTACGATATTTTTGCAAGCGTTTGACCTCACATTAAGGAGAAGATTATGTTAAACGACATTAAAAAAATCATTTCTTTTCAAACCGTAATGAATGAAGGCGAAAACGGAACGCCTTTCGGGCAAAATATCGCCGACGCACTCAAATGGTTCGCCGACCGTGCAAAAGAACTCGGATTAAACTCTTACAGCAACGGATATTATGCGTATGCCGAAACGGTAGGAGGAGATTCGGACTCTATTATCGGTATAGCCGCGCATTTAGACGTCGTTCCCGTAAATCCATCCGATTGGCACACTCCGCCTTTCGAACTTGTCGAAAAAGACGGCATTTTATACGGACGCGGAATTGCGGACGACAAAGGTCCTGCTATTATATGTTTACATGCGGTTGCAGAACTTAACAAATTCAATCTTAAACACAAAATAAGAATTATCGTGGGCGGCGACGAAGAAAACGCCTCGCGTTGCTTGAAAAAATACTGCGAAGAACAAAAAATGCCCGTTTGTTCTCTTGTGCCGGACGCCGATTTTCCGCTCATTTACAGCGAAAAAGGAATATTGCACCTCAACTTTACGATGTCGCTTCGCGATTCTTACGGCATAACCGAGCTTTGCGGCGGCGAAAAAGCGAATGTTATCCCCGGTTATTGTAAATTGGTGTTGGACAAAAAAGGCGAAGCCGCATTGGCTTTGGGAGACATTTACGCGTCCATTGCAAAACGCAAATTGAAAAAAGACGATTTTCTCATCACGGAAACGGAAAATTCTATAATCATAGAAGCGCACGGAGTTGCAGGTCACGCGATGGCTCCCGAAGAAGGCGACAACGCAATAGCGAAGATAACCGCTTTACTTACTCCACTGCTCGAATTTGACCGACTCAATAAATACGCCGCTTGCAGTACTGCCAAAAACGATCTTGGCTTGGATTTATGCGACGAAACGGGCGAACTTACCATGAATCTCGGTAAAATATATATGCAAAATAACGAAATTCACGTAACCATGGACTTTCGCTTACCGATTTGTTGTACGCCGGACAGAGTTCAGGAAGCGTTATTCAAAAAGCTTCGTCCCGACTCCATTGTCGTGGACAAATACTCGCCCAACCTTTACGTTCCCGCAGACAGTAAATTCGTTCGTTGTTTGCTGAAATGCTATTCTTCCGTTACGGGAGACAAACGCGGTCCGGACAAAACGGGCGGCGGAACATACGCGCGTTCTTTAAAAAACGCCATTGCGTACGGACCTACCTTTCCGGGCACGAAAACCAATATTCACAACGCAAACGAATGTATTCCCGTAAAACATCTCGAAATGCTTTATGAAATATACGTAAAAACAATCGCCATGCTCGATAAGGAAATTTAAACTTTTTGCATCTTAACACAACTTTTAATAATAAACACGGGACTGTCGCTTTTATGACAGTCCCGTGTTTAATTTATACCGGTTAAAAAAACGTTCTCGGAATACTTTCGAAAATCAGATAAGTTTTATTCGTCTTATCGTAGAACACCCGGTAACGATTTGCGGTATTTTTCCGCCTGCATTGCCGTCGTAATCGATATGCACGTGTCCGCACAAAATAGCTTTAATTACGGACATATTCTCCATTATGTATTCGTAAGCCTTTTTTGTAATTTCGTCTGCCGTTTGCTGCCGCAAACGATCGGGCGAATAATAATCCATTTTTTCCAAAGGAACGTTCATTTGATGAACGGGTTCGTTTTTATTTTTTTGTCTTTGAAAATAGTACATGCTTTCATCATACAACGGCGTATGCATAAGCAAAACGATCGGTAAACCTTTTTCCCTTTCGATTTTAAGTTTCTCAAGCTGTTCGTTTTCGAACGCATTGTACGAATTGTCGATTGCAACGAAATTAACTCCGTTTATTACTTTGGACGAAAAGCGTATATCGTTTCGAAAAGCTTTCTGCACGCGAGCCAAACTTTGATTGCGATACGCCGCTTCTTCCCATGCTTCGCCAACGTACAGCGAAAACTCATGATTGCCGGCAGCCATGAAAAAATCGTTTCTCTTTGCGTAATCTTCTGCAAAATCCAAATTCGCGTATGACACGAAATCAATCAAATCGCCCGTATGCAAAATAGGAATTCCTTCCTTTTGGGACAAATTCTCCGCCACTCTTAACATTTCGTCCGCCTCGGCAAATTCAACAATTTTTTTACGGACGGAAGCGAGAACTTTTTTCCGCTCGTCATCTCGGTCGTCAACGCAAGTAATATGCGTATCGCTGAGATGTAATACGGTAAAAGGTTTTTCCGCGACGACATTCAGCGTCGTTTCCAAAAATTTCATTTTTCGCTCCTTATAAATACGTTTTTACGGCCTTAAAAATAACAAACAACGTTACGAACGCATGCAGCAAAATACTTTATTTATCAGCACCATTATATATCAATTATAACTCATGCGAAAGAATTTGTCAAAACATTTTCAAAAAAATTTTTAATATTATAAAAGCCCTCGCTTTTTAATTGGTTTCAATCAGATAATTGAAAGGTTTGATCGTCTTGCCGTTAAAAACGACTTCAAAATTATTGAAATTTCCTACGATACGCGTTCCGTCCGAATATTCGACCTTTTCTATTCCGTCGTCCGAAACGTCATAACGCTCGATATACTCGAGCTGTAAGCGGCGTAAAGATTCGTATTCATCCAAAGACGATTTAATGTGCGAAACGCTCTTTTTTAAATCCTCTTCGCCGTCGCAAGTCAAATCGGTTTCACCCATCCAATTCACCGCACCGTCACGAAATTTGGAATAAAAATAGAAAGACGGTCTGCCTCCGCTCATTACGAATCTCAAACGATCGGCAGGCGTTTTAATCGGATAATTTATTGTTGCGCTCATCGGATTATAAAGTACGATGCCGTGATAAGCGATTTCCCAAAGATGAATATTTTCACTCGCAACCGAAACGTTGCCGTTGCCGAAAACGCCACCGAAACAAATATACAAACCGTAATCGAGATACTTCAACGTATAATCGAAAACGCCTTCGCTCGAAAATCCACCAAAAAGTTCCTTTTGATATTTAATCGCTTGCAATCTTAAATCAACAGCTTGTTTGAACGTAAGCGGATGAAACGCGTTATGACACGCATGAGGCGCGGTTATGGATATAACGTCGGTAAAATGCAAACCGTTTTCGCCCAATTCCGCCAAGTCGGGATAATACTTCTTTACGTTTTGTTCCTGCACGGTCTCACATAAATAATAAGCTATACCGCTGCAAGAATCCACCACTTCGAAATTCTTACCTTCTTCGTCTTCGGCAAGGTCATCCCATGAAAAATTTTCGGCAATCTCGTAAGCGTCTTGCAAATTCGTATGAGTGGAAATTCTATATCCGAGAAATTTTATATAATCGACCGTTTTTTTGAATTCTTCCATGCCGCCCAATTTTTCTTCGACAGGAAAAACTTGCGGAAATCTTCCGTCGTGACCGCCAACGCTCCAACCAACGAGCTGAAATTCCGCACCTTCGACGCCTTGTTTTTTACATTCGTCGGCTATTTCTCGACATCTTTTAAAATCGCATGCGACTTTCAGCGGCGGCTCGTTTTCCGGCGTTTGATGTTTTATTACGGAAGGACTGCGTTTCCATGCCTGACGAATTCTTATAAGAGGATACAATCTCGCATATTCGACGGCGTCATTCCTGCATTTTTCTCGCAAAGAGGTGATTTCACCCCGTTCAAGACGAATATCTCTTTCCTTTTTCGCCATATCGTTGTAATCGGCGTCCTTATCGAGAAATACTATTTCAATTTCGATATCGTACGGAAGAGTGTTAACCGCAGGATCTATATAATCTTTCTCTGTATTAAAAACGATCTCCAAATTATATACGCCGTTTTTTACCGTAACCACGAATCCGATTTCATAACTACGAACCACTCTCGCAATACAACAAAAATTTCTCTTTTTTATCCCGACAAACGACATAATCGGTCGGTTTTGTTCGTGAACGCAATCGTCGCGCTTTTCGAATCTCGTCAAAACGTCGGCTTTCTGAGATATATTTCTGGGAATAACATAATAGCCTTCGTCGCCGACCTTCGCTTCGGTGAATTCTCCCAAAGCAAATATATTAGAAACCATCTTAATTTTCTCTTTTTTTAAGATTAATCTCAATCCGTAAGTAATTTTTTCTTTTTCGAACTCATAAAAATTTCCCAACGAATCGCGAGCTGTAAAGCAGTAATTGTTCATTTTTCATATCTCCTTTTGACTTTTTACTAAATATATAGTATAATTCTATTATACACTCATTTGGTTGTATCAGCGTTTGATTTATCAACGCAAAAATTTAAAAAATAAAGATTTAAGGTTATGTTAACATTATGCGATTGCAATCCGTTTCTTCGCGCGGCAATGATTCAGGATGCCGTGTTGGAAGGCGAAAAACCGCGACGCCCTTACGATAATAGAATTTTTTTCGTATATAAAGGCAACGCGGTTATTATCATAAACGGACAAGAAAAGGAAATTAAAGAAAATTCTCTCGTATATCTCGGAGTCAAAGACGAATATTATTTTAGAGGTAAAATACGTGCCGCCGTGTTGAATTTTGACATGACGACGAATTGCAGATTCCGAACAACGCCTTTGTTTCCTCCGTCAAAAGCCGATTACGACGATCGGCTGATTTTCGATGACACCGAAATTCAAGGTTACGAATCCGCTTTCGTAACCGACGTCGACGAAATGTTAAAAAGAGAAATAAACGAGCTCGTAAACGCTTTTATTCACGGTAACGATTATTTTGACGCAATATGCTCGGCAATGCTGAAAAAAATTTTAGCCGACGTTTTAATTTCGTTACAAAAAAAGAAGACTGCCAACGATTTACTTGCAAACAACGTCATGTTGTACATAAAAGACAACGCTACCGACATCGACCAAAACACTAACTTGGGAAAAATATTCGGCTATCATCCCGTCTATCTTGCCGCCGTGTTCAAAAACCAATTCAATAAAACTCTTCACTCTGCGATATCTGAAGAAAAACTGTGCGTCGCGGCAAGACTGTTAACCTATACAGACAATTCCGTCGAAGAAATCGCATTAAAATCAGGATTTTCTACTCGCGGTTATTTTTGTACTGCATTCAAACGACACTTCGGAATCAATCCAACCGCATACCGAAAAAACCACCGCATAATTCAGTTATAAAAGCCCTATTTTTATAATCGTGACAAACATTTATCTCAATTATTTATTTTTCGTGCTTAATTTAAAAAATAAAAACGGAAACTCGCGTGTTTTTGCGAATCTCCGCTTTTATTTTTACTTTTATCGGACGTAAATTTACGCAAAATAAAAGTTACGATATAAAAACATATAAGAAATAGATGTCAATTAAGCATTCATTGCGGCATTGTAAGCGGTCAAGAAATCTGCCCAAGTATAAGTAACGCCTCTCCAAATAACTTCCTCAACGGTCGTGTTTTCGTCAAAATCGAAAGTAGGCATATAACTATCGGAACAGTTGAAAACAAGAGTCTTAACCGAAGTATTTTTCAAGCAAAGCTTTTTAGCCGCGTTTGCAGAAGATATACCTGTGGTAAGCTTTTCGATCTTAGCGTTTTTGATAGTCAAGCTTGCATGAGTATAAGCATAAATGCTGCCATACTCTCCTCCGTTAATCGTTCCGTTGGAATTATTAACGAAAGCTATATCATAAACGTCGTCCACGCTCTCGGTCGAGGTCGTGCCATTCATTACGCAATCGTTCAAAACAGCAGTACCGTAAACGTACGCGCCGCAACTAATCGTCTTGGATTTGTCACCGATGTTGTTATTTACTTTAAGATCTTTAATGGTAACGTTGTTTACTTCGGTATTGAAATTGCTGGAATCCTTTCCCTTATACTCGCCGAAACCTACCCACAAAGTTTCGCCGGTAAAGGTTGCGTTGGAAACGGTAATTTTCTCGCCGTTAGCGGACGCATAAGAGCAAGTATTTTCGCCGTCATTAAGAGCAATCGTCATGCCTGCATAATCGATTTCGGTAGCTTCGGTAACATTGATATCGGTGTTGACGACTACATTGTACCAATCTCCGTCCTTAACAACTTTGCAACCGTTAGCAACTTTTGTTTCAGGTGAATTGGTTACTCCGGGTTCAAAATTCTTGAAAGAACCGCCATAAACCATAAACGGAGGGTAAGAATTTCTATAACCATTACCCAAGTTTAATAGCTGATTTTGATGACCTACGGTTTCGAATCTTCCGCCGTATATATTGACGTAACCGTTATTTTTATAAATAGCCGCACCGTCTTCGGAATGGAAATTACCACCATAAATATTTACAGTTGCATTTCCAACAGCACATACAAGATATGTTCCTATGGGATCATTGGAATATATTGCTCCGCTTTTATCTTCAGAACTATCTATAATCGTAAGAGTTGCGCCGTTATCGACATAAAATCCGTGCCAACACTGAGGATATTCATTTGCTATAGTTACAGATTCATCATTCTCATATTTCAATGTTTTACCATTCAAATCGACAACGGTATCTTTAGTAATAACAAACATTGCCGTTTGCTGATACTTCGTTAGTTCTTCGCAATCGTTATAGGTCAGTTCAATATCGTTATTCAAAACAATTTTGTAACCGTTTGCACCGGCGGTTGCTATTGCTTCACGCAATGCAGCAATGTCAGAAACGGCTATGGAGGGTTCGGTGTTGCCCTGAACTGCTTCTACTACGAAAGCAACTTTGCAAGACGCGTCCTGATAATCGTTGTTATCTTCGTCATTGGGGAATTCTACCGAGCAATCGATAGTCTTGCTCTCTACGTCAAAAACAGCCCAATCGGAAAAAGTTTTTACTTTCTGTCCGCCGAAATCAAAAGTCAATGCGTCGTACAAACCCTCGTTTTCGAGCAAAACGACTTTCATACGATATTTAACGTCTACAGTACTCTTGTTTGTCATTGTGATTTTGAACGTTACTTTGTCGCCCGGAATCATATTCTCGATCGTAAGCGTGTTGTCGTCTATCGTAGCCGTTCCGCCGTTAGCAAAAGTTCCGTTTTCAGCATCGTTCTCGGCGTCGGTAATCGTTCCGTCCAAAGCGATTGCGGTCGGCGAATACAATTCGAGGTCTTCGAGAGTCGCTACGACATTGACTTTACCCGAAGTTACCGCGATATTAACGTTACTTTCGCTCGTGAATAACGCGAACGTTGCGCCCGTTATCAAGCTTATGCAAAGCATTACCGCGAGCATAGCCGAAACGACAGCGTTTCTTTTTGTTTTTTTATTCATAAAATTTCTCCTTTAATACTTATAAGGTACCTTTAATTTTTAATCCATTTTTTAAACAAAAGGCTCCCCCCCCCGTCACTCTTTCATCGTGACGGGGGAAGGAGTCTTCGTGACTCTTTAGTTAAAAATTAGAGTAATCTGCCTATTACTGCATTATTGATGTTGCTCTGCGTATGACCTTCGGGAGTGTTGGTATTGTCATAAGAAACAGTAACTTCCGAAGCGCTACAACCGGAAACATTATCTTTCAGGGCAGCGCCTACAATCTGACCTGCGTCTTTTGCAGCGGAAACAGAACACTTTTCAGCTTTGCAGTTTACGATGGTCGGAAGGAATTCGCCGTTATTCAAATAACCTGCGATAGCGCCTGCTTTGTCGCCGTCAAAAGTATTATCTGCATATACAGACTTAACAGTAGCGTTCTTAACGGTACAACCGGTGATCGTGCCTTTCTGAACGTAACCTGCGATAACGCCTACATAGTGCGAACCGATAACGGTAGCGCCGTCTATGGTAAGATCCTTGATAGTTCCGTTAGTCCAACCGAACAGACCGTAACCGCCCAAAGAACCTTTTTTGCCCACAGTAGTAACGTTGAGGTTCTTAATGGTTTTGCCGTTTCCGTCAAAAGTTCCGTTGTACTGAGTTCCGCTCCAACCGATAGGAGTCCAAGCTTTATTAGCCAAATCGATATCAGCCGTCAACTTAACGTCAGCATAGAGTTTTACGCTGTCTGCCTGAGCGGCGAACCAGAACATTCCGTTTGCGTTGGAAATTTCGTAAACGCCGTTGTTGTTAACTACGCCGTCTGCAACATATTTAGCGTTGAAATAAACGTTAACATTGGTAGAATCAATAGTAGTTCCATCAATAATGATACCATTGTTATCAAAACCTACAACAGCACTCGCCTGAGGAGCTTTACCTGCAGACTCGGTTGTTTCACTTACTTCACAGTAAACGTTACAATTTTTAGACGTAAGATTTCCGTATTGTGCCTGACTATCAACATAGCCAACAACACCACCGACTTTCTTTCCTGCGTACACATTACAGTTTTCGGCATGCAAATTTTTGAGAATTGCGTTGTTATGCGCGTCTGCGACAACTGCACCAACCTGAGCCTTACCGATAACAGTAGCATCTTTTACAGTCAAGTTCGTAATTTCGGCATTAAATACCTGCATAAACAAACCCGCATAAATATCTTCTGCACTTCTGTCAATAACAAAGTTACTGACGGTATGGTTGTTACCATCGAAAATACTTTGGAAACTATGTGTATCGTTACCGATTCCGGGAATGATTGCTCCGCCAAAGTCAATATCATTATTCAAAACGAATTTCGAGCCAAGAAGCGCATTGGAATTAGTTTCAGTCCAGTTCATAACAGCATACAAATTTGCAGGGGTATTAATCTGATAAACACCATCTTTCAATTCGGGTTCTTCGATGGTCTTGCCGTCCCATAATTCGGGCATATCGGCATTACCCTGAGCAGCCTCTACCATGAAGCAGATTTGGCAGGATTTTTCCTGATAATCGTTGCCTGCGTCTGCAGGAAGTTCTACCTTGTAGGTAAGAGTCTTAACTTTTTCATCTGCAACGGTCCAAGCAGTCCAATTGGAAACGGTAGCCGTTCCGAGTTCGGTTTCTTCTTCGCCTTCTACGAGCGTGAATTTCAAGCCTGCGAAAAGTCCGTTGTCTTCGGTGCATTTAACAACGGTGCGATAGATGATTGCAACGTTGCTCTTGTTTTCTACGTTTACGCTGAACTTTACGTAATCGCCGGGGGTAACGTTGGTAAGAGTAAGCAAGTTATCTTTCAACGTAACGGTTCCGCCGTTTACGAAAGCTTCGTCCGTAGCCGCGTTCGTTTCGTCAACGATGTTGCCGTTCATATCGATTGCGGTCGGCGAATAAAGCGTATACGCTTCGTCGATGGTTGCTACGACTTCTACATTACCTGCAGAAACCGCGATATTCACCTTGCTTTCGCTGGTGAACAATGCGAACGTAGCGCCCGATATAAGGCTGACGCAAAGCATGATTGCGAGCACTGCCGATATCAAGGCATTTCTTTTTGTTGTCTTGTTCATAAGATTTCTCCTTATAAAAATTTTTTAACACGAGCTTTTTTGAGCCGAGTGTTTTTAACTTGATTTGTGTAAAATGTTTAAGCTTAACGCTTTTTATTATTTTGTGTAAACCGTTACGGCGCCGCTCAAAATATCTTCGAGCTTAACCGTCCGAACGTCAACGCCCTTATCTCTTCTTACTGAACCGCAAATTACATTGGTTACGGTAGAATTTTCGATTGTGGGCTTCCAGGTCTTTTCGTCTTTCTCGTTAGAACCATAGTAACCGTTATTCAAAGGATACAACTTTTCAATATTCGTATTGTTAATAGCCGCGCTGTTAGTTACGCTGCAATTACGAATGATTACGTCACTGCCGTTCTTACCGTTGACAAGTCCGAAGAACAAACCGACTTTCGGCTCCTGATAAGTATCGGAATCGTTATAACGTCTTACGATGGAATTCTTGATGTGAACGTTCTCGATAACGTTATCGATTTTGCCGTCTTCGCTCGACGCGCAACCTGCAAGAAGTCCGAAACTTCCCCAAGCGTAGTCGATTATGTCCGCGCCGTCGATGGTAAGATTCTTAATAGTCGCGCCGCTAATTACGCCGAACAATCCCGGATTGGATTGTCTAACGGTCGAACCGCTTCCGTACTGACCTTTGAAGTTATAAAACGTATGTCCCTGTCCGTCAAAAGTTCCGCGAAAGAATCCTCCGGCTCTGTTTCCGCCACCGAGCGGATAAATGATTTTTCCGTTCAAATTAACGTCGCAATCCAATTTTATAACAGTGTTCTTGAAGGACTGATACAACTTGTTGCTGACATCGACCAAGCCTGCGTATTCTTCTGCGGAATGAATGGTGACTATGGCAGGTTTTTCGGCAGTCGCGTTCGCTATAGCCGTTTTGACTTCATCGGTGTACCAACGCGTATCCGAAGTTACTCAGTCCCACACCGTCGTTACGTCGGTATTGCTCTGAACAGCGGTTACGGTATACGAAAACGTACAGCTTGCATTCATGGTTTCGTTGCCTACGGTTGAGGGAAGTTCTGCCGTTACGACAATTTCTTCCGTTTCAGCGTCGGTCTTAGCCCAATTCGTCCAATCGCCGAACTTTTTATTGCCCGAACATTCTTCTTCGTCGATGGTTACTACAAGTTCGTCCCAGAGTCCTTCGTCTTCGACCAATTCCAACACGGTACGATATTTAACGTCGACGTTGCTTTTGTTAGTCATAACGATTTTGAACGTAATTTTGTCGCCAGGGACCATGTTCGAAACAGTGAGCGTGTTGTCTTCCATCGTTGCCGTTCCGCCGTTAGCGAAAGCGGTTTCGCTTGCCGCGTTGGTTTCGTCGGAAATAGTTCCGTCGGCTTTTATCTTGGCGGGCGAATAAAAACTAATACCGCTCACGGTCGCAACGACGTTGACTTTACCCGAGGTCACGGCGATATTGACGTCGCTTTCGTCTGTGAACAACGCGTATGTTGCGCCCGATATCAAGCTTACGCAAAGCATAATTGCCAGCAAAGCCGAAACGAGAGCATTTCTTTTTGTTGATTTATTCATAATTTCTCCTTTAATTACTTGTTTGCTTTGTCGAATAATTTTTTACATTCGATTTTAATTGATTATCTTACGCGTAAACGAACAACGAATTAACGGATCAAAAAACGAAAATATTACCAAGCCCAACCGCCGAAATTGTTACTTTCCTGACCGTTACTATGAATAGTAGTGCCGTCGGTAAGCTCGATTGTAAGCGTTCCGGTAGCGGAAATGGATTTAGCCGGATCTTTTTTTCCATACAAAGGAGCAAGTTCCCCAATTATAAGTCCGATTCCCTTATATATGCCATTCTCTTTTGCCGCAACATTCTTAACGGTTACGTTGCCGGTATAAGTAATGTCCCAATAATTGTAATTACCTACACCAACTATTCCTCCGACATCGCCGGAAACACTGCCTATTACATCGAGATTGGATTTAATGTCATGTACTCCGCCGTTTGAATAAGCCAAGATTGCCGCTACACTACCGATCGTTCCGCTAACGCCTTCGCCGCTAAGCTCGCGCGCCATAATATTTGAAACATAACTACCTTCTTCGACATCGATGATAATGTCACTGAACCCAACGCCGGTAGCCCAACGAGATGTCGGAGAACCAGCAATTCCACCCGCACTTCCGCCTTCGATAGTTACTTTACCGATAAGCTTAATATCATGAACGCCAGTATATTCCTGAACAAAACCAGATTGAATACTATCCAAACTACCTATAACAGCGCCTGCAGAATTCTTCGCATAAATATTTACATTACAGATAGTAAGATTCTTGATTTCCACAACAGCATATTGTGCATGTGTAACACCAATTAAACCTTGGTTAGTTGCTTCGAGGTCGGTATGACCTGCTACGCCGCCGTTGCACTGCAAATTGGAAATAGTATATCCCTGTCCGTCGAACACACGACATCTAAAAGGATGTTCCTCTGTTCCGATAGGAGTCCAATCGATATCGCAAAGATCCATATCGGCTTCCAAAGTAACGGTATAACCATAATAATCGTTTCCGCTGTTTACGGACTGAGCAAATGCCGCGAGCAATTCAGGCGTTTCGATCTTAACGGTTTTAGCAACGGTATCAGTAACGTCTTCCAATGTTTTTACGTTTGCCGCAACGCTTGCGGTTCTCGTTAACGACGCAGCGTTACCGCTCCATTTCATTCCGTAATCTCTTACCTGCGTGTTGCCCTGAGTAGCTTCTACCGTATATGCAAGCGTGCAAGAAGTTTTTTTGTAATCGTTGCCGGCGTCTGCAGGAAGTTCTATTACCACTTCGACGGTGATATCTTCAGATCCGACCGCAAGCATTTCCCAATCGGATTCGACCGTTTTGTTCTTGTCGTCGTATTCGTCTCCACCGATAGTTACATTAAGTCCGGCAAACAACCCGTCGTCATTTAAGCACTTTATTACGGTGCGGTACTTTGACAATACGGTACTTTTGTTCTCGATTACGATATTAAACGTCGCTTTATCGCCCGGGACCATATTTTCGAGTTTGAGCGTGTTCTCTTCCATCGTTGCCGTTCCGCCGTTTGCAAAAGCTTCGTCAGTAGCCGCGTTTTTCGCGTCTTTTACCGTTCCGTCAACAGAAATTGCCGTCGGAGAGTAATAATTAATACCCCCCCCACGGTCGCCGTGACTTTAACTTTACCGGAGGCTACCGCTACGTTGACGTCGCTCTCGCTCGTAAATAACGCGAACGTTGCGCCCGAAATGAGGCTTACGCAAAGCATAACGGCAAGCACCGCCGATATTACGGCGTTTCTTTTCGTTTTTTTATTCATTAAAATTTCTCCTTTAAAATCGAATATTCGGTTCTATTTCAACCGTGTTCATTCGTTCTCTCGCGCAATTATTACGCTTGAGCTTCGGTCTTTTGTGTGGCTGTTACCAACAAATCGAAGTTGGCTTCTTTTAGCATAGCAGAGTTGTTGTTCGCATCGCTGACGAATTCGATTTTTACCCAGAATTCCGCTTCCTGCTGCTCGCCGTCCATTACGCCGGTTTTGATAGTAAACTGCGTAAAATCAACGTTTCCGTCCACTTCGGTAGCAAGATACTTACCTTCGTCGTAAGTTACGTTTCCGACCGCGCCGGTACCTATGTAAACTTTGATTTGTTTTGCCAAATCTTTACTGCTGGTATTGCCGACTTTTATACTTATCGTATAATCGAAAGCTACGTTACCGTTGTTGGTGAGTTTAAGCCTTGCCGCATAGTACGAAGTCGGTACAACAAATTCTTCATCGCTCATACCGAAAACATTTTCGGTGGTGGGGGCTGTAAAAGATTTTACCGTATCGTCGGTTTCATTCGTCATATACATATCGTCGCCGAGACAATGTTTTTCGAGATAGGTTCTTGTTAAACCTACTTTCAAACTGCCTGCCGACAAATGAGTATTGACAATCGCGCTATCACTCCATAACGCATATGTCCCGCCGACGATCATCGCCGCACACAACATTATCATAACGCACGACATAAGCAGCGTTCTGATTTTGCTTTTTCTCATTTTTGCCTGTCCTCCTGTTTAAAATTTATCCTATGCGCCTGTTTTTCAGACGATTCGAATACTTGGTTATCGGATTTAATCGCGACTTTACAGATTTATTCCGCCGATTCCTCTTTTTTTTCTTCAATTTCAGAAGATTGTTCGGAATTTTTATTTTTGGCGCGTTTTTCCTTTATCTCGTTTACGATGTCATAAGTAACGACAGCGATACTGAACAGCGCCGTTATTATCGTCGTTATTATAAATATAATTATTAACGTGTACATGTTTTTACCTCCTACACATGTATTTACTCTGTTGTATCTTGCTCGGAATCGTCCGAAACTGCGACTTTGTCAACGACGGACGACTCGGTTTGCTTTTTATACTCTTCCAACTGACGTTTAAGTTCTTCGATTTCGTTCGCCTGCTTTTCTTGTTGTTCCTGCAGCTGAGCTTTCTTTTCTTTACCGAACAATTTAACAAGCCGCAACACTTCGAACGCGATGATTACCATACACGGAATAATTATAAGACACACGATTCCGACCGGCGTTTTCAGCGCGTAAACGAGCAATCCTATAAAATAACTTTGTCCCGTAACTTTTCCGATAACGTAATTGGGACTATCGGCAAGCGACGTATCTATTTCCTGACGCAACAGTTTGGAATCCGAATTCTTGTTGTCGCCCTCGAGAATTATTATAAAACCGCCCGTTTCTTTTTCTCTTATTTCGACGATACGGTGAGTTATCGTTTCCTGTTTGGTATAGACGTATTTGAAAGTCAGCACGTCGCCAACTTTCAAACTTCCGTACCACGCATTTTTTTCCGTGTCGGATTCGGGAGCGACCTCAACGAAAACACACGACTTTACGGGTATGCTTTTAATTTTATATCCGCTTACGTCCGTTTGGGAACATGCCGCCATCGAATCGGATTGCACGAACCTCAATTGACGTCCGAATACGGTATCCGTTCCGTCACTGTCTTTTTTCGCCGAAATGGTAACGACAAGCACGAACATGGCGAACGCTATCACCAAAAGCACCAATACGTCGCCGGCTATTTTTAACGCTTTTTTTAACGTTTCTTTGTCAAAATTAATCTTTCTCATTATTTATCACTGTTTTTCACCATAAGGTCTATATAAAATAACGCGGTTGTTCCTTGAGCTTCATTGCCGACGTTTTCGGACATGGTATAAGAAATTTTGATTTCGTTTGCGTTTTGTCCGAGCATTACGCCGTCGCCGTCGAGCAATTCTTTTAACGTCTTTTCTGTCGTAAATTCTTTTGTAGAGATTTTCACGGTCAAAAACTCTACCAAACTGCCGCTTTTTTCGTCGTTACGGAAATTAAGCGTCACGTAATAATTTTCAACAGAACCGCCCTCCAACGAAATGGAATATTCCTGAGTATTTCCCGGATAAAAATCCGATAAAGCAGCTTTTAACGTTTTACTGGTTTCTCCGTTAACGGTAATAACGGTATGTTCTTCCAAATTTTCTCCGGAACGCATCACGTTCCATGTCGCGATACCTATAATAGTCAACGCAACGGAAACGAAAATCAAAATAATCATTAGTTTTTTATTCATTACATTTGCACCTCGATAATTTGTCTGTCTAACGAATATTATTATGCGTTTTGTTCATCTAATATCATATTAGACGGCACTTTTGCGTATAAATCGGCTAATAATTTTTTATTCGCATCGATAATACGTAGAAAATTGCGAGAAAAGCATTGAAAACGAGCAAAAAAAGCATCTTTCAAGGTTTTTATACAAGAAAAATCGTCGTTTGTGTACGTCTAATATGATATTAGGCGACACTTTTTTTACGATTTCGGGCATAAATCATCGCCTGCCATATTGCATTTATTCGAAAAATCGTATGTCGTTTTTCAACTTCTTTTGTTTCTCTAAAAACAGATTAGAGATAAAATACATATTTATTATATACAAAAAACATTCTCATGTCAATAAGTTTAAGGGAATTTTATCATATTTTTCCAAAAAAATTAAAATTGCTTGTCCGTATTTTGTCGTTTTGGAACACAGAATATATTTTTTGTACATCTTGTATAATTTTTTAGTACATTTCGACAAAATTCGACGCATTTAATATTTTCACAATTTCAACAAAAACACTTCAAAAAGACAACACCTCATGGTTATTTTTGCTTCACAGAAATTTAGCCAAAAAAAGTCCGAAACACTAAAATTTTTCTTTTATAATCAAAAAGAATCGCATAACCAATCCCGTATGCAATTCTTTTTCTTATTAATTAAATTTCTTTGACGAGCAAACAAGAATTCGGCTTCATCGCGAATTTCAACAAATTCGTTTCATCAATTTTTTCTGCGTCGTGAGTTTCGTCAAGAAGATAAATTTCGTACTTCGCACCTTTCTTTTGCTCGCCGAAATC
>CAZQAC010000026.1:0-23733 GCA_964591125.1 uncultured Lachnospiraceae bacterium
ATAATACGAACCCCGAATTTTGCTCGGTGTTCGTATTATTCGCTTTTGGCGGAGACGGTGAGATTCGAACTCACGAACGGTTGCCCGTTACCTGATTTCGAGTCAGGCCCGTTATGACCACTTCGATACGTCTCCAAACTATAAATAGTCGCCGAACCAAACTCAGCTTGTAATATTATATCACGTTTTCAAATCAAAAGCAAGCGTTTTATTGAAAAAGTATTACATAATTTATCCTTTTTTCATAAAATCTTTATCCATAAATTCATATTTCAGTTTTTTGATCTCTTCTTGTCTTTTGATTGCAATGTCAATTAATGTAAAAATCAATTCGACGGGCGATTTATCGGGAAATAAATATAATGCAAGGCTTCCCGGTATGGTGTTGATTTCATTAACGTATAATTTATTTGTTTTATTGTCTAACAAAAAATCAACTCTAGCAATTCCGGAGGCGTCTATCGATTTAAATGCTTTAACTGCGAGTTTTTTTACCGATTTTTTTATCGTTTCGTCTATATTTGCCGGAAATACTCTCGAACAACTCATTTTACAGTTATCGTGATATTTGTCTTCATATGTCAAAAATTCGCTTGCAGACGCAGGTTTTTCGACCTCACTTACGATTATTTTGCCTGAACCGCCTATAACAGCGCAATTCAACTCTGTAAAATCGGTCAATGCTTTTTCTATGATTATTTTATTATCCCAAACGAACGCTGAGTCTATTAATGAAATCAATTCGTTTTTATTGTGAGCGATTCCTATCCCGATACTGCTACCGGCATTAGCGGGTTTTACTATTACGGGCAACGTAGGAAAACGCATTGTTTTGTCGGCAATCGTTTCCGTCGTTTCGGTTTTGTCGAAAGCACGCCATTTTACAATCGGAATCCTATCGTCAGCAAATACTTTTTTCATGAGAATTTTATCCATACCGACCGAGCTTGCGGAAACCGAACATCCTGTATATGCGACACCGGAAAGTTCTAACAATCCTTGTAGCGTTCCGTCTTCACCATTGCGCCCGTGATTACATAAAATCGCGCAATCGATGGCTGTTTTTTTTAAACTGCCGCAAAAATGCAATCTATTGTCGCCGGGTAAAAAATATACCTTTTTACCGCCGACATCCGTCTTAAACGTTTCTATATCGAAAAACGACGCAGAAGTTTTCCAAATACCGTTTTTATCTATATATATGCAAAATACCTTATGCCCGGAATTTTTGATAGTATTGGCGATGCCGATGCCTGTGGCAATACTGATATTATGTTCACAACTTTTTCCTCCGAAAATTACGGCGATATTCATTATTCAACCTCCAAATCCAAAGCTGTTATATATCTTATGTTTTAATCTCCGCAATCGTTCCTTATCTTGGCTAAATTCGATGTAATCGTTTGACTTTGTTTCGTCGATATGCTAAAATAACCGCAAATAGAATTATACCGCGGTGTTACGAAATGAAAAAAGCAATAGATATGACGGTCGGCAGTCCTTTTAAAAATCTGTTAATATTTGCTATTCCCATTGCAATCAGTTTTATGTTGCAACAATTATATTCTCTCGGAGACGCATTAATCGTTTCGTTATCAAGAGGCGCCGACGCAGCCACAGGGATTAACGTAACCGGTTCTATCACGTTTTTGGTTCTTGGTTTTTCTCAAGGAATATCCGCAGGGTTCGGCATAGTATTAAGTCAATTTGTAGGCGCGAAAGACGAAGAAAAAATGCACAAAAGTTTGGCAACGTCTATTGTGTCCGGAATAGCGGTAGCCGTTATTCTTTCGCTAACTGCGCTTATTTTTACTCGTCCGCTTTTGGTATTGTTGCAAACAAACGAAAAATTTATTGAATACGCGAACGATTATTTGATTACGATATTTGCGGGTTTAACTTTTTCGATGCTGTATAATATGTCGGATCAATTTATGCGTGCAATGGGTGACAGTAGAACGCCGTTAATTATTTTACTGTTATGCGCAGTTTTAAATTTAGGTTTAAACAGCTTATTGTTTGTCGTAGATAGTTTCGGGGTAGAATGGGCAGGATGGGCAACCGTTATAAGCCAAGGGATATCAGCGGTAATAGGTTTTTTCATAATTTTTAAAAAGTTCAAAGTTCTTCGTCTTAAAAAATCAGATTTTAAATTTTCGGCAAGATTTGCATTGCAACATTTCGCTGTCGGTATTCCTATGGCGGTTCAATTTATGATAACGGCTTCGGGATGTATGTTTCAACAGCGCGCGTTTAACATGTTGCCCGACGACAGATGTGCCATAGCTCAAGGCATGGCAAGTAAAATCGATAATATTTTCGGTGCAATATTAAACGGTGCCGGGACGGCAATGGCAACATATGCGGGACAAAATTACGGTGCGAAGAATTATTTAAGAATAAAAAAAGGTTTTTATGCCGCTTTGTTATCGGGATTAATATTTACTGCCGTATCCGTGTTCGGTTGTCTCGTAACGGCGTTACCTTTTTCAAAAGTTTTATTGCCGGGAGCCGACGAAGAAACTTTTTCGTATGTTAAACAGTACATAATAATTCAATCAGCTTTTTATTATGCGTTATATTTGATTTATATGATTCGACCGTGTATTCAAGCTATGGGCAGAGGAGATCTTGCCGTAATCGGCGGAATAATTGAATTTGCAGTAAGAACGATAGTTTCGTTCACGATAGCCGTTTATTTCGGATTCACGGGAGCGTGTTTCTCTAACGTTCTCGCTTGGTTGGGGGCAGCCGTTTATTTAGTTGTTATATTTTACATAGTTATTAACGGATTGATAAAAAAACAAGCGGAGATGAATGAAATTTTCAACTGAATTTGATAATATAAAAAACGTCTTAATGTATTTTCGTAAGACGTTTTTTATACTGATTGCACCTTAATGTTGGCGTTTATTTATCTGTGCTTCCGAATCCGCCATTACGTTTAGCGTCGGCACAATCGTCATCGGTTACAAAGTACTGCAATATAATACCTTGAGCAAAGGCTTCGCCCTTTTTAACACAGACTGTTTTGTTTTCTCGTGAATCGTTTGTAATTTTTATCCAAATATGTCCTTCGTTGTCGGATTCCGAGTAATCGGCGTCAATAACTCCTACCGTATTATCTAATTGTATACGATATTTAAAACCGAGTCCGCTCCTCGGAGCTATCATCAAAAATTTGTCCTGCGGCAGAATAATTCTTATTCCGGTAGGCATTTTTATCGATTGTCCGGGATTGAGCAAAAAATCATAAAGCGCAAAAAAATCGTAACCGGCACTTTTTTTTGTAGCTCTTACAGGAAGCTTAACGTCCGAATAAACGCATTGTTCTTTTACGTCGTTTAAAAATTGCTTTTCAGTTATTTTTTCAAATTTAATCATATGTTTTTACCTCTATTAGTTTTTACTTGCATCTGCCGGCGAATATCCGAAATATGTCTTAAATCCTCTGAAAAATGTCGAATAATCTTTATAACCGACGGCTTCTGCGGCATATTTGGCATTGTAACCATTTGTAATAAGTAATTTTGCGGCAACCAGCCTTTTTATTTTAACATATTGCATTAACGATATGTCCATATTTTTTCTGAACGAGTGTTGTAACGATGATTTTGAAACAAAAAGCGCTTTAGCTATATCGTCCGTTCCGTTAATTGTCGACATGTTATCTGATATATATCGTATAGCGTCGGTGCATACTGAGTTATTATTCGGCTCGTTTTCGCATAAAACTACGGGTAAATGAGCAATAGCCAAAAAAATTTCGGTTAACTTGCATTTGATCAATAATTTCAAATCGTCGTCGCTATAATTTTTTGAATGAAGTGCGATTTTTTCTATTGCCGAACTCAATTCGGGATAATTCTTTTTCGAGAAAAATTCGCCTTTTCCTTTTATATCGTCAAGAAGCTTTTTTTTGTCAAGTAATTCGGGGTAAAACCCTAAAACCATTCGTTCGTAGTAGCTTTCTCTTTTGGGCCGCAGAAAATGAAATTTGCCGGGCGCAATAAGTATAAAATCTCCCGAAGACGGAGCGTACACTTTGTCTTCGACTACATAAAGCGCGGTGTTGCTAAGAAAAAAAATAAGCTCATAATTTTCGTGACAATGCTTAAAATAATTTTCGGCTCTTGTTTTTTCTATCGCGATATACGACATTTCTATATCCGAATCGCTGAGTATTCTAATATCCTTGCTTTTCATGATTATATTATATACTAAAATTGCGCGAATTGCAATACTATTTTAAAAAAAACTGTAATTGCTATTGAAAAAATCTGATTGTTGAGGTATAATGTATCAAAATAAATAAGGAGAATTATAAGATGAAATTCGGTGTTCAACTATTTTCAGCAAGACAATATCTGCAAACAGATGAGGGTATAGAAAAAGCTTTTGCTATATCGAAAGAGATAGGCTATGAGTGTGTACAGTATTCGGGTGCACCAAACGGGGGAGATTTTAATCCGGAATTCTTAAAAAAAATGATAGATAAATATGAAATGCCTGTAAATTTAACACACATTTCATACGATAAATTCAAAAACAATCTTAACGAAGAAATAGCCAAACATAAACAAATCGGCTGTTTTAATATCGGATTGGGTATGTTACCCGGGGAATGCCTTAAAGATAAAAACAGATTTTTTCAATTTATAGACGAAATTAAAAGTATTAGCGAAACCATATCTGACGCAGGCTGTAAGTTCTTTTATCATAATCACAGTATAGATTTCGTCCAAACGGAACCTGGCGTTACGTTGCTTGACTATATGTTCGAAAACGTCCCCGAAATGCACATTACTCTCGACGTACATTGGGTCCAACGCGGCGGAGTGGCAGTTCTTGATGCTATTGAAAAATATAAAGGAAGAATTGAATGTGTTCATTTGAAAGATTTTAAAATAACGCCGGATTGGGAAGAAAAATTCGCGCCTGTCGGAGAAGGTAATTTAAATTGGAGTAAAATTATTCCGGCATTCGAAAAAGCCGGTACTCAATTTGCGTTCGTAGAACAAGATGACGCAGCCGATTACGGCGATCCGTTCGATTGTTTAAGAACAAGTTGTGCAAATATTAAAAAATTGGGATTTTAATTAGGAGAATTTTATGAATATTAAATTATGTGCATTCGCAGATGAAAGCGGAGCCGAATTAAAAACGCAAATCGATAACTTGCATAAAAACGGAATTTTTGCGCTTGAATTGCGTTCTGTCAACGGAACAAACGTCAGCGAATTAAAAAAGGAGCAAGCCAAAGAAATTTACAAACAGCTACTCGACAACGAAATCGAAGTTTGGTCTTTAGGCTCACCCTTGGGAAAAATAGAAATAGCTGAATCGGAGCAAGAGCATTTTAATATGTTAAAAAAATTAATCGAGATAGCTCACGTTATGAATACGGATAAAATAAGAATGTTTTCTTATTTCGTATCGCGAGAGGAATATTCGGTTGTTTCCCAAATAGTTATCGACAGATTAAACAAAATGGTTGAATACGCTCGAAGCGAAGGAATTAAGCTTTGTCACGAAAACGAAAGTGCAATATACGGTGCGACTGTTGATAATTGCGTTAAACTTTACGAAAACGTCGAAGGATTATATTCCGTTTACGATCCCGCGAATTTTTTGATGTGGGATGAAGATATAAATTACGCTTTGAAAAAATTATATGACAAAGCTCTGTATTTCCACGTAAAAGACGTAATTTCGGCGACGAAACAAATAGTTCCGTCCGGATTCGGTGACGGACAAATAGATAGAATGGTAATGCAACTTAATCGCGACGCGACTTTTACGATAGAGCCGCATTTGCATGTATTCGAAGGCTATAACAGTATTGACAAAAAAGAATTAACCAATAAATTCGAGTATCCAGATCAACCGACGGCATTTAAGGCAGCGATCGACGCGTTTAAGAATATTTTGAAAAATAACGGATTTTCGGAAGGATATAAAGGAATATGGACAAAGTAAGATTCGGAATAGTCGGAATAGGAAACATCGGAACAGTTCATTTAAAACTATTATCGACGGGACAGGTTAAAAACGGCGTGTTGAGCGCAATTTGTGACATTAACGAGAAAAAAATGGACGTCGTAGCAGATGAAATAGATAAAAACGTAGCAAGATTCGCTTCTGCGGAAGAAATGTTTAAAAGCGGACTTATCGACTGCGCAATAATCGCCGTTCCGCATTATTATCACCCGCCGCTAAGTATAGCCGCGTTGAATGCAGGTATTAACGTTATAAGCGAAAAGCCTGCCGGCGTTTATACGAAACAAGTAAAAGAAATGAACGCCGTGGCAGAAAAATCGGATAAATTGTTTGCGGTTATGTTTAACCAAAGAACAAATCCTTGCCACATCAAAATGCGCGAAATAATAACGAACGGCGAAATTGGCGAAATAAAACGCGTCAATTGGATTATTACCAATTGGTATCGTACGCAAAGTTATTATGACAGCGGAAATTGGCGTGCGACTTGGAGTGGTGAAGGCGGAGGAGTATTGTTCAATCAATGCCCGCATCAGATAGATTTGCTTCAATGGATTGTAGGAATGATGCCGTCTTCAGTTCGCGCTTTCTGTCATTTCGGAAAGTGGCACGACATAGAAGTTGAAGATGACGTAACGGCATATCTCGAATTCCCCAACGGAGCGACTGGCTGTTTCATTACGTCGACAGGTGATACTCCCGGAAGCAATCGTTTGGAGATTTTGGGAACGAAGGGTAAGCTTGTTTA
Source organism: uncultured Lachnospiraceae bacterium (assembly GCA_964591125.1). Lineage (GTDB taxonomy): Bacteria > Bacillota > Clostridia > Christensenellales > Pumilibacteraceae > Neoclostridium. Next base: position 6,749 of record CAZQAC010000026.1, read on the forward strand.
CGAAAACAACGTTGTAACCATGACCACTATAGAAACGGACGAAAGAATATACGTCAAAGAGGCAAAAGACGGATTTTCACAACCCGAAGCAACCGAAACAGTATTGGAAATCAAGAAGGCGGAAGGTAGCGAACATTGCAGAGTATTAAACAATGTAGCGAACGCAATTCTCGGTTTAGAACCGTTGTTTATAGACGGCAAAGAAGGTATTAAAGGCGTAAGCATAGCGGACGCAATGTTGTTGTCTACTTGGTTGGATAAAAAAATCGACATTCCGTTCGACGACGATTTATATTTATCGGAACTTAATAAAAGAGTGGCTACGTCAAGACGTAAAGAAGGCGCAGAAAAAGTTTTGTCTTTGGACAACTCGTTTAATAAGTAATATGAATGCTTGTATTATCGGCATGGGTGCGATAAGCGCGAATCATATCGAAGCGTTAAAAAAACGAGGAATAAACATCGTTGCCGTATGCGATATAGATAAAGGTCAGGCGGAACGTAAACTTCTTCAGTGTAAAACGCAAGCAAAAATATATACCGATTATATTACTATGTATGAAGAAATTCGACCGGACGTCGTTCACATTTGTACCCCGCATTACTTACACTCGGAAATGGTCGTTAACGCATTAAAACGAAATATAAACGTTTTATCTGAAAAGCCTGTTTGCATTAATTTCGAACAGCTTCGCGAACTGTCGAACGCTTATAAAAAAAGTTCTGCAAAATATGCAATTTGTTTCCAAAACAGATTTTTACCCGCAAATATCGAGATACGAAAATTAATCGAAAACGCAAAAATATATTTTGCAAGCGGTAGCGTTTTGTGGAATAGAACCCGAGAGTACTACGAATCTGGTGCATGGCGCGGAAAATGGGCGACAGAGGGTGGCGGAGCTTTAATAAATCAGGCTATACATACGCTTGATTTATTGATAAACACGCTCGGTTTACCGAATTCCGTCAAAGCTTCTATGGATAACACGCATCTAAAATCAATTATAGAAGTGGAAGACGAAATGATAATTAAAATGAACTACGATAAATTCGAAGTATCCTTTATTGCCACGACTGCTGCAAAAGAGAGTTTTCCCGTCAGAATTGATTTTTCGACCGATCAAGGAATAATATCAGCTTCCGCAGATAAACTTTTTATCAACGGTAAAGAAATTAATATTGAAGAAAATAAATATGCAATAAACGGTAAGGTTGATTGGGGATATGGACATAATATTCTTATTTCTGAATTTTACGATAATTTAGAAAATTCTTCGGAGAAATTCGAATGTGATTTCGACAATTGCGTCAACACTATGCTTGTAACGCTTTCCGCTTACGAATCGGCAAAAACTGGAAAAGAAATAACTTTAAAGGAGAACAATTTTTTATGAAAATGACGTTCAGATGGTATGGCGAAAATGATCCGATTTCGCTTTCATACATACGCCAGATCCCCAATATTAGCGGAGTTGTGACGGCGATTTACGACATACCTGTCGGCGAAACATGGGACTCGGAACGATTGATTAAACTAAGAAATACATGCGAAGAAAACGGTCTTTCTTGCGAAGTAATCGAATCCGTTCCCGTTCACGAAGATATTAAACTTGGCTTGCCTTCTCGGAAAAAATATGTGCAAAATTACGCGCAAACAATAAAAAATCTCGGAAAAATCGGCGTTAAATGCGTTTGTTATAATTTCATGCCCGTTTTTGATTGGCTTAGAACCAATTTGAACGAAAAAGCGACGGACGGTTCTTATTCGCTTTCTTATTGTCACGAAGAAATCAAAAATCTCGATCCCACAAAGGTAAGCTTACCGGGTTGGGACGAAAGCTATAAACCTGAACAATTGAAGGAATTATTGAAAGCGTACAACAATATTACACGTGAGCAATTGTTTGAAAATTTAGTTTGGTTTTTAAAACAAATTATGCCGGCATGCGATGACGCGGGCGTTTCAATGGCGATTCATCCTGATGATCCGCCGTGGGGAATATTTGGTTTGCCTCGAATAATGAGTACTGAAAAAGATTATGATTTACTATTTGAACGCGTCCCGAACAGACACAACGGAATGACATTCTGCACAGGCTCTTTGGGCGCAGGAAGACAAAATAATATAGTAGCGATGGCTGAAAAATTCGCTAAATTAAAGCGTATACCGTTTGCTCATTTACGTAATATTAAATTTAACGGCGAACTCGATTTTTGCGAATGCGGACATCTTACATCTGCAGGTAGTCTTGATATATGCGGAATCGTTTCCGCTCTTGTTAAAAACGGATTCGACGGATATGTTCGCCCGGATCACGGAAGAAATATTTGGGATGAAAACGGAAAACCGGGCTATGGGTTATATGATCGCGCTTTAGGCGCCGCATATTTGAACGGTTTATTCGAAATGGCAGAAAAAGGAGAGAATAAATATGTTACCTTTTAAAGTAGATTTACAAAATAAAGTAGTAGCGATAACCGGAGCAGGCGGAGTGTTAATGCGTGAATTTGCATATGCATTAGCGGATTGCGGTGCAAAAATCGCTCTTTTGGACATTGACGAAGAAGCCGCTCGCGAAGTGGAGACCAAAATAGGTTCTAATGCCATTGCAATAAAAACCAATTGCTTGGAAAAACAGTCGCTTATCGACGCTAAAAAAATAATTAATGACAAATTCGGTAAAGTTAATTTTTTGATTAACGGAGCAGGCGGCAACAATCCCAAAGCAACCACCGATAATGAATATATGACTATCGATTCCGATGTAAAAAAAGATTTTTTTTCGCTTGATGAAATGGGGTTAAAATTTGTTTTCGATTTAAATATTTTATCTGCTTTTTTAACGACTCAGGTGTTTGCCTCCGATATGTTGGAAACAGGCGGCGATATTATTAACATTTCGTCGATGAACGCGTTCAGACCTTTAACTAAAATTCCTGCTTATTCTGCGGCAAAGGCCGGAATAAGTAATTTTACTCAATGGTTGGCTGTTCATTTTGCACCGTGTAACATACGAGTAAACGCTATCGCACCGGGTTTTTTCGTTACAAATCAAAACAGAGCGTTGTTATTCGACGAAAACGGAAATCCCACGGCAAGAACTCACAAAATACTAAATCATACGCCGATGAACAGATTCGGCGAAGCAAAGGAGCTGATCGGTACTTTGTTATGGTTGGCAGACAGAAACGCTAGCGGATTCGTCACCGGAGTAATAATTCCCATAGACGGCGGCTTTAACGCTTACAGTGGGGTTTAACGGCAATTTTTATTTGACTTTATTATTAAAAATATATATAATATTTTTATGAAATTGTTAAATCATTTGCGAACTATTACAAAACATCGTCACAAAGTCATGCGTCTTTGTTTCAAAATGGGATTAATAAAACAAGGATTACTACACGATTTGTCAAAATATTCCGTAACCGAATTAAAGACCGGAGCTAAATACTATACGGGTTATCGCAGTCCGAATTCGTTTGAAAGAGAAGAAAAAGGGTATTCAGAAGCTTGGTTGCATCACAAAGGACGTAACAAACATCATTTCGAATATTGGGTTGATTATTCTTCAAAATTACACAAAGACGTCGCCGTTCCTATGCCATTGAACTACCTTGTCGAAAGCTTTTGCGACAGAATAGCAGCTAGTAAAATTTATAAAAAAAAGGAATACGACGACGGTAGTCCGTTGCAATATTTTGAAAAAGATACAGACGCGGTTAGAATGCATCATGAATCTTCCGAAACAATGCGCAGATGGCTCGTTATGCTTAAGGAAAACGGCGAAAAAAAGGCGTTCGAACAAGTCAAATTCGAATATAAAAAATGGAAACGCGATTCACGTAAAAAACATCTATGACTTAAAAAAACAGATTGAGTTTAATTACTCAACCTGTTTTTATGATATTTAACGATATTAAATATCTAATTTTAAATCGCCGGTTTTTATCCAGCCGATTTTGCGCATAATTTCGGAAATTATTAAACATAAAACTGCCGGAGCTATAATGTTTATCGAAATAATTTCTATTAAAGATAACCACCATGAAGTACCGTTTGCCGTCATTGCCGAAAATGTTTCTATTATTCCGACAAGACCTGCCGTACCCATGCCGCTGCCGACTGCCGTACTTATAATACCAAGCGAACAAGTTGCGATAGGTCCGAGAATTGCACTAACAATGATCGGAGGTAACCATAATATCGGCTTTTTTACAAGGTTAGGCATTTGCAACATACTTGTTCCGAGTCCCTGAGCAAGCAATCCGCCCCATTTATTTTCTCTGAAACTCATTACCGCAAAACCTACCATATGCGTACAACAGCCGACAACGGCGGCGCCTGCTGCCAAAGGACTACTGCCGAGTATCATAACGCCTATAGCGGCTGACGATATAGGTAATGTCAAGAATATTCCCATTAATACGGATACGATTATGCTCATAAGAAACGGTTGTTGTTCCGTAGCGAACGCTATTATGTTACCCAAAAACGCAATAAAGCTAAACAACGGTTTTCCAAGCAAAAACGCAACGATAGCACCCGATCCGACGGTCACTAAAGGCGTTACGATTATGTCGACTTTTGTCTTTCCGCTAACAAGAGAACCGACTTCGAGTGCGGTTAATGCCGCAATAAAAGTACAAAGCGGTTCGCCTACAGTAGTAGAATATGTTCCGGATGAAAGCTGCAGCGCAAAATTAACGGCTTGCCCGGATACGATTTTTGCGGCAAACGACGCTATCATTCCCACGACGCCTGCCGAAATCGATACCAAGGGCGATTTTTTTAATTTAAATCCCATACCGAGAGCAATTCCTGCACCCATAGAAAATTGAGCGATTTGACCGGTTATAATTATGTATGTACCGATTGTTCCCGGAATAAAAGCACCTATTTTTGCGATTATAGTACCGATTATCAAAGTAGCGAACAATCCCGTAGCCATACCTGATAATGCGTCGATAAAAATATATTTTAAAATCTTAAAGCATTTTTCTTTTAAAGAAACGTTGTTTATATTTTCATTTAATTGTTTATTTTCGATGTTACACATAATCTTTTATGTTTTTTCATTTAAGTAAAATAAAAAGAGGAGAACGACATGAAGACGTTCCCTCTTTTTATTAATACGTCTTAGTTAAGACCTGCTTTTTTCTTATAAGTTTCCAATCTGTTTTTAGCGTCTTCTTCTGCCTGAGCAAACAACTTGTCTGCAATTTCAGGTTTAGATTTCTTAAGTGCGGTATAACGCGTTTCGTGAGCTAAGAAATCTTGATAGGAACCTGTCGGCTCTTTACTGTCGAGAGTGAACGGATTTTTGCCTTCGTCTGCAAGAGCGGGGTTATATCTGTAAAGCTGCCAATATCCGGCATCGACTGCCTTTTTAGTTTCGAGTTGTCCGTTAGACATATCGATACCATGGTTGATACATGTAGCATAGCAGATAACGAGCGAAGGACCGGGATAAGCTTCTGCTTCCGCAAGGGCTTTAATTACCTGATTTTTGTCTGCGCCCATAGCTACTTGCGCTACGTAAACATAACCGTAACTCATAGCCATCATGCCGAGGTCCTTTTTCTTAACTCGTTTTCCGCCTGCTGCAAACTTAGCGACAGAGCCGGTAGGAGTTGACTTACTTGCTTGTCCGCCGGTATTCGAATAAACTTCGGTATCGACGACAAGAACGTTTACGTCTTCGCCGGAAGCGAGAACATGGTCGAGTCCGCCGTAACCGATATCGTAAGCCCAACCGTCGCCGCCGAAAATCCAAATAGAAGGTTTAACAAGGCAATCCAGATTATTTTTGATATAATCAAGACCTGCAGCAGTTTCGTTCGCCATTGCAGCTTTAACTTTTTCAGCTGCAACTTTAGAACCGTTTGCGTTGTCTTTATTTTCAAGCCATTCGGCAAAAGCAGCTTTGGTTTCAGCATTTACGGATTCCATATTTGCAGTCATATCGTCGGCAAGCTTATTACGTCTCGATTTGTAAGCGAGATTCATTCCGTAACCGAATTCGGCATTGTCTTCGAACAAGCTGTTTGCCCATGCGGGACCTTGACCTTTAGCGTTTTTCGTATAAGGACAGGTGGGGGCAGAGCCGCCGTAAATAGACGAGCAACCGGTCGCGTTTGCAACTACCATTCTGTCACCGAATAACTGCGTAACCAATTTAACGTACGGAGTTTCACCGCAACCTGCACAAGCACCGGAGAATTCGAACAACGGCTGTAAGAACTGACTTCCTTTAACCGATTCGGGTTTGAATTTAGCGGACACGTCTTTAAGAGTAATGTTGGCTTGACTGTATTCGTAATTTGCATTTTCCACATGTTCGAGCGAACCGAAAGGAACCATTGTAAGAGCTTTTTCTTTAGAGGGGCAAACGTTTGCACAGCTTCCGCAACCGGTACAATCGAGAGGAGAGAGCTGCATTCTGAACGAATATTCTGGCAATCCGATCGTAGCTTTCGTCGCAAAAGATTCGGGAGCGTTAGCAAGTTCTTCTTTCGTTGCCAAGACAGGACGAATACATGCATGCGGACATACCATCGAACATTGGTTACACTGAATACATTTTGCAGCGTCCCACGACGGTATCATTGCCGCAATACCACGTTTTTCGAACTGAGTGGTTCCGGTAGGAACATGACCGTCGGCGTCAAAAGCGGAAACAGGCAAACTGTCGCCGGCTTGAGCAGAAACGGGTTTAACTATTTTTTGGAAATATGCGTCACTTGCGCCCTTAACCATTTCTGCGCCTTCGGTAGTGGTTGCCCACGAAGCGGGATAATTAACTTCTACCAAACCTTCGATGGCTTTATCAACGCATGCGTAGTTCATCTGAACAACGGCGTCACCCTTCTTAGCATAAGCTTTTTCGATCATTTTCTTCATGTACTTTTCGGAGTCGGCATAAGGAATTATGTCGGCAAGCTTAAAGAAAGCAGCCTGCATAACGGTATTTACACCCTTTCTTGCACCGATTTCGGTAATGACTTTAAGACCGTCAAGAGTATAGAATTTAATTTTCTTAGTAGCGATGTCGTTTTTCATCTTTGCCGGCAATTCGGCTTCGAGTTGTTCCGACGTCCAATTGGTGTTAAGCAAGAATACGCCGCCTTCCTTAAGGTCGCCAGTCATATCGTAACGAGTAACGTAGGATTGGTTATGACATGCAACAAAGTCTGCCTGATCGATAAGATAGGTAGATTTGATAGGCGTTTTACCGAAACGCAAATGTGAAATAGTAAGACCGCCGCTCTTTTTGGAGTCATATGCAAAATAACCCTGAGCATACATATCGGTATGATCGCCGATGATCTTAATGCTATTTTTGTTTGCACCGACAGTACCGTCGGAACCGAGTCCGTAGAACTTGCAACGACTCGTACCTGTGGGAGAAGCGTTTACAAATTCGTTTAAAGGCAACGATAGATTGGTTACGTCGTCGACAATACCAACGGTAAAGTGATTCAAAGGTTTTTCCTGAGCAAGGTTTTTATAGATAGCGTTAACCATTGTAGGATTGAATTCTTTAGAACCCAAACCGTATCTTCCGCCGACAACCTTAACGTCGGTTCTGCCTGCTTCGGTCAAAGCGGCGCATACGTCAAGATACAACGGTTCTCCGATGGAGCCGGGTTCCTTGGTTCTATCCATAACTGCGATCTTCTTAACGGAAGCAGGGATAGCATCTACAAAATCAGCAACGGAGAAAGGTCTGTAAAGTCTGACTTTCAAAAGACCGACTTTTTCGCCCTTAGCGGTAAGATAATCAACGGTTTCTTCGGTAGCTTCGCAACCGGAGCCCATCATAACGATAAGTCTTTCTGCATCGGGAGCTCCGTAATACTGATAAATTTCGTATTTTCTGCCGGTAAGTGCGGAAACTTTTTCCATCATGGTTTTTACGATACCGGGAACGGCATTATAGTACTTATTGCAAGCTTCGCGGTTCTGGAAGAAAATATCTCCGTTTTGTGCGGTACCCATCTGAACGGGATGTTCGGGGTTCAAAGCGCGTTCTTTAAATGCTTTGATGTCATCCATATCAACGAGCGGCAAAATTTCTTCGTATTCGATACCGTCGATTTTAGAAACTTCGTGACTGGTTCTGAATCCGTCAAAGAAATGCAAGAACGGAACTCTTGCCTTTAATGTAGAAAGATGCGCTACGAGAGCGAGATCCATCGCTTCTTGAACAGAGTTGGACGAAAGCATTGCAAAACCCGTTTGTCTGCACGCCATAACGTCCGAATGATCGCCGAAAATATTGAGCGCATGAGATGCCAAACATCTTGCGCTGACATGAAATACGCACGGAAGCAGTTCGCCTGCTATCTTGTACATATTCGGAATCATAAGCAAAAGGCCTTGGCTTGCCGTGTATGTGGTGGTAAGCGCACCCGCAACAAGCGAACCGTGAACTGCGCCCGCTGCGCCTGCTTCGGATTCCATTTCCGCAATCTTAAGCGGTTGTCCGAACATGTTTACTCTTCCTTGAGTTGCCCATTCGTCGGCGTATTCTGCCATGGGAGAAGAAGGAGTAATTGGGTAAATAGCGGCGACTTCGCTGAAAGCATACGCTATATGCGAAGCGGCGTTATTACCGTCGATTGTCATTTTCTTCATAGAAAACCTCCGATAAATTTATTTGTAAAATAAAGCGTCGAGCAATGATTGCGATTATATGTTTCGCAAACTAAAGACACGCAGTATTATTATAATGAATTTGAGCGAAATAGTCAATAATATATGGCTGTTTGATTAAATTTTTTTAATCGATTTCGCAGAAAAAATTTAATTTTTATCTGTATTTTGCCCACTGTCGGTATCGTCTATTTTGACAACGGGCATATTTATTTTGAAAAATATACCGGCTAAACGTCCTCCTATTATCAGCGTAGAGGCGCAAAGCATTGCGATTACGGCATTCGTAATTTCAAAATATAACAACAACACGTATACGGTAACGCCGACAAGACAAGGAATTATGTAAATATATTTTCGAAATATTATGGGAATTTGGTGTGCCAAAATATCTCGCATTATTCCGCCTCCGCAACCAGAAATGCAACCGATGACGCATAGCATGAAAATATTGCTTCCGTAACCTTGAGCAATGGCATTATTGACTCCGACAAGACAAAACGGTGCAAGTCCAATCGCGTCCATAACATTCAAAATAATGTTGAATTCGACGCTTTTTACCCCGTTCTTAAAAGGTTTGAAAGTCGATATAAGAACCATTAAAATAATGGACGAAGCCGACGCTATCGCTACATAAACCAGATACAGTTCGTCGACAAAAAGTTTGGGAGGCAGAGAGCCAATGAGACAGTCACGCAAAACGCCGCCGCCGAACGATGTAATATTAGCTAATATTACGGAACCGATTATATCCATTTTATTTTTCAACGCCACCATCGTTCCCGATAACGCGAAAGCGATAACGCCGATTATTTCAAAAGCCAATGTATTCATAAAAAATTTATTTTAATTTTTGCTGTTTAAGCCAAATATTCATAACCGTTTTGTGCGGAATTATCTTGGTTAAAAAACATTGAAATTTTGCATACTTGCCGTAAATGCTGATTTCTTTATTTTTCATCGCGTCTTTATATGCAACTCTGACTACGTCCGCGGGATCGTACATTACCGCATATTTTTTTACGATGTTTTTTTTCTCGCTGTCGACGGCTCTAGAGAAAAACGCCGTTTTAGTCCAAAACGGACAAACTGCAGTTACGCCTATTCCTTGCGGTTTCAATTCGAGTTTCAACGCGCGCGAAAAATTCAAAACAAAAACTTTGGTTGCGGCGTAAACGTTTATGTAAGGAATGGGTTGATATGCGGCGACCGAAGCTACGTTTATTATTCTCGATCCTTTTTTCATGTACGGCAAACTAAGCTGACACATTGCAATGACGGCTTTACAATTTAAGTCAACCATATTTAGATTAACGGAGAGAGGAGTATCCGTAAAAGCTTCGAATTTTCCGAATCCGCTGCAATTTATCAACATGACTATTTCCGCAGAACATTCTTTAAGCGCGGATTCATATTCGTTATAAGCGTCAAAATCGGTTAAATCGATAGAAAAAATACGCGTCTTATAAGGTAAACAATCCGCAGTTTCCTGCAATCTTGCAATATCTCTGGCAATAAGCCAAACTTCGTCTATGTCCGATTTTCCATTTAACTGTAACGCAAACTGTTTGCCTATGCCGCTACTTGCTCCTGTAATTACCGCTATTTTCACAAATAAAATCTCCTATATATTAAATCAATCAGTTTTGTTGTTTATCTCCGCTATCGTTTTCGACGTTGTTTTCGATTGCTGCGTGTTTTTGATTGTCGTCATTCGAATAAAACTTCTTTTCATACAAAAACTTAAATAAAAAATACGCGACAGCAACGCAAAACAATACAATCGATTGAACTTGTGACGGGCTGATTCCTATGTTTGCTCCGCCGCGATAATCTCCGCGTAAAAATTCGTTCATAAATCTGAAAACAGAATATGCTCCCGCATAAAATCCGATTAGCAAACCTCGTTTCTTTATTTTGAATATAAGCAACATGAAAATCGCGAAAGCTACAAAACAAAACGCGGCTTCATATAACTGAGTCGGATATACTTTTGCCCATACGTTGTTTTTTACGGGATAATCGACTCCGAAAATAGACGTCGTTTCTTTTCCGTAACAACATCCGCCGAACCAACACCCTATGCGACCGAAACCATGAGCAAGCAGTATACACGGAGCGGCAATATCCGATACGAGAGGAAATTCCGCTTTAATTTCTTTGTCTTTATTGAGCAGAGTGGCTATAATAAAAAATCCCGCTCCGCCGATTAATCCGCCCATAAACGTTATTCCGCCACTGAGAGAAAAACCTTTACCTTGAAAAAGGTTTTTAAAAGCGTTATATATATTTGAGTACCCCTTGTCGAGAAGCTGATAAAAATCCTGAAAAACAAATGCCGAAATAAATCCTACAATTACGGCTAAAAGTGCCGTAAATGAGTAAAAATCATATCCTTTTTGCGACATGCCAAGCTTTTTGGATAAAAAACGGAATAAAAACGCCGTCAAAATCAATCCTACCGCAATACAAACGGAATAAGTATATATAACTATTTTGTCATCGAATAATGAAAATAAAATTTTATGCATGTTTTAATGATAACACATCGCATAAAAATTGTCAATATTTTAGGCAATAATTTATGGTTTATAAAAAATGTTTCGCGATTAAATGTTTGACTTTTCGGCTTAGAATAATGTATACTATATCGAGTGGATTGGCGACGGTACTTTTTTTATAACATGCTTACTTGTGAGGATTAAATGAAAATAGCTCGAGACGAAATTATGCGATTAAGCAGGCTTAGCGGTTTGCTTTTTAACGAAGACGAAATTAACGAAGTATCGCAATATTTGGAAAATATGATAGAGCAAATGGATTCGTTTATAGATTTTGAAGCGTCTTGTTCTAATATGCGAGAATATGAAATTTGCGACGTGTTGAGAGACGATGTCGTTAAAACGCCTTTTGATAGAAAAGCTGTTTTATCGAACGCACCTGACACGGACGGAGAAATGTTTATTGTGCCGCGTGTCGTTGATTAGGAGTGAATTATGGATTTTATCGATTATTCGTTGGTTCGAATTCGTAATGCAATTAGAAACGGAGAGTTATCTGCTGTCGAAGTTACGAAAGCTATGTTAGACAGAATCGAATCGCGAAAAAGAATTAACGCGTATATAACTGTTTGTTCAGAACAAGCTATTTCCTCTGCGGTCGAAGTGGATAAAAAAATAAATCGTGGCGATTCCGTAGGTTCACTTGCCGGTGTTCCGATTGCGATAAAGGATAATATTTCTTTATGTGATGTAAAAACTACTTGCGCGTCGGATTTTTTGAAAAATTATGTATCGATTTATGACGCAACAGTTGTCGAAAGACTAAAAAAAGCAGACGCGATTCTTATAGGAAAAACCAATATGGACGAATTTGCGATGGGGTCGTCAAACGAAACTTCCGTATTCGGAGATGTTTTAAATCCTGTCGACGAAACAAAAGTTCCGGGCGGCAGTAGCGGAGGAAGCGCCGCTGCGGTAGCCGATTATGAATGTTACGGAGCGCTCGGCACGGATACCGGCGGAAGCATAAGACAACCGTCGGCTTTTTGCGGAGTAGTCGGAATGAAACCTTCTTACTCGACGGTGAGCAGATACGGACTTATTGCATTTGCGTCTTCTTTCGATCAAATTGGATCTATTACGAGAACGGTTCGCGATAACGCAGAATTGCTTAACGTCATAGCCGGAAAAGACGGAAAAGATTCCACTTCGATAAATATCGAAAATAATTTTACCGATTATTATCCGTCGTTGAAAGGTTTGAAATTCGGTATTCCAACGCAGTATATCGAATACGATTTGATAACCGATGCGGTGAAAAAGAACACGGAACATGCTATACGATTAATCGAAAAAGCGGGCGGAACAATAGTTAACGTAAGTTTGAATACGTTTTCTTGCGCGATGTCGGTTTACAGAGCCGTTGCATACGCCGAAGCCGCGAGCAACTTGTCTCGTTTTGACGGAATAAAATACGGTGAAAGAGTAAACGGCAACGGTTATATCGACACTGTATATAATTCAAGAACAAACGGATTCGGAGCGGAAGTAAAAAGAAGAATTATGCTCGGAAATTACGTTTTGTCGAGAGATTATTATTCAAGATATTACATGAAAGCGTCGGAAGTTAAAAACGCTATTAAAAAAGATTTTTACGACGCTTTTGAAGTTTGTGACGTGATTTTAAGTCCGACGTCGCCGTCTTGCGCTTACGGTTTTAAAAACGATAATCGAAATGAAAAACTTGTTATGAATTCGGACGTTTTTACCGTTATGGCAAGTATATCCGGAAATCCCGCAATAAGCGTACCTAGCGGCAAAGATTCAAACGGCTTACCGACAGGAATTCAGTTTATCGGACCGATGTTTTCGGATAAAAAACTTTATTCTGTAGCGGAAGCATTTGAAACGGAGAACAGCCGATAATGAACAATTATACTATTTCTATAGGATTGGAAGTGCATTGCGAATTAAAAACCGATTCTAAACTGCTATGTTCGTGTCCCAACGAATTCGGAGGCGAACCGAATACACGTTGTTGTCCTGTATGCATCGGTCTCCCTGGTTCTATGCCGACGCTCAATCGTAAAGCAGTTGAATATACAGTGAGAGCAGGATTAGCGTTAGGATGTGAAGTAGCGAAGTATTGCAGATGGGACAGAAAAAATTATTTTTATCCCGATCTTCCGAAAGCTTGGCAAATTACGCAATACGATTTGCCTATAGCCAAAAACGGAGTATTGGAATATGATTTTTGCGGTAAAAACAAAAAAGTTAGAATCGAACGTATTCATTTAGAAGAAGACGCGGGCAAACTCATTCACCGAGACGGCGTTACTTATATAGATTATAATCGTTGCGGAGTACCGTTGATGGAAATCGTCACAAAACCGGATTTGCATACGCCGGAAGAAGCCGTAGCTTTTTTAACCGAATTGAAAAACGTTATCAAATATATCGGCGTGTCCGACGTAAAAATGCAGGAAGGTTCGTTGCGTTGCGATGTGAATTTATCTGTCGCAAAAAAAGGAGAACCACTCGGAACACGTACCGAAACAAAGAATGTTAATTCGTTTAAAGCTGTCGGAAGACTTTGCAAATTCGAAGCGGAACGACAAATTGCGATATTGGAAAAAGGCGGCAAGATAGAATATCAGACCAGAAAATGGGACGATATAAAAAATGTCGGATATTGCATGAGAGGAAAAGAAGACGAACAAGACTATCGATATTTTCCGGAACCAGATCTACCGCCTATTATTTTGACAAAAGAATATATAGAGCAAATTCGTAAATCTGTGCCGATGTCGATGCGCAGAAAAATTCAATCCTATGTCGATAATTACGGCTTGTCCGAATATGACGCAAAAGTATTGACAGAGGACAAAGACATTTCGGATTTATTCGAAGAAACGATAAAATTAGGAGCTAATTCGAAAAAAACAGCTAATTTGATTATGGGCGAGGTATTAAAACTTTCAAAATCAATTGGAAGCGATGGTTTGAATATCGGAATAAATGCGAAACGATTATACGAAATTTTGCACCTTGTGGATGAAAAAATAATCAGTCTTACATCGGTAAAAAACGACCTTATACCGGCTATTTGGAAAACGGATCGACAACCGGAAGAACTCATAGACGAACTTGACTTAAAAATGATCTACGATCGTGAAGTTATCGAAAACGAATTACGCAAGATATTAAAAGATTATAATAAAGAAGTTAAAGAATATCTCAACGGAAACAAAAAAGTCTTTTCGGTTTTATCGGGGCGAGCAATGAAACTGACAAAAGGTAAATGCGACGCTGTGCTTATTAACGAAATTCTTAATAAAATATTAAATAGTAAGGAGATTTAAAAATGAAAGTTTATCGCACTGAATTTCCAAACCCGCAATTCGAAAGAGAAAATTGGTTGTGTTTGAACGGCGAATGGGAATTCGAAATTGACAATGCTTTGGTGGGAATGGAAAAGAAATTTTTTGAAAGAGACAGTCTTAATCAAAAAATAAACGTACCGTTTTGCCCCGAAAGCGAGCTTAGCGGAATCGGTAACAAAGATTTTATGTTCTGCGTATGGTACAGAAAAAAAGTAATCGTGCCGGAAAAAATGATCGGCAAGCGCATCTTTTTGCACTTCGGAGCGGTTGATTGGAAAAGCACGGTTTTTATCAACGGTAAAAAAGTAGCGGAACATATCGGCGGTTACGTTCCTTTTAAAATGGAAGTAACCGAATTTGCACCAAGTTTCGTAATTACCGTATGCGCCGAAGACGATAATAAAAACGGTGCGTTCGGATACGGAAAACAAAGCAGCCTCTTGTATAGTCACGGCTGTTCTTATACTCGCACGACGGGAATTTGGCAATCTGTTTGGCTTGAAGCTACAGGTGAACGATTTGTCGAAAATTTTCGAATTACGCCTATGATCGATTCAAAAACAGCCGTACTTGAAATCGAAACCAAGAATTCTTATGGAGCGGAAATATTAGCAGAGGCTTTTTACGAAGGTAAAAAAGAAGGCGAAGCCAAATTCAAAATAACCGACGCAAACACCATTGCAAATATCAATCTCGAAGAATTATATTTGTGGGAACTTGGAAACGGCAGATTGTATGATCTTACAATAAAAATGTATTACAACGGTCAACTTGTTGACGAAATAAAATCTTATTTCGGAATGAGATCAGTATGCTTTGATGGAATGAAATTCTTATTGAACGGAAAAAGCGTATTCGGAAGATTTGTTCTCGATCAAGGTTTTTATCACGACGGAATATATACGGCACCGGATGCTGAGAGATTTGTTCAGGATATTCGTCTTTCGATGGACATGGGATTTAACGGTGCGCGCTTACACGAAAAGATATTCGAACCGTTATGCTTGTATTATTGTGACAAAATGGGCTACATGGTGTGGGATGAATATCCCAATTGGGGATTGGATAGATATAATTTCGATTGCGTCAAGTTGTTTTTACCCGAATGGATGGAGGCGGTTAAACGCGACTACAATCACCCGTCTATTATCGGTTGGTGTATTTTAAACGAAGTTTGGGACGGCAATAGAAAACGTATTGATGACGAAGCGCTTTCTATCGCTTATCTTACAACTAAAAGTTATGATAGATCTCGTCCAGTTATAGATGCCAGCGGAGGATTTCACGTAATTACGGATACTTTTGACGTACATGATTACGACGGAAATATTCAATCGTATGCATCTAAGTATGAAAAAGGTCAGTATGTTACATTCAATAAAGTCCAAAAATACGAAGGACAGCCTTATTGGGTAAGCGAATACGGCGGCATAAAATACATTCCGTTCGGAGATAGAGTCGAAGGTAGTTGGGGGTATGGCGACGCGGCTAAAAGTGAAGAAGAATTTATAGATCGGTATATCGGAATAACCGAAGCGATGATGAAAAATCCGGAAACATGGGCGTTTTGTTATACTCAAATTTATGACGTAGAACAAGAAGTGAACGGGTTATATACCTATGAAAGAAAGTGCAAATTTTCTAAAGAGGGCGTAAAAAAGATTTGCGAATGTAATACTCAAAAAGCCGCAATAGAAGACCGATTTCACGTTAAAAATAAAATATTATAATTATAAAAGAAGAACCGAAACAAATGAAAGTTTTTGGTTCTTCTTTGGTTAGAAAAACCAAAGAATTGTGCTATAAAAGCTTATTTTATTAAAACTGTATTGTATAGTTATAAATAAGCAGAAAATCGAAAGTCGGATAATATAAAGCATATCTGTATCTCTTTTGTTTTTGCATACGACAAGAACTACCGGAGAACAAGGATAGAAAGAGTTGCCAATATTCTCTCGTGCATAGGAAAGTTTATTTCCTCGTGTTTATATTCGATAGTGCGGTATGTGTTGAATTATTCGTAAAACTACACTTTTGCGAATATATGTCGCTTTTTTAGGTTCTTCGCCTGACATAGTTATTATATTTTCGTTTTCTTCTATCTTTCTTTTGCAGTATTTTATTTGCGTTTTTACTGCTGAAATATTTTATTTGATCGGGTAATATTCTTTTGAAGTTCTGCTTATGATGTAAATTTCTAAGTCGTAACATCTCGTTAAGCCCAATTTCTTTCCTGTCAGAACGTCTGCGTACATGTAGACGTTTCATGTTGGTAATCGTATATGAGTTCGTATTACGTCGGTATTTTCTTCGGAAGATTATATACTATCATGACTTTTTGAGGTAAACGATCATTTTATCGTTTTCTTTGTATTTTTCTAATCCGTTCGATTCGATGAATTCTTCCAATTCGTTTTTCATGAAATTTCTGTAAGTAGTTTG